>DASZCK010000315.1:0-10349 GCA_035943195.1 Steroidobacteraceae bacterium
GGCGTATTCCTCGCCCATCTGGTATTCGCCGACGCCCGGAACGTGATGCCGATCAGGCGCCTGCTTCGCGATCCACTGCTGCACTTCCTGGCGGTGGGCGGATTACTGTTTGCGGCCTACTACGCACTGGCAGGAAACTCGCGGGCAGCCGCCGATGACAGGACGATCGAAGTCGATCGATCGGGCCTGCTGGCATTCCTGCAATACCAGTCGGCGGCGTTTCAGCCCCAGTACTTCAATGCCCAGTTCGATGCCATGCCGCGGGCGGCGAAGCAGGAACTCATCGACAAATACGTGCAGGAAGAGGCGCTGTACCGCGAGGCCCAGGCCATGGGACTGTCGCAAGGCGACTATGTCATCCGGCGGCGCGTGGTGCAGAAGATCCTGTACCTGCTGGATGATGCCGCCAGCGAGTCGTTTGCGCCGACGCAAGCGCAGCTTCAGGCCTATTACCTGGCCCACCGGGAGCGTTACGAGGTCATTCCCGCTCTGACCTTCACGCAGGTGTTCGTCGATGAGGCGATCAGACGGCCGAAAAGCGCGGCGGCGATTGCCGAGGACCTCAAACGGCAGCTCACGGTGAACAAGGCGGGCTTCAATGATGCGCCGGCCTACGGGGACCGTTTTCCCTACCAGCAGAATTATGTCGGGCGCGACACTGACTTCATCAAGGCACAGTTCGGCCCCCAGTTCGAAGAGTCCATCGTGAAGCTTGAGCCATCCGTGCACACCTGGTACGGGCCGCTCAGATCCCAGTTTGGCTACCATCTGGTACTGGTGACCGCGCATACACCGGCTCATCTGCCCGCGCTTGCGGACATCACTGTGCAGGTCAGGGACGACCTGCTGCGCGACGCGCTGCAGTCCCAGCGCGACAAAGCCGTGGCCGACCTGGTCGCGCGCTTCAAGGTGAAGCTGAAGGACATCACTCCGTGAAAGCCTCAGCCGCAATTCGGCACCTGTGCGTCCTCGCCATCCTGGGATTTGCAGCGCCGCTCGCCGCGCACGATGCGCGGCCGCTGTCGATCAACATCACCGAACAGGCTGCCACCCTCTATACGGCACGAGTCCGCGTTCCTCCGACGCTGCCCATTGAGAATCGGGTGACGGTGCTGTGGCCGGCCGGGTGTCGCGTCATTAATGATGACACCCGCGGGCTTGACACGGACGGAGCGGAAAACGAGGCGGTCCAGTGTCGGGGAGGACTCGAGGGCAGGACCATCAAGGTGACCTACCGCGTCTACAATCCGGCGTTACCGACGCTATTCCGGCTCAGCCGGATCGACGGCCAGGTCATCACACAGCTGTTACCGCCGGATGTGTTGGCGTGGACGGTGCCACGGACGCCCAGCACGTGGGACGTGGCCGCCGGCTACCTCAAACTCGGCGTCCGGCACATATGGACGGGAATCGACCATCTGCTGTTCGTCACCGGGCTGCTCATCCTGGCCCGCACCCGGCGCCGCGTGGTGCTGGCCATCACCGGGTTCACCCTCGCGCACTCCATCACGTTGTCGTTGTCGGCGCTGAACCTGGTGGTGCTGCCGGAGCCGCCGGTGGAGGCTGCCATTGCGCTGTCGATCCTGTTTCTGGCCTATGAGATCGCCCGTCCACACCCGGAGGGTCTGGCCGGACGCTATCCGATTCTGGTCGCCTCCTCATTCGGCCTATTGCATGGATTCGGCTTTGCCGCAGCCTTGCGCGAAGCCGGCTTGCCGACGCGGGAACTGGCCGTGGGATTGTTCTGCTTCAATTGCGGAGTGGAGATCGGCCAGATCCTCTTCATCGGCGCGTTGCTCAGTGTCGCCTGTCTGCTGCGGTGGGCGCTAATGGTCAGCGGCATGAACAATCTCGCCACGGTACTGCAGCAGCACGCTCGCGTGATCGGTGGGTATGGGCTGGGTGTCCCCGCCGCCTTCTGGTTCATTCAGCGGTTGGCTGCCTTCTGACGGCCTGCAGGGTCGGCTGGTCTGCTGCGGTTTGAGCATGGCGCGAAACGACTGCTCGGCGGCCTCTGCGACCTGACGCTTGAACTGCCGCTTGAGGCGCGTCCTGCGCCGGTGCGCGCTGGTGACCTGCGATAGCGGCTTTTGCGTTACCGGCAATCCAATCAGGTGGAAAGCCCGCGACTCGCTGCCGGCGTAGGTGGCCCAGAAGGCATCGTAGTCGAAGCGCACGTTGCGCTCGGCGTCGACGTTCGCCGTGAGTTGCTCGTGGTTTCTGACGCCGGCAATTACCTGGACCTCTAAGGCACTCGCGATGCCCTGCACGGCAGACATCAGCAGTGCCGGCGGCGTCACGTCCCGGCACGCCTTGGTGGCACGTCGGATGGCCTCGAAGTTGCCGGTCACGCCCTGGACGCGGGCAATCAGCAATGCGTCCGCGGCCCCGCAGTCCACGAGCCATCCGGGCGTGATGCTGAAGGCCAGATAGTACAGCGGCTGCGAGTCGACCAGGAAGATCAGCTGCAGATCGCCCTCGTGGTGCAGGGCCGGCGCAAAGGAAATCCGGATGGCGAAATGTGCCGCGCCCAGCTGCTGCTGCCACAGGCACGGCCGGTGCTGCAGCAGGTGCTGGAAAAACGTATCGCCGACGCAGGCTCCGACACGGGAGTAGTGATGCAACAGGGCCGCGCGGCGGCGGCTCTTGCCAAAGCTGCGCGCCAGGTAGCGGCGATACGGCCGGTACAGGATTTCGGGATGGTCCGCGCGCAGGGCGGCGAGGGCCGGCTGATCCAGCAGACGCTTGAGCCGGCGATGGCCGGCGATGGCCGCCAACAGCCGCTCATCGAGATTGCCGGGGGTGAACAGGATTTCGTAAGCGAGTGGGAATTTGCGCATCAGCTGCTCGCGCAGGGCGCATTTCGCATCCGTGGCGATAAGAATCCACGGTCGCACCAGGGGCGCGATGCTGGGGAGGGACATGCGGGCAGCATAGGGCCCAGCGCTGGCGCACTGCTGCCGGACGGAACCTACAATTCGACACTTTTCACCGTGGCCCGCAGCTAGGCGCGAATCAGGTCCCGCAGCGGGCGCACCGTGGAACTGTCCGGAAATACCAGGGCGGTGGCGGCCGGCGCGATGGACAGATGCTCGATCAGTACGCCCTTGAGCACCGCCCTGATGTCCAGGGTCGGCGCCAGGTCCCGCTGCTGGTAGAGACGCGCGGACGCCAATCCCGGCCAGTCACAGATCACACGTCCGCCGCGCACCGCGCCGCCCAGCAGAAACGCCGCGGTGGCGGTGCCATGATCACTGCCGCCGGTGCCATTCACCGCCGCCGTGCGACCGAACTCGGTCACGGCCAGCACCGCCGTGTGCCGCCAGGTCGGCCCGAGCTGGGTCTTCAGGGTGCGCAGCGCCGAATCCAGCGCCCCGAACCGGTTGCCCAGCTGACCGCGCGCGCCGCCCTCGTTGGCATGCGTGTCCCAACCGGTGGTATCGAACACCGCCACGCGCGGCCCGGCATCATTGGCGAGGAAGCCAGCCGTTGCCCGGATCACCTCCCCGTAGCGATTGACGCCGCCGCCCGCCATCCCCGGCGACTGATCGGCCGCCATCGCATCGGCGCTCTGCGCGGCGCTGAGCCGCTGCCCCAACAGCGGATCATGCGAGTACAGATCCGCAATGCGCTGCAGGGTATCCTCGTCCAGTTCGGCAAGCTTGGTGGGGGCCCAGGAGGCCACTGCCGCCGGACCGCGCATCATCAGCGGAACATTTGACCCCAGCGCCACGCCGCGCTCGCCGGTGTGCGCCGCCGGGGCACTCGCCAGCGCGCGATTCAGCCAGCCGGTCTGCGAGGCGTGTGGCACCAGCACCCCGCTTTCCAGTACGTCCTGGCCGTCGAAATGCGAACGCTCGCGGTATGGGGTGGCCATCGCCTGAAATACCGCCAGCTCACCGGCATTGAATGATTCCATGAGGAAGGCGAACTGCGGATGCAGACCGAACAGGTTGTCGAGGCGCAGCGCGCCATCGGCCGTACCGGGCGCCGCAATGGCGAGGCTGCCGCGCAGGCGCGCGTAGTCCGGATCGCCATAGGGTGGCACGGCCGCCAGGCCATCGACCGCACCGCGCATGATGATGACCACCAGCCGCGCATCAGCGCCGCTGCCGGCGAAGCACAGGCGCGTATTCAGTAGTGCGCCGCCCGCGGCCAGCGCCCCCGCCTTGAGGAATCCGCGTCGCTTCATGAGCCTCGTGTCCATGATCATCTCCGCATGAATTCAGGTGCCGCGAGCAACAGGGTCACCGCCTGGGCGGCGCTGGCCGCGCGCGCGAGCGCCGCGCGCGTCTCGTTGCCCAGTGTGCTGCCCAGGAGTCGTGGCGCCAGCTGCGCCGCATTCACACTGGCGCCGACGCGCTGGCCGATCTCATCCGCCCAGCGCAGGCGCTGCATCAGCGCCGAGGCGCCATCCCAGTCGGCGCTGCGGTCAGGCCAGCCCGCCGGCGAGTTCGGCGACCAGACGCGCTGGCCGAGGTTCGCGAACAGCGGCGCTACCTGGTACGGCTTGTCGATCGGCAGTTCGAGCGCGCGATAGGCCGAAACCAGGTAGTCATTCGGTGTCTTGAATTTGGCCAGCGGCTGCATCCACGCGGCCTCTTCGGCTATCAGGGCGCGATACACCGAGGGCAGATCTCCATCACTGGCGCTGAACACCCGGGCCAGGCGTGCGACGGCCTGCGGTGGCGGTTCATCGGCGATGAAATGCCGCGCCAGTTGCGTCGCGATGTGCTGCGCGGTAGCGGGATTTCGCGCCAGGTCCAGCAGCACCGAGCGGCCCTGAGCCTCGCCCTCCTGCGTATAGCGCTTGCCCAGGATGCTCTGGGCACCGGGCTCGTGGATATTGGTGCGAAACATGAACTCTCCGGGGGTTCCGCCCTCGGTGATGCCCTGACCCATGGCGCCGATCGACCAACCCGTGATCACCTTGGCGAAGGCCGTGACATCCGCCTGGGTGTAGCCGCCATTCACGCCCAGCGTGTGCAGCTCCATGATTTCGCGTGCCAGATTCTCATTGATACCGAGTGCCCGGCCGGCGCGTTCCTGCGTGCGTCCCGCGACCAGCGAGTCCGGACCCACCGAGCGGAAATTGTCCAGGTACAGGAGCATCGCCGGATGGCTCTCCACAGCCAGCAGCAGCTGCGCGAAGGAACCCAGCACATTGGGCCGTATCGCCTCGCGCTCATAACTGCCCGCGACGCCCAGCACGATGGCCTTGTCCACGGACACCGCGAAATGATTGCTCCAGAACTGCGTGATGCGTTCCAAGAAAGGCCGCTCGGTGACGGCCGCCAGGCGCAATCTTGCCGTCACTTCGTGCACGTAGGCCGGCCGGTAGATCGCCCCCAGCTTGAACACTGCATTGAGGACCGCCTGCTTCGCCTCAGGGCCGGCCGCCTGGTTGTCGGCATTGCCGGCCTTGAGCAGGCGGTTCTGCGCCCGCACCTTGTCGAGGGCCCTGATCATGGCCGCACTGCTCTGCAGGTCCGGATCCTGGATGAGCGGCGGCGGCCCCTTGAGCTGGGCACCCAGCCAGGCGCGCGGATCCGCGGCACACGCCTCGAGTTCGCCCGGGCGAGCACCGAGCCCGAAACGGTTGGCGGCAATGGCGGCGGTGGCATCACGCATGCGAGGCGGGCCTCCTTTGGCAGCGCTGTAATCCTACAGCGCGGCACGCGACCCGCTCGTTGACAGTGACTATATAATTCGCCCCCCGCCATGACTTAATGTCACAAACTCCCCTCATGAGCAAAACCACGCTGGTCCTGGTCGACGGTTCCTCGTATCTGTACCGGGCCTTCCACGCCATGCCGCCCCTGACCAATGCCGCGGGCGAAGCCACGGGCGCGATGCTCGGCGTGCTCAACATGGTGGTGAAGCTCACGCAGGACTTTGCACAGGCGCAACTGGTCATGGTTTTCGATGCGCCCGGGCGCACCTTCCGCGATGACCTGTTCGAGGCCTACAAATCGCACCGCCCGCCGATGCCGGATGACCTGCGCTCACAGATCGCACCGCTGCTCGCGATCCTCAAGGCCCAGGGGCTGCCGCTGCTGCGGATCACCGGGGTCGAGGCCGACGATGTGATCGGCACCCTGGCGTGCCGCGCTGCGGCGCAAGGTCACAAGGTGATCATCTCCACCGGGGACAAGGACATGTCGCAGCTGGTGAACGAGGCCATCACCATCGTCAACACCATGACCAACACCCACCTGGATCGCCCGGGCGTGAAGGCCAAGTTCGACGTCTGGCCGGAACAGATCGTCGACTACCTCGCACTGGTGGGCGATGCGTCGGACAATATCCCCGGCGTGCCGAAGGTCGGGCCGAAGACTGCCGCCAAGTGGCTCGAAAAATATCTGACCGCCGACGGCATCATCGCGCATGCCGCGGAAATCGAGGGCAAGGTCGGCGAAAACCTGCGCGCCGGACTTGAGACCCTGGCGCTGTCGCGCAAGCTGGCGACGCTGCAGACCGACGTCGAGTTGCCACTGACGTTGGATGATCTGAAGCCGCAGCCCGTCGATACGGCGCAACTGCAGGAACTGTACACGCGCTATGAACTGCGTTCGCTGCTGCGCCAGCTGAACGGTGGCACCGACCCCAGCGCACCGCCGGCAAGTACGGCGGGCATTGCGAGTGCGCCGGCCGCGTCCGGCGCGGAGGCGCTGCCGCCGCCACCGGCGCGCCATTACGAGACCATTACTGTATGGGAGCAGCTGGAAGGCTGGCTCGCCAAGCTGCGCGTCGCACCGCTGTTCGCCTTCGACACCGAAACCACGAGCCTGGATTACATGAACGCCGAGATCGTCGGCGTATCGTTCTGCATCGAGCCCGGTGTCGCCGCCTACGTGCCGCTCGCGCACGACTACGCCGGCGCGCCCGACCAGCTGCCCCGCGAGCGGGTGCTCGCGGCGCTGAAGCCGCTGCTGGAGGATCCGAACCTGCCCAAGCTCGGCCAACATCTCAAGTACGACGCGCACGTGCTGGCCAACTACGACATCCATATCCGGGGCATGCGCTACGACACCATGCTCGAGTCCTATGTCTGGAACAGCGTGGCCACCCGGCACGACATGGACTCTACGGCAGCGAAGTACCTCGGTATCAGGACCATCAAGTTCGAGGACGTCGCCGGCAAGGGCGCAAAGCAGCTGACCTTCAACCAGGTCCCCGTGGACCGCGCCGCCGAGTACTCGGCCGAAGACGCCGATGTGACCCTGCAGCTGCACCAGGTGCTGGCGGCGAAACTGCACAGCGTGCCGGCGCTGGAACGCCTGTACGAAGAGATCGAACAGCCGCTGGTGCCGGTGCTCGCGCGCATGGAGTACCGCGGGGTATTGATCGACGGCGCACTGCTCGCGGCGCAGAGCCGCATGATCGATGTCGAGCTCAAGGACCTCCTCGTGCTGGCGCATCGGGAGGCGGGCACGGAATTCAACATCGAATCTCCCCGGCAGCTGCAGCAGATCCTGTTCGAGAAACTGCAGATACCGGTCTTGCGCAAGACCCCGACCGGGCAACCGTCCACGGCCGAGGACGTACTGGAGGAGCTCGCGGACGCGCATGCGCTGCCGCGCATCGTCCTCGACTACCGCGCCCTGGCGAAGCTCAAATCGACCTACACCGACAAACTGCCGCAGCAGATCAACACCCGCACGGGCCGCGTGCACACCTCCTATCACCAGGCCGTGGCCCAGACCGGACGCCTGTCCTCGACGGATCCGAACCTGCAGAACATTCCGATCCGCCGGCCCGAGGGGCGCAAGATCCGGCAGGCCTTCATCGCGCCTGCCGGATCGGTCTTGCTGGCGGCGGACTATTCACAGATTGAACTGCGCATCATGGCGCACCTGTCGGGTGATCCGGGCCTGCTGGCCGCTTTTGCGGCCGACCTGGATGTTCACGTAGCCACCGCCGCGGAAGTCTTCGACGTCGCGCCCGACGCGATCACCGAGGATCAGCGTCGCACCGCCAAGACCATCAACTTCGGCCTCATCTACGGGATGTCACCCTTTGGCCTCGCGCGGCAGCTGGGCATCGATCGGGGTGCCGCGCAGGAATACGTGAACCGCTATTTCGCGCGCTATCCGGGCGTGCGCCGGTTCATGGATGAGACCCGCGAGCGGGCGCGCAGTGAGGGCTACGTCGAAACGGTGAGCGGCCGGCGTCTCTACCTGCCGGACATCCGTTCCAGCAACCGCCAGCTGCAGCAATATTCCGAGCGCAGTGCCATCAACGCCCCCATGCAGGGGACCGCGGCCGACATCATCAAGCTGGCGATGATCAACGTCGACGCCTGGTGCGAACGTGAAAGGCCGCCCGCGCGGCTGATCATGCAGGTGCATGACGAACTGGTGCTGGAAGTGCGCGCCGATGCCGTGGAGGAAGTGACCGCGCAGGTACGCACCCGCATGGTCGAGGCGCTGCCATTGAAAGTGCCACTCAAAGTCGATACCGGCGTGGGGGCCAATTGGGACGAGGCCCACTGAGGGGCTGTCGACGAAGGCCAGTCTTGCGGCGTTGCGCTGTTACAACATGTAGCAATGCAACCACCTGAAAGATCAACAGTTCTTAATCTTTATTCTGTTGAACTTTCGGGTGGCGCCCGCATCCAACTTCATGAGTGTCCCAAGCACTCCCCGCTTCCCTCCCTGGGCGGGTAACCCGGTTCACGAGACCTGTTCCGGGTTGTCTAGCCCCGGTGAGCTCATCGAGTTCACCGGGGCCCTTTATTTTCCCCGACGGACGCCTGGCTTTCAAGAAGGCTTTGCAGGCGATCCTGCGCCTCCTCCACCCCCACCCGCCGGAGAGCCGAAAACAGCTGCACCGTGGCCTGACCCCCCAGGGCCGCCAGCGCCACCGCCCGTGCTTTCATGCCCTCCGTTCGCGTCAGCTTGTCCGACTTGGACAGCAATACATGAATGTGTCGCCGCGCCGGGTCGGCCCAATTGATGAGCTCCAGATCACTGGCGGAGAGTCCCCGTCGGCTGTCCACCACCAGGAACAGCCCGGTGAGGCTTGACCGGGGTCGCAGCGCATCGATGAGGGGTTCCCAGCCTGCGCGTTCGGCACGCGGTCCTTCCGCAAATCCGTAGCCTGGAAGATCCACGATGCGCCGGTCGGCGCCGAGCGAGAAAAAGTTGAGCAGGCGCGTGCGCCCGGGTGTCTTGCTGGTGCGCGCCAGTCCGTGGCGCGCGGTGATGACATTGATGGCCGATGATTTGCCCGCGTTGGAACGGCCGGCGAAGGCAATCTCCACACCGTGGTCAGCGGGAAACTGGGCGCCGGCCGCGGCACTGAGCATGAAACTCACATCGGGGAACCGGCTCACGCGTGGGACCTCAAGTACGGTGGATCTGTAGTGTACAATTCGCGACCTCTCACGCTTGCGGAGCCGGATGAGCATGTCGCCGTTCACGAAAGCAGGTTGCATTGGCCTGGCCGCGACCCTTATGGTGATTTCGGGTGCCGCGGTCCAATCCGCTGCGGCGGTGGATGCCCTGGGACAGGGTACGCCCTTCGGCGACGGCACTGTCGAGGCCGGATCGCAGAAGGCGGCGACCTGTTCAGCCTGCCACGGCCCCAATGGCAACAGCACCAATACGCAGTGGCCGAAAATCGCCGGACAGAACGCGACATACATGGCCGAGCAGCTGAAGCTGTTCAAGTCCGGCGTGCGTGTCAATCCGGACATGCTGAAGATGGCCGGCATGCTCAGCGATAAGGACATCGATAGCGTTGCGGTGTACTTCCAGGCCCAGACGCCGGTGGGTGGCGAGGCCGACGCCGCCATGGTTCAGGCCGGCGAGAACCTGTATCGCTTTGGCGATCCGGCGCGGGAGATTCCGGCCTGCACTGCCTGCCACGGTCCGGTGGGCCGCGGCAACACGCTGGCCGATTTTCCGCAGCTGCGCGCCCAGTTCGCCGATTACGTGGCCAAGCAGCTCAACGATTTTGCCAGCGGCGCCCGCTACAGCGGGGCCAAGCCGGGCGCGCCGACCAGTCGCAACGGCGAAATGATGGCCACCATCGCCAAGCGTTTGAACGCCAGCGACATCAAGGAACTCGCAGCCTACGTCCAGGGCATGCGCTAGACGGAGCTTGCGAATGAAACGATCCACCCTTCTGCTTCTGGGTCTGCTGGCGGTGAGCTTCGGCGCCTGCGGGCGAAACGGCGGCGCACCGGCGAGCACCCAGGGCGCAGCGCCCGCCGCCGGCGCGGACGCAACCAGCGCTCCTGAGCGGGCTTCGACCGGACAGGCGGCGGAGCTCGCGAGCAGCGCGGCCAATGCGTCGAGCGAGACCCTGGCGAACGCCCCGGCCGGTGCGGCCGGCAGCGCGGC
>DASZCK010000316.1:0-6335 GCA_035943195.1 Steroidobacteraceae bacterium
CGTCGAGACGGTGTGGGCCTCTTGGAACTCACTCATGTTGATCGTGATGACGTTCTGCTCGCCCCCGTAGAGCACTTCGGCGAGGGCGAGCGCCGTCTCGGTCTTACCGACGCCTGAGGTCCCGGCGAGCATGAAGACGCCGATCGGCTTGTTGGGATTGTCGAGCTTGGCACGCGAGGTCTGGATGCGCCGCGCGATCATCTCGAGCGCATGGCGCTGCCCGATGATCCGCTGCGCCAGGGTATCGGGCAGCTTCAGTATCGATTCGAGTTCGTTCTTGACCATCCGGCCGACCGGGATGCCCGTCCAACTCTCCACCACCGCCGCCACCGCCTGCTGGTCCACGGTTGGCAGAATCAGCGGCTGATCTCCCTGCAGCGCCTGCAGTTCGCCCTGCAGCGCATGCAGTTGTGTCAGCAGCTCGGCGCTTTCGGCATCGGTCATCGCCGGCGCGGCAGCCGCCATCGGCGCCCCGGCCACGGCCGCATCGGCGCCCGTCGCGGGCGCACCGGCGGCGCCCTCGACCTTGCCGGTCCGGGCGCGCAGCCGCGCGCGGATGGCGAGGACCTGCTCCACCAGGGCCTTCTCGGCGTTCCAGCGGGCCTCGAGCTTCGCCAGCTGCTCCTTGTCGCCCGCCAGCTTCTCGCTGGCCAGACGCTCGCGCTCGCGGGTGTCGTGACCAACTGCCGTCTCGCGCGCGATGATTTCAAGTTCGGTTTCGAGGGCCTGGATGCGCTTGCGGCAGTCATCCACCTCCGCGGGCACGGCATGCTGACTGATCGCCACGCGCGCGCAGGCGGTATCCAGCAGGCTTACCGACTTGTCGGGTAACTGCCGCGCCGGAATGTAGCGGTGTGAGAGTCGCACGGCCGCTTCGATGGCCTCATCCAGAAGCTGCACCCGGTGATGCTTTTCCATCGTCGAGGCGACGCCGCGCATCATGAGGATGGCCTTTTCTTCCGAGGGCTCCGGCACCTGCACCACCTGGAAGCGGCGGGTCAGCGCCGGGTCCTTCTCGATATGCTTCTTGTATTCCGCCCAGGTGGTGGCGGCGACGGTGCGCAAGGTGCCGCGCGCGAGTGCCGGCTTGAGCAGGTTGGCTGCATCCCCGGTGCCGGCAGCACCGCCCGCGCCCACCAGCGTATGCGCCTCGTCGATGAACAGGATGATGGGTTTTGGAGAAGCCTGCACTTCCTCGATGACGCTGCGCAGACGCTGTTCGAATTCGCCCTTCATGCTCGCACCGGCCTGCAGCAGGCCGACATCAAGGCTGCGCAGGCTCACATCCTTGAGCGGCGGGGGTACGTCGCCGCTGGCGATCTTCAGCGCAAAACCCTCGACCACGGCCGTTTTGCCCACGCCCGCCTCGCCGGTGAGCAGTGGATTGTTCTGTCGACGACGCATCAGAATATCGATGATCTGGCGGATTTCCTCGTCGCGGCCGACGATCGGGTCAAGTTTGCCGCTGCGCGCCTGCTCGGTCAGGTCCACCGTGAACTTCTTCAGCGCCTCCTGTTTGCCCATCTGCGCCGGCGCCAGCGCCTCGCTCGCCTCGCCCGGCGTCTGCCCACCAAGACCGGAGCCGTCCGCAGCCTGCAGTGCCGATTCGGGCGAGTTTAGGACGATCTTCTCGAAATCGTCGGCGAGCTGATCCGGCTTGACCTTGTCGAACTCGCGCGACATGCCGAGCAGCACATTCTTCAGGTTCGAAGTCTTCAGCATCGCCAGCAGCACGTGCCCGGTGCGTACCTGTCCGTCGCCGTATTTGAGCGTCGCCCACACCCAGGCGCGCTCGATGACGTCCTCGAAATGCGAGGACAGATCGGAAATCGAGGTGGCGCCTCGCGGCAGCCGATCGAGCGCCTCGGTAAAGTCGCGGGCCAGTCTGCTGGCATCCAGACTGAAGGCACGCACGATGGCATGGATGTCTGAGTTCTGCAGCTGCAGGATCTGGTGGAACCAGTGGACGAGTTCCACGTACGGATTGCCGCGCAGCTTGCAGAATACCGTCGCGCCCTCCACCGCCTTGTAGCCAAGACTGTTGAGCTTGCCGAACAGCGCCACTCTGCTTATGTCGCTCATGACCGAAAGCCCCCTTTAATTCTTGAGAAATTCACGCGGCCGAGCGTGCGTCCCCGCTCAGCACCACGTCGCTGGCGGTCGTCGTACGACCACCGATCCAGGCTACCCAGCCGAGCCGGGTGTTTCGGCCCAGTTGTGCGCGCGGCACGCTGCTTGATTTGAGCAGCACGCGCACCTGGAAACTCCATTCGCCATTAGTGTAGCCGAATACCAGATCGCGCAGTCGCTTCAATCCCGCACCGCCCGGCAGAAACAGTTCGAATTCCGCCGCATCCAGCGGCCCGATGACGATCTCGAACCGATGCTGACACTGCCAGCTGTGTGCCCCCAGCGCGGCACTCACACCCAGCGTTGCAGTGATGGCATTGCCCAGCCGGCCGTACGCGGGTGGAGGGATTTCCAGCCACGCGCCGACGAACTGACGGATCGCCACGCGGTCCTCGAAGTAGCTGGCGAGCATCACCTCCAGGCCGGCGGCACTGCGGGCATGCGGCCCGAGCGCACCCACGCGCGAGAACTTGGCATAGTCATCAACGCTGTCGCGGTTCCGCGCCGACTCCTGGCCCATGCCGATCAGAGCGCCAAGGTAGGTGCGGAAGCGGTCGGCATGCGGCCGATCGACGCTGCAGGCCGGATCGGAATTGGCCCAGGCACGATAGAAGAGGCTGATCAGCCGATGCTGGAACAGATTGACGAAATCACTGAAGGTTGGGTCTGCAAAATGCTTGCGGCGCTCGAATGCGAATTCCGTCAGGTGCAGCGGCAGCGCCCCATTCGGGCCGAAAACACCGAACGAAAACTGCTCGAGCACCGGCAGCCGCTCGCCACTGATGCGCAGTTCCTGCACGTCGGCGGCGGCGAATTCCAGATGCGGAATCTGCTGCAGACGCACCGCATCATCCTGCGCGCGCCGCGATTCGCCCAGCCGCGGCCGGTCCGGGTACTGCTGTTCGAGCCAACGCAATGCCGCGAACAGCGTGTAGTACCGGGCCTGGTCTTCGAGCGGCGTCAGATCAGCTGGCGCCGACCCAGTCTCGATGGCCATTCCTTCACCTCGCCGCGCGTCAGAGAGACTATCCGCGTCTGTGTAAATGAGTTGATCGTCACGTAGGCGGCAAAGAACCGCTCGAGAACGCTACCCAGGAGCATGACACCAGTACCTTCGAACGCCGCATCCTCCAGACCCACAGTTATGCGCAACCCCCGTCCATAGGTGATCGGACCGGGGATCGGCAGCCGCCGTACCACCGCCTCGTGCGCGATGGTGCGCACGCCTTCGATCTGACGCAGCACCGCCGGATTTGCCGGATCGGCATACAATTGCAGCAGGTCGCGCAGCAGCGTAGCCCCTGCGACCGGATCAGAGTCCAACAACGACAGGTAGTTCAGCGACAGATGACTGATTAGGTGCCAGGCAGTATCGCCAAAGGCGGGCGCCGGGCGTGGATAGGTTGGACTCGACACACAGCGCACCGAGTCGACCGCAGCAGCGCCTTCTACCAGAAAGTCACTGCGACCGCCGCCCAAGGCAAGCTGTATCGGCAGGTCCCGATTGGTGCACAGCGCCCGGGCATCAAGCTGGTGAATCTCCTTCAGAGTGTCCGCGTTGCCGGTCAGTGACAGAAACCACTCGCTGCCCATATAGCTGGTGCGAGTCCCAGTCCTGGCTTGGCTGCTTGAGTAAACCCGCGGCCGGCGCTGCACCGTGTAAAAGAGACTCGTGCCGTGGGCGGCACTGCGATTTCCGACCGAGTAGGCGGGGTGCGCCGGCACTGAGACCTCGGCGGCACTGCTGATCGCGCTCACCGACTCGAGCGCAAAGATTTCGAAGTCCTGCGGCCGGTTGCGGTCGGGAACCAGGTGGTGTTCGGTTTCGCGAGGACTGATGTGCAGGCGGTCGATGCCGCGCGAGAACAGGTTGATGATCGGCGTGCAGCCGAGTCTGAACTGCGTGGCGTCAAGCTGGTTTTCGAGCGCCGACTGCGCCCGGTCGAGCAGAATGAACAGCTCGATTTCCTCGGTCTTGGAGCTGGCGAGCACAGCAGACAGTTCCGCCAGCGCAAAGAACATGTAGCGCTCGGGGAGCGCAAAATATTCGCGCAGCAGCCGATAGCCGCCGAAGGTATTGCGGCCGACCGGCAACAATGCCTCGGAATCGGCGTACCCAACCTCGCGGATGGCGCCGGCGGGCAACAACTGCAGGCCCGCACCCCCCACGGGCCGCTGCGCCAGTCCCACCGCGTTGGCGGTGATCTGTTCATAAATCTTGGCGCCGATGTCTCCGCCTGCCTTGATGAAGAACACCAGTCGCTCGATGGGTAATTTGTCGAAACCCAGCCCACCTTGGGTCTTCAGCTTCAGGCGAATGGCGGCACGCGCACCGGTGGCGCCGCTAACCGCCAGCGTGGACAGCGCGCCGGCGCCGGAGATATAGCGCGCCTCGCTCACCTCCACCGGCCACAGCGTCAAATCGTGAGCCGTGCGGAACTCACAGGCGGTGCGTCCCCCCTTGCCCAGCGGCGGTCGCAACGTCGTGCCGCGTGCCACGCGCAGGCCCTGTTTGAGACTATCGTCGCCGGCGGCAGCCTTGAACTCGACGATCGCGCAGGAAGGGAGCGGCGCAAGGAACTGCGGATAGATGATCTCCAACAGATGCTGAGTGAAGTCCGGATGGCGTGCATCGAGCTTCAGCTGAATGCGGGCCGCGAGAAAGGCGAACCCTTCGAGCAGACGCTCGACATAGGGATCCGCGCATTCGACGTCGCCCTCGAGGCCCAGGCGCGCCGCGATGCGCGGATAGGCGGCGGCGAATTCCGCGCCCATCTCCCGGGCAAATTTCAGTTCTTCGTTGTAGTAGCGCAGCAGCCGCGGATCCATAGCCCACCTACCCGGCCGAGTCGACGACGCTCACATCGCCGGACTCCACATCCAGGCTCGTGCGCAATTGCAGATATTGGGGCGCCGGACGCCCCCACAGCTCCCCGGAGATGTTGAATGACAGGGTGCGCGCATCCATCCGGTCGCCCGATAAATCCGGTGTCACGGTAACCCGGGTGAGCCGCGGCTCGAATGCCCGCAGGGCCTCGGCAAGACTTTGCGCCGCCCGCGAGGCATCGATGCTCGAGGCGGCGCGGCCGGCCAGCGACGGCAGGCCGAAATTCAACACCGAGCGGCGGATCTCCGGATAGTCGTCCAAGTCCTCGGTGCTCTCGAGACTTGAAGTGTTGAGTAGCCAGCCCAGATCGCGCTGCACCAGCTCGCGCAGGCGCCGCATGGAAATCAGCCGTCGTTCCGCCGGCTCGACCGTCGGATTGGGTCTGGCGTGCACCTGAACATCCGCGACGTCGCCCAGCGTCACCCAGGCGCCGCCCGGCCGGCTCCCAAGTTGCAGAGCCCGGATCTTCTCTGCCGGCATGTTGCCCGCCACCGAGGTGAATTTCAGCCGCAGCGAGCCGTCGGTGGGATGGCTTGCGGCAGTGGAGTCTTCGATCGCGCGAAAACCGTGCGCGTGCAGACAGCTCGTGATCATGGCTGCGGTGACGTTTGCGGCACCGAGCCGCTCATGGATCGCGCTGACCTCCGTCACGAATACCTGACGCTCCTCGTCGGTAAGTCGATCCAGCAGCGCCGGCTGCAGTCTTTCACGCAATGAGATGTCGGCCATCTGGGAAAGAGCCGCCTGCTGCCGCGTGCTATCAGCGACTCAGCCGGCCGCAGCCAGTGAGAGTTCGCGCAGATCGAGCAGTCCGAAGTCCCCCTGGTCGGTAGCCAGCACCCGCTGGCCGAGCCCTGCATACTGCTCGCCGCCGAGCTCTTGCCATTCAGTTTTGCGGGCCAATTGGATCTGCGGGTCGGTGCTGTGCTCGGAGTCCGGGTAGCGCACGGGTATCAGGCCCACCGCCTCGCCGCCATTGCTCCAGATGAACGTCGCGGGCATCCACACGAAGTCGCGCACGTCGGCCGGCGCCTCGAATTTGACTGAACTGATGCGGTGCAACGGTATCCAGTAATAGGCGCCATTCAGAAGTACTTCGAATACTGGCCCCAGGCGCGAATCGGCATCGCCGATCCACTCAAAGGCGCTCCCGTTCAGGGTGCCGGCCGTGGCCGGGGCCAGCTCGAGCGCCTCGGCACGCGCGCTCCTGGCCTGCTCGGCATGACCCGCGGGCTGCAACTGCAGAGCCTGGATCAGCAGGGCCGTCCAGGGCTCCGGTTCGCCGAATACCAGTGGCGAGCGCTCCCCGGCATACACG
>DASZCK010000317.1:0-10198 GCA_035943195.1 Steroidobacteraceae bacterium
GGACAGGCGCGCGTGGACTCCTTCAGCTTCGGTGGGATCCAGGAACTCGATCAGCCGCGACAGGCAGCGCGCGGACGCCTCCAATGCCAGGGTCCCCTTCAGGGCCTGATCCAGATCCGCTTCCTCACGGGCCGCGAGGGCTCGTCCCGGAGCGGGTCGTGCCAGCACCCGCAGCCAGGTCTTCAGGAATGCTTCATTGTCGGGATGCTCGGGCAACTGCAGCGGGTTGCAGCCCGTGACCACCCCATTTCGCAGCGGTAGGTACCGGCCACCCAGCGCTCGCACCAGGATCTCCAGGCCGTGATCCTTGTCGAAAACAATCTGGGTGGCCCCCTGCCGCAATAGCATGGTCAGCAGAAAACCGATGAATACCGTTTTCCCTGATCCGGTCGGTCCGCAGATCAAGGTGTGCCCGGTGTCCTTGCGGGCGCCGCCATCCGGATCCTTGGGATCACTGGCGTGCAATGAAAAATGATAGGCCGAGCCGGCGCTGGTCACGAGCAGGGCCAGCGCCTCACCCCAATGATTACCTGTCGCCCTGCCCGCCGGGTGATTGTGGAACGGCGCCATGGCGCAGAAATTGCGTGAGGTAATCGGTGCCTTGCGGGGCCGCATGCTGAAATGTGCGGGGAGCTGCGCCCAGTAGGCCGCCTCGAGTCCCAGATCTTCCCGGGCGACCACCATGCCCGAGTCGGCCAACAGGCTGCGGGCCACTGCCACGTTGTCATTGAGGGCGCGAAAGCGTCTTTGCAGCTCGGCCTGACTGCCATCTTCCATAGCGTCGGCAAACACCTGCAGCGTCAGATGATGATCGCCCATCACGAACTCGCTGCTGGTGAGGGCATCCAGGGCAAGCTTCAGCTCCTGAGCCTGCGAGACGGCAAAATCCCCGGCATTGACCATGCGGTTGTACTGACGCTGCAGCAGACCCTGCGCCGCAGCCTTGGACAGGAACGCGAAGGACTGGGTCAGGACGAACGCAAACGGTGCCGACAGCAGACGGTCGTACATGCCCACGATGGTCGGAGTCGGATATTCCTTGACGCCCAGCACCGCGGCCACCCGGGTACCCGCGGCCTGCCGATACTCGATGCATTCGTTGCCGATCAGACAGCGGGCCGTCGCCAGCACTTGCGCTAGCGGCGCCCGGGGCAACGGCATCGCCTGGGCTTCCCCATCCAGCAACAGCTGCAGGAACTCCAACACCCGCGAGTAAGTCCGGACCTCGGTGCGGTACAGGCCGAGTCGCTCGGGGTCGCAGTCCTGAAGCGATGCCGCGACGGTTCTTGCCAGTTTCTCGCAGGCGTCGACGGCCTCGGTCGTGTTGCTGCCGCCTGCACGTGATCCCGCCAGCAGTCGTGCCAGGAAATTGGGCGCCGCTCCCACCACCGGCCGAAAGACGAGGGTCAGAAACAACTCATTGACCATGAGCCTCTCGCCGGCGACCTGCCGCCGGTACCGACTGTTGAGGCTTCCCGCAAAACCAGGCTCAAGCGCGGCTTCGGTGATCCGCTCGTGCCGGCGAACGATATGGGTCCACACGGCGATGTGCGGACTGGCGACATTGCGCCACAGCACGTTGAGTCGTTCGTGCCAATTGTTCAGGCGCGCGTCATCCGCCGTCTCAAATCCCAGCCCCCCCAGGCGGAACACCTGCACGTACTCGCCTGCGCGCGTACTGATGACGTTCTCGGACACGTGCGACAGATAAGGCACCTGGGTCGAGGTGTGCCTCTCGCGCCGAATCCGTGCTGCGCTGAACAGTCCCATTCAGGCGCGCTCCATCCGGGACGCCACCACCGTATAGGGTGTCGGTGCGTCCGGTTGGCGCCGCCCGGGTGACAGCGCCAAGGGGCAATAACTGGAGGCCTTCCAGTACCGGCCGCTGGCAAGCAAGGTCGGCAGCCGCGTGCGCGCCCACAGCAGCAGCAGGTCAAAGAAGCGCGGATCATGCGCGCACAACAAGGCACTGATGCCATGAATCGGCAATGCCAGCAACAATGCCAGCAGGTTGCGAGTGGCCAGGAACAGTTCCAGCGTAAATACCAGGTTGAATATCTGCGCCGCGTAGGTCACGCCCCAACGCATGGGTGGCCGCGTGGCACCCACGAACAGAGTGTCGGCGGTGAAGCCTGAGGAGCTCTGTGTCATGGGACCCTCAGACTCCGAACAGTGAGCGAACCCACGTTACAATCTGAGGCGCGCCGAACACGATGGCGATTCCAAGTATGGCGCACAGACACCAAGCCCAAGAAATTCGGTTGGCCATCGCCATTCCGCCGAGAATCATCACCAAAATTATTGCGATGGGCGTCATCCACGCCAGAATATTTGACTGCAAGGCAGTTGCGCCGGTCAAAAACGGCGACTCCTGGGCCACGCACAGTGTTGGCAGCGCCAGGAGCGCAACCGACCAACCCACGGTGCGCGCGAAGAACAAAGGGGAGCGTGCGGTCGACATCATGGGGTGCGGCCTCCGTGACAGGATGGGCACCATGTCACCAGAGGACCGCGTCACGGACCAGCGCAGTTAGCGGTGGGAACGGCCAGTAATTCGTTACAGCGCGCCGACGAACTTCAACAGCTGCTCACGCTGCGCGCGCGGCAGATGTTCAAATCGCTCACGCACTCCTGCCGCCTCACCGTCGTGCCACGAGACGGCCTCTTCAATGGAGCGGGCGCGGCCGTCGTGCAGGAAGGTGGGTCTGCTCTCGCGGCTGAAGCGATAGCCCTCCCCACAGTGGGGGCGTTCGCCAACGCTGCGAGCACACCGCCACGACGCGCGGGTAAGCACTCACGGCAGCGCCGCGACCTACTTAGGCGCCGCGGTGACCGTGACCTGAACGCGTGGACTGTTGGTATTGGCGGCGCGGCGCGCGGCAACCATGCATGCCCGTGAAGTCATCGGTAGGCAGGAACTTGCCCGCCGCGATGACATCAATCCAGAAACCATCGCTCATTGATACCCGATACTTACCGGCCGTCGGAATATGCAGCGTCACCACCCCGGCATAGGCCCCGTCAGCCAGCACCTTCTTTTCCGGCGGCAGGACAAAATGCACTTTGTCCTGCGGTGTCAGCGCGATGTCATACAGTTTGTCGAGGGCCAGCACGGGGGCCGGACCCGCACCCGACGCCGCGCTGATCGCCGCGGCCGGCGTGGCAAATACCGCGCGTTCATGGGCCACGTTCCAATTTGAACCCTCGCAGGGGTCAGCCGCGTAGGCCGGCAAAGCTGCCAGCGCCCCGATGGTCATCGCCACCGCCCAGACTCTTCCTAACCGACCAGATTGTGCCGTGCCAGCCATGCGCTGCTCCTGTTACCGCGAGTCCATTGTAACCGTGGCGGAACCAGTTCACCTGCCAAGGGTCAGTACCTCTTAAGTACGCCCGGAGGGAGCGGTATGGGGTCCGATTCAACGCGTCAGGCGTCACGGATGACGACGGTGTTGATATTGCTTGCCGCGCATGGCCTGGTGCTGTGGCTGTTTTGGCGCGTGGAGGTGCCGCTGCCGTCCGCGCCTGAAGCGTTCACGTCCCTCTTGTATTGGGCGCCGGCCGATCAGGTCCGCAAGCCCAACGCCTCTCAAGCGCCACGAGTCGCCGCGCCGCGCCGGCTGAAACCCCCGTCGATCACGCCGGTGACCCCTGTGGATTCAGGCACCGCCATCACGCTGCCCGCGGTCCCCGACGCACAGGCCGACTGGTCGGCCGCGCTCAAAGGGGCGGCGGCCGCGGAACTGGACCGGGAAAAACGCTCTGCCGCGCAACTGGGTGCACTGACAAGCCGCTACCTGCTGCCGACGGATCCGCTGAATCCCGGCCTGCCCGCCGCCAACGATTTTCGCTGGTACGATGCGGGGATTCATCGCATCGACACCCGGGGCCCGATTCCGGTACTGCACCTGAACAGCCACTGCGTGCTGCTGGCCTTCATCATTCCCGCCTGCCTGATCGGACACATCGACTCTCACGGGGATCTGTTTGACGGCGCGGCAGCATTCCACGATGAAAAGCTCGCGACACCGCGACCCAATGACGCACCGTGAGCGCCGCGCGGCCAACCTCGCTTCAGGTCCCCAGCAACTCGTCCCGACCTTCCTTCACGAAGGCCCGCACCTTCTCGGCATACTGCTGGATCTGCGCATTGTGCCCGGTGACCAGGGCACCGGCCATGCGCACCGGGTCGCCGAAGAAGAAGCGCTCGTACAGGACCTGGCGTGAACCGAAGGCCGACACCGCGACATCCCATGCCAGTCTGAACATCGGGACCCGGTCAAAGGCTTCGGCGCGCGCTGCCTGGTAGTACTGGCGGATATCCTCGGCCAAGGGACCTGTGACATCCTCGGCACTGGGCATGGCGACCAGGCCGCTGGCACCTATTTGCTGGATGATCTCGACCATGCGCGGATACAGACGCGGATACAGATTGCGCGCGGCATCCAGAGGATCCCACGCCGGTCGCATGACGCCCCACTCATCCAATTGTGCATCGGCCTCGGCGGCGCGCAGGAAGGCGCGCATGGTCTCCAGGTTCACCCAGATCTCGGCAAGCTTCTCCTGGATGTGCTGCAGGCCCTCGGCGGCGATGGCATTGACCAGCATGGCCGCCAGGCCCAGCAGGAATTCGGTCTTGGCGATGTTCTTGACGACCACCTGGTGGGTCATGTGCACCACGGCGCCAGTGCGCGAGTAGGCGGCGTTGCAGCGGCTGACGTCCCGGTACAGCAGCACGTTTTCCCAGGGCACGAGCACGTCATCGAACACCACCACCGCGTCCATTTCCTCGTAGCGCGACCCCAGCGGGTGGTCGAAATGCGAGCCGCCGTAGTCCAAACTCTCCCGGCAGATGAAACGCAGGCCCGGGGTATCGTTGGGAATGGAGAAGCCAAAAGCATAGGGCGCATCCTCCACCGCGCGCTTCAGCAGCGTGGAGGGGAACACCATGATCTCATCGGAGATGGGCAGGGTGGCCAGCATACGGCAGCCGCGGATGACGATGCCGGCGTCGGTCTCCTCCTTGACCCGCGCGGCGATGTACGGATCGGACTGCTTCTGGATGCTCACGGCGCGATTGGCCTGCGGCGGGATCAGCGTGTGCGTCAGGCACAGATCATGTTCGCGCAGGTACTGATGATAGCGCCGTGCGTTGTCGGCGAAGCGCGGCTCGATCTCGGCGAGAAATGCGGCACCGGCCGCGTAGCCGGAGATGGCGCGATTGATGTAGTCCGGGACCCGGCCCATGAGGCCATGGGTGTAGTCCTGCCACACCCGCATTGCCGCCGTGACGCTGCGCAGATCCTCCATGGAGCGCGGAATCAGGAACGAGCGACCCACCTTGTTGCCACTGCTCGGGGACTCAAACAGGCTCACCGCCGGGTTCTGCCATTGCAGGTCGTATAGCTTGGCGAGGGTCGCCACGCCCCCGCGCAGGGCCGGATGCGTGGTCACATCCTTGATCTGCTTGCCCTGATACCACAGTGTCGGGGGCCGCTCGCGCAGCCGCTGCAGCACCTGCTCGCCGCGGCGCGCGCCGCGCGCCGCATTAGGATTCGCTTGCTTCACTTCCACCGGTTGCTCTCCCACTTATGATGGCTCCTGGCCGCCCACGCTCGCCAGGTGCGCCTCGCGCAGGTCGAATTCGCGCTCGACGCGCCGGCGCGAATCGTCCTTGAGGTCCCCGCTCCGATAGGTTGCATTGATGTGATCCCGCTCCGTTGCGATCAACTGCAGTTCAACGGCATCACGTTGACTGATCAGCGCCGTGTGCGAGTCATCATCGTCACCACGGTATTCCACGTGCCGCAGGCGCTCGCGGTACAGCTGGCGTACCGGCGCCAGGACCTCCTCGGCGAGCTTCCCCTCGAGGGTCAGTTCCTCCAGCCTGCCCAGGGCCGCCTTGATGGCTGCACGTCGCGCCTTGAATTCTTCCATCAGATCGCGGGATCGCTCGCGCCGACCGGCGTGGGCCAGACCCAGCCAGGTGATGACCCCGGGAAACGCCAGCCCCTGCCCCACCAAGGTCACCAGGATCACAACAAAGGTCAGAAAGAGGATCAAGTTACGCCCGGGAAACGCCGCACCGCTGTCCATCAGCACGGGCAGCGACAGGGCCGCGGCCAGTGACACCACGCCACGGATGCCGGTGAACGCCAGGGTGAAGGCATTCTGCCAGGAGATCGCGACCTGGTCGCCGCCACCCTTGTGCCGCCCCAGCACCGTCAGATAGGCCGCCGGGAAAATCCACAAAAAACGCGCACCGATGACGACGGCGCTGACAATCACCGCGGCCATCACCAGCTCCGCGGTCGAGTAGCCCGCGAGGCCCTGCACAATCGACCGTGCCTGCAGACCCGTCACCAGGAACACCAGTCCCTCCACGATGTAGACCAGGAAATCCCAGAAGAACACGCCCTGCAGACGGGTCGCCGAACTGATCAGTCGCTGGCCGTTCCAACTCACGTACAGCCCGCAAGCCACGGTGGCGAGAACTCCCGAGCCGCCCAGATGCTCGGGCGGCCAGAAGGCGACAAAGGGCGTCAGGACGGACAACGTCACTTCTATATGAGTGTCCCCGGCCCAGCGACGCAGATGCAGCATCAGCCAGCCCACCGCGATTCCCCATAACACCTCGCCCACCATGATCAGGGAAAACACCGCCGAGGCGTGCCCGAGCGAGATGCTGCCGGCGCTCACGGCCACCACCGCAAAGCGATAGAGCACGAGGGCAGTCGCATCATTCGCCAGGCCCTCCCCCTCCAGCAGGGTGAGAATGCGTCGCGGAATCTGCAGCCGCCGGGCAATCGACAGCGGCGCCACGGCATCCGGCGGCGACACGATGGCGCCCACGGTGAAGCCTACCGGCCAGGATAGCTGCAGCCACAGGTGACAGGCCGCCGCCACCAGCACCGTCGTGAACACCACGCAGCCGATTGCCAGCAGCGATATGCCCCCGAGGTTGGCACGGAAATCCTTCCAGCTCATGGAAAAGGATGCCTGGTAGATGATGAGCGGCAGGATCAGCAGCAGCACCAGCTCGGGCGCAAGGGTCACGGACGGCAGCTTGGGGATGAGGGCCAGTACCACCCCCGTCAGTACCAGCAGGATGGAGGAAGGCAACTTCAGGCGGATGGCGACGGCCTCGACGCCGGCGATCACGGCCAGCAGCGCGACAAGCAATTGCAGCGTCTGAATCATAAGATGTCGGAAAGTGCCCCCGGGGCCAGCATATCAGGCACTTGCCGGGCCGTAGACATTCGGGCGGTCCGACCGTCAACCGTCCCCGCCCCGGAACGTTAAGCCCTTGGTGGGTGCCGATTTTGGCAGGAGACAATCATGAGCAGGCTCACCGTTTCGATCCCTGTCGCGAGCCTGGTCCTCGCAGGCTGTGCGGGTATCCCGGTCAGGACCGATCAGAACTCCCAGCTACTGGCCACGGTGCATTGCCAGTCGGTGGCCTGGGCGGGCGGCTTCCGGGGCAACAGCCCCCTGCGCAACACCATCGCCAATCCGTTGAATGAGGCTCGGCTGCGCGAGGCCATCGCCGCGGATCTGCCGACGGCCGGACTGACCCTGGTCGATGCGCCCGTTCCCGCTCCCGGCAGTCGGCCCGCCGCCCCGGGCACCCCCGCGCCGGCTGCCCAGTGCCTGATCGGCTATGGCATCGGTATGGCGCGCGACATTGATGCGGTGTATCCCGATGGCTGGATATACGGAGGCGGCTTCTGGGGCGGACGCTGGGGGCCCGGTTGGGGCTGGGGCGCGGGTTGGGGCGGACCCTATGTGTATCATCAGAGCTTCATTACCGTAGACCTGTATGACGCCGCCTCGCGCATGCCGATCTGGCATGCCTCAGCCGAGCAAAGCCTCTATGGACTTACCGGCGATGCTGCCGCGCAACGCATCCGCGACGCGGTCAACGCCATCTTCCTGAAGTTCCCCAAGTAGCAGCGGCGGCTACCCGGCTTGCATGAGCACCGTGGCGACCAGCAGGTCGGCACGGCTCGCCCGCGGTCCCACCAGTATCTCAACGGCTCCCGGTTCGAACACCGGGGTGAGGTCCACGGCCAGAAACTGCAGACGCTGCGCGGGCACGGCAATGCTTACCGTACCGGTAGTACCAGGCGCAAGCTCCAGCTGGCCGAAGCCGATGAGCTGCAGCACCGGGCGAGCGACCGTGGCCACGACATCGCGGGCAAACACGAACACCGTTTCGCGTGCGGTGCGGCCGCCTTCGTTGCTGAGATCCACCTGCACCTGAAGCGTGCCGCGGGCGTTCACTACCCCGGGCGAGACCCGCAAGTTCGAATAGCGAAACTTGCCATAGGTCAGCCCGTGGCCGAACGCGAACAGCGGATCATTTGGCGAATCCAAATACTTGCTGGTGTATTTGTCGGTGGGATTGGCCGGGCGTCCGGTACGTCGCTCGCTGTGGAATATTGGAATCTGTCCGACCGAGCGCGGCCACGAGATCACCGTTCGGCCGCTGGGCGACACCTTCCCCAGAACCACATCCGCCACGGCATTGCCAGCCTCACACCCTGGGAACCAGGCCGCGATCACCGCCTCGCTCTGCTCCACCAGCGCGGCCACGGTCAGGGGTCGGCCGCTGAACAGGACGACGGCGCAGGGCTTGCCCAGGAAATGGGCGCGCGTGAGGACCGCCTTGGCCAGCGCGGCCTGCTGGCCCGGCAGACCCAGATGCACGCGACTCGCCGCCTCCCCGCTCATGACGGCGGCCTCACCCAGGCACAGCACGATGCTGTCGGCCCCGTCACACAGCGCAACGGCCGCCGCCATACCCGAGGTGTCATCCCCCTCGATGCTGACGCCCGCCGCATAACTCACCTTCGTAGCCGGCAATGCCGCGCGCAGTCCGGCCAGCACGCTGACATGGTTCTCGGCCACCCCGGCGGCCGGCCACGGACCGCGCATTTCCTCGGGCGCATCGCCCAATGGACCAATCACGGCGAGTGATTTCATCGGCGTGCGCAACGGCAGCACGTCGTGGTCATTCTTCAGAAGCACCAGCGACTGCGCGCCGACCTTGCGTGCCAGCGCGCGCCGCCGGGTGATGGCGGCCGCCGGCTCGTGGGTGCGGCAGCGGCCGTAAGGATCATCGAACAGGCCCAGTTGTTCCTTCAGGCGCAGAACGCGGCGCACCGCGGTGTCGATCTGTTCCATCGCCACCAGGCCGCGCTCCAGCGCGATGGGCAGACCGTGACGATAGGCATCGGCCATCATGTCGATGTCGACGCCGGCATTCAGCGCCAGCGCCGCCGCCTCCGCCAAATCAGCCGCCACGCCATGATTGAGCAGCTCGCGGATGGCGTTGTAGTCGCTGACGATGACGCCCTCAAAACCCGTCCGCCCACGCAGCCAGTCACGCAACAAGGCTGTATGCGCGGTCATCGGAATGCCCGCGAGGTCGGTGAATGCGGGCATGATGGCGGCGACCCCGGCCTTCACGGCAGCCTCGAACGGCGGCAGATGCACCTCGTGCAAGGTCCGTTCGGAGATATCCACGGGCGCGTACTCACGACCCGCGGTCACCGGCGCGTAGGCGACAAAGTGCTTGGCGCATGCCGCGAGCGCGTCCGCCGCCGCCAGGTTCGCGCCCTGAAAGCCGCGCACTTTGGCGGCCGCCATTTCAACCGCCAGCCAGCCATCCTCCCCGGAGCCTTCGACCGTGCGGCCCCAGCGCGGGTCCCGTGACACATCCAGCATGGGGGCAAAGGTCATGGCCAGACCATCGGCAGCGCCTTCGATGGCGGCTTCGCGCGCGGTGGCCTCCCACAGCACCGGATCAAAGATCCCAGCTTCGGCCAGCGGCACGGGAAACAAGGAACGATGTCCGTGAATGATGTCGAGTCCGATCAAGAGCGGGATCTTCAGCCGCGACTCTTCAACTGCCAGACGCTGGATGGCCCGCACTGGACCGGGACCCACCATATTCAGCAGATTGCCGATCGCACCGCTGCGGATGGATTCGGTGGAGTCTCCGGCGATCACCGGCCCGGTGACCGTGAAGGAGGAGGCCGTCATGGTCAACTGGCCCAGCTTTTCGGCCAGTGTCATGCTGGCGATCAGGGTCTCGATCCGGCTCATGAATGCCGCTCCAGCGCATGCAGTAAAATGATCCGTTAGGATACAGGATGCCCACCGTGCCCAAGGCCCCCGCCCGCACCGCCCGCAAACC
>DASZCK010000318.1:0-18384 GCA_035943195.1 Steroidobacteraceae bacterium
AATCGAATAGTAAGTCCCGACCGATATCGGCAACGCGCCCGAACCATACGCCAGCGCCGACGGACTCGTCGTATAGATGTTCTGCGTGGCGAAGAAGCGCTCCTCGCGCGCTGCCAGATCCGCCAGGGCCGTCTTGGCCTCGGTGCGCCGGGACTTGCGTATCGACCCGTTGTAGGCCGGTACCGCGATGCTGGCGAGGATCGAGGCGATCACCACCACGACCATCAGTTCGACGAGCGAAAAGCCGGCGGAACGTGAACGATTCATGATGTGCCTCATCGCAGCTGCACCCAGGTGAGTCGCCGACCCTTGGCGTTGGCGCCGGGATTGATGTGCGTGACAATCGGCTGGTTGGTCACGGTCTGTGATACCAGCCACAGCGAGCCGGTGGCCGAGGTCACCGGGAACGAGGTACCCACGGCATTGGTCTGATAGCCGGCGGTGGCCGTATCGTGATAGCCGACGAAGAAGTCCGGTGGCGCGGTACCGGTCAGAAGCGCGATTGCGTAGGTGAAACCCGTGTCGTTGTTCGTGGTACAGGCGTTCACCTGGTTGTTCGCCGGCACGATCGAGTTGACCGTGAACACCCCCTGCACCAGCTGCGGGTTGTAGATGATCTGTTCCAGCGTGCCGTACATGTTCAGGTACCAGCCAAATTGCGGCGTCGCCGAACAGGTTGCTGAGCCCGCCCAGCAGATCGAGCTCGCGCCGCTGATGTCGCGGTTGCCATCCGAGTTCAGCACGAAGCTCTGGTGCTGCAGATTGCTCTGGCCGAGCGTGAACTTAGGCCCGGTGAGGCCGCTGCCCGAGGCAGTGAGCGCCGCATACTGCGTCGACGACGCCGAATTCCACGCGGCCATGTTCCAGTCCCAGATACCGTAGATACCCTGGGTGGCGGACTGGAAGGCCACCGGCGCAGCGTTCGTGAACTGCGTGCGCTGGCCGGTGCCGAAGGCAATCATCAGGGTATTGCCGCCGGCAGTGGTCGCGCCGGAGGCGATGGTGACGGAGGTCGTGATGGGCTGGCCCGAGGGCGCCGAGAACAGCGGACCGGTGCTCACGGCCCAATTGCTTTCGGTGGCACTGGTCAGGTCGAAGCGCCACAAATTGCCCATCATGTCGCCGGCGTACAGATAGTCGGTGACGTGATCCCCGTCCAGGTCGGCCGCGGTGACGTAGGCAATGCCATTATTGGTGGCAGTGCCGGTGTTGCCGGTGCTCAGGTAGTAGAACGCGGTGGTGCCGGTGCTATCGACCGTCATGATGTAGACGCCGGCGTCGCCGCTGCTGCTGCCGATGCCGTTGCCGAAGATCACGGCCCACTTGCCATCGTGCAGGCGGCGGATGAGCGGCGTGCCGAAGGTCGCACCCAGGTTGGTGCCACAGGTGGAATTGGCGACGCAGCTGATGTTCTGCGGCGTCCATTCACCGACGACCAGGCTCCCGGCATTGCTCTCGGCGAAATTGGTGGCCGTAGGATTGGTCACGTCCAGCGCGAAGATGGCGGCACCGCCTGCGCCCAATCCACTGACCAGCCAGGTGTGCCAGGTGCCGTTGTAGAACAGGTCGCCGGTTCCCGGGGTCGCGTCCACGTAGAAATTATGGCCGTACTGGGGGTTGGCGAAATCCAGGGCGGTGCTCACGCAGGCGGACTGGGTGGGCCCGGAACTGGGCGTATAGGCGGGCGTCACGCCGTGAATGTTCTGCACCACCGACCCCGTGGCGGCGAAGGTGGCGCAGGCGCCGCCGGTGCTGGCGCTCAGCAGTAGCGATCCGGGCATGTACGCGAGGACTTCCTGGCCGTCGTTGGGCGTCGTCCCGGTGCTGAAGGCACCCGTCGAATCAAAGCCGCCGCTGCGGAAGCCGTGCATCATGCCGTCATTGGAGCCGACATAGACCACGTTGGGCCGGGTCTGCTCGGCGATTACGTACTGCTGATAACTCTGGGTACCGGCGTTTTCCGGCGGCGCGCTGGTGGGGTACAACTTGTCCTGCCACGTTGCCGTGTAGGGGGACTGCGGCGGACCCACCCAGGTCGGGCTCGAATCCACGATGTCGGCCAGGACGCTGGTTCGCGCGCGGAAGCACACCGCGGAACCGCCGGTGCAGGTGCCGGCCGAGGTGATCTCGTTGCTGCGATCGCCGCGCAGGTAATTCAGACGGTAGGCGTTCTGGCTCGGATCGCCGGTCGTCAGCGCAGTCTGCTGGGCGCTGCTCAGATTGGCCCACTCGAATCCCACGCCGCCGGCGTTGTAGGTGAGGATGACGCGACTCGCGGGCGTCATGGCAGCCGTCGGTCCCGCCACGCTCGTGGAACAGGTCTGGCTGGCGAGGACGCCGGTAAGGACGCAGGAGGCATCCCAGGTGGGCGTCGCGGCGATGGTCACATTACCGGTGGAATCGGAGGACAGCAGACTCGCGGTGACGCGACCCACCCAGTTGTTCTGGTCGTAGTAGGCGAAGTACGCATAGGTACCGGTCTCGACCTTCGCGGACTGCTTCTCGTTGACGCCGGCGGAACTTGCGGACTGGTCGGCCGGCGCGGACTTGAAGCACATGATTTCGTGGACGTTGGTGGCACCCCCGGTGGAGCCTGCAAAACCGAAGCGCACATAGCTCGGCAGCGCGCCGTTGGAAGCCTGGATGCTCTGGTTGGCGATCACCTGCTGGTAGGCGCCGCCGCCGTAGGCATACGACAGACTCAGATAACCGTCGCTGGTGATCTTCAGGTTATAGAAGATAGTGGTCGCGGCCGCGCGCGTGGTCGCACTGCCATTGAAGAGCGGATGCGAGCTCGGCAGGATGGTGTAGGCAGCGGGAATGGCCGCATAGTCCAGGATGCCGGCGGTATTGACCGTATTGGTCAGAATCGCCGCGCCCGCGTCCGTCGGCGAAGTCGCCGTTGCATAGTTCCACAGATGTCCCGAACTGCAGGTCTTCTGCATCGCGACCTGGGAAAGCGGAATCGAGGTGCTGCTGGGTGAGTTGGTAGTGACATACGATGCCGGGGTTGAGCCGCCCGGCGTCGTCGTGAAGTTGGTGTTGTGATTGCTCGGCGTCTTCGCGCACAGCATGAGACCGGAGTCGTACGAATAGCCCGAGCTGCACGTGGGCGACGCCGGCGGCGTGTTCGTCTGCGGGGTATAGCACAGGCCATTGGGATAGCTGCCGTCAGTGGCTCCCGACGGTGTGCCCACGGGGGTCGTGGCCGTACATTTTATGCACTGCGGAGTGGTGCCGCCCACATTCACGAGGGTGTAACCCATGGAGGTGCATCCCGTGTCCGTGGTTGTCGTCACCGTCGGCTGGATGGTATTGGTGCAGATACTGCTGCCATAGACGCTGGTCGTTGCGTAAGTGGTCCTGGTGGTGACGCCGTCAGTGGTGACGTTGGTGGTAGCCGGGTTCGCGTTGGGACACACGCCGCAAGTCGCCGACACCGAATCATAGGTACCCGCACTGCAGGCCGTCGCGAGCGACGCCGGGTAGAACGGCTTCGCTGTGTTGCTGGGATCGGTGCCGTACGCGGTATTCAACGCCGGCCATGAGATCTCGCCCGCGCCGCGCAGTCCGATGCGGCCCGGTTGGAAGCCCCAGCCCGAGCCCGTGTTGTCGCCCTGGTTCAGGAAGTTGCCGTATTCATCGATACCGAGACCCAGGTAACCGCCCGTCAGGCCGTCATAAGTGACACCGGCGCCGCTCGAGGGACCATTGGTATTCGAACAGGTATACGCGAGGCTGCCGCCCGTGGCGCCGATCGCGGGAACATTGCTGGTGGGGTAGTAGCTGAGTGACGTGCAGCCGGTGGGCATGGCGCCGCCCGCCACCGGCACGCAACCGTCCATGAGGTAGAAACTGATACCGTCAGCGCCGGTACCGCCGTAGGTCACGGTCTTGAACGTGACCTGAATGCCGGAGCTGGTGGAATAGGCGTTGGTGGATACGATTGCACCGCGCTCCTGGTTGCCATATGGCTTGCCGTTGGTGAAGCGCAGGGCGCCGCTGCCGACCGGATCCGCAACCTGCGCGCCCGGTGAGCCGGGGGCGGCGGTGCCGCCCAGAAAGCCATTCGCGCCGCCCATCAGGTACTGGTCATGGTCCTGCGCGTGGATATAGTAGGAATTCAAGACGGTGGTGCAGGCCGGAATGGAGCTGGCCGGTGCCACAAGCGAGGTGCTGGTGCCGGCGGTCAGGCAGGCCCCGTTGAAGAACAGCCAGTTGCCCACACCGGAGGTATTGCTGCTGGTGGCGCCGGTGAAATCCTCGGTGAGCAGGGTCTGGGCAAAGGTGGCAGGTGCCAGCGCCACAGCCAGCACCAGCGTCAACAGCGCCAGCAGACGTTTCGATGAGTTCATTACAAACCTCCGCGAGGGGTGACGCCCGAGCCGATCTCATACATGCTCTCGACTACGGCGACTGAAAGGGAATTGCCGCCGTAGCCCATTGCGTCGATTCTGTACACACTGCCGCCGCCGTCATTGGCCTGGCAGCAATAGCTGATGTAGAAAGCCGGCGGGGCGGAATAAGTATTCGAAAGGGAGCCGCTGGCGTCGGCGGTGAAGATCATGCTCGTCGCCGGCGACGTCGTGGAATTCGGGTAATAGGAGATGCCGACGGCTGCGTTTGTCTGGGTGGCAGTCCAGGGAAAACTGGTCGCACTGACGAGCGCGTTGGAGCAGATCAGCACCTGGGTCGGGCCAAGGTTGGCGTTGGCAGTGGCGTTGCACAGCACGGACGCCTGCGATGAGTTGGTGGGATTGCTCAGCCACCACTCCGCGTATTGCTCGGCAACCACGGCGGCGTGCAGGGCCCGTGTCTTCTCGCGCACGTTGCCGGAAATCTTCTCCGCCAGCCCCATGCTGCGGAACATGGCGAGCGCCAGCAGCGTGAGGACCAGCAGCAACAGCAGGCTCGAGACCAGTACCAGGCCGCGCTGGCGCGCGGGCATCGTATCGCGCCGGCTCATGTGTCGACTCCGGCGCGGCTCATGATCGGAATGACGCGCGTGAAGACCGTGGTGCAGGGAGTGGTCGTGGCGCAGTTGGCCATCTGACCTCCGGTGGTGCCGTACGCGGGCAGCAGGAAGGTCAGCGATACCTTCATGACCGTGACGTTCGGCCAGGTCGTGGCGGTCAGCTGGCTGGCGTTCACGTATTGCACCACGCTGTAGTCGTCACCGGCATTGCTCGAGACGCCGTACAGCACCGAAATCTGGGTGACGTTGGGAATCAGGTTGATGACGACCGGATTGGCGCCGCTGGTGGTCGCCTGGCACTGCAGCCAGGAGGTCCCGTTGACCGTTCCAATCTTGAATACGTTGGTGTACCAGACAGTGGCCGAGGTGGAGCTGTTGCTCTGACCGGCGCAGTTCATGATGACCGGATTGGCGGCGCTGTCGCTGCGAGGTGCGTAAAAGCGCGCCGCGAAGGTATCCCCCGGCGCCGCCGCGCTGTAGGTGCCCCCCAGCACTTGCCCGACCACGAGGTTGATACTCCCGGTTGGCGCCTCGGCGAGGAAGGTACCGAGACTCTGGTTGAGCGGATCGGGGAAATACCCGGCCTTCTGCACCATGCTGCTGATGAGGGTCATGGCGATGCGCTCGTTGTCCTGCAACTGCTCCAGCGCACTTTGGGTGGAACTGGAGCGGCGCGAACCCGCCACCATCGTCACCAGACCGCCGAGCAGGAACAGCGCGATCAGCATCGCGACTGACAGCTCGACCATGCTGAAGCCGCGTTGGCCGCGACGAAACCTGCGTGCTTGGAAGTGGCGCAGCATGCTCAAGGCTCCACGTACAGGGTGTACACCGGCGAATTCAGCGCATTGGCGCCCGAACTGCTGGCCGCCGCGCTGTTGCTGGTGCTGGTTACGTTTTCCGCCCACTGGATCTGGATCGTGCAGCTCAAGGGCGAGGTGGCGGTGTTGCAGGCAATGGTCGCCTGCGCCGCCGGCACCACCGTAGCCAGGGACGCGGCCCACTGCTGCACGTCATAGGCGGCGATCTGCGAGGCACTCCCCGCGGCACAGGCGGTCGTCGTTCCACAGGTCGGCGCGACGTTCAAGGTGTTGGTCGCATCAGTGATGGTGACACTGGTGGCGCCGTTCGGGCCCGTGGTGGCGACGGCGACCGTGAAACTCGCCGGCGGCGGCCCCGCCACCCAGTAGTCGCGATTGCTATGCATGGAGGCCGCGAGGCTCGCCGCCTCGATGGCCACCAGCGAGCGCGTCCCCGAGGATTGCGTGGTCGACAGGCCCAGCGCCTGCATCTTGGCAATGCCCAGCATGCCCACCGCGATGATGATGAGCGCGACCATGACCTCGATGAGGCTGAAGCCACGCAGTCGCGCCGGGCATGTTGAATGGATTGTGCCGAATGGTTTCATGTGCAAGTCGCCAGGGTAGAGGGCTGCTGCACGGCGACGTTGCCGATGTTGCTGATCGCAAGGCAGCGGGTCAGAGCGGTGTTGGTGGTCGGGTCATGCAGCGCCAGCACCGCGCCCGTGCCGAGTCCCAGCGCGAGCCCCTCGCGATCGAAGGAGACATTGCTGGTCGCGCCGTCGGTCAGGGAGTCAGGAGTCGCTCCGGGGAACGCCGCCTGCGCACGCAGCACCAGCGCCGCATTACCGCCCGTGGTCCTGGTGTTGGTCGGATCCGCGAACACGATCCAACCCTGGTTCCATTGGGTATTGCCGACGCTGCAGTCCGTGCCGTTCACGGAAACGCAGACCACCACATTCTGGCCCTGCTTGATGGCTTCCGAGCGGGCGTACTGCATGTCGCCCAGCAGCCCGTTGATCTCACCGGATACCCGCGAGGTGACGGTGATGCTCTTATAAGAGGACATGCCGACGCCCAGCAGAATCGCCACGACGGCGACCACCACCATCAGCTCGATCAGGGAAACGCCCGCCATCCGGCGCGGGCGCAGCTGCGGCAAGCGGGGTGTGGCGGCGTTGTACATGGTGGCCGACAGTAAGCACCCAAGCTTGCGTGAATCTGACGACCCCGCCGCGGCTCGCGCCGCCGCCCTTCAGTCTTTCAAACTGATAACTGCATCACACTTGTATGGGGTTCACGGGCGACTGGAACAACAGTCGGGCCCGGGTGCCCCGGCCCGCGGCGCCTGATTCCAGTGTGAACTGCGCGCCATGCGCCTCGGCGATCTCCGACACGATGGCCAGCCCCAGGCCACAGCCATGGCCGGCCGTTCCCGGAATACGGTAAAAGCGCTCCCGGACCCGGCCGCGCTGATCTTCGGGGATCCCCGGGCCATCGTCCTCGACCTCCAGGAAGGGTCGGCCATCGCGCAGTCCCGCCCGCACCGTCACGTGACCCCCGCCAGGAGTGTAGTGGATGGCATTGTCGACCAGGTTCCCCAGCAAATCCTCGAGCAATCGGACGTTGCCGCGCACCGCCACCGCGGCGGCCTCGACGCCCAGATCCAGGCCGGCGTGCAGGGCCCGGTCGACGTTGCTCTCCACCATGCGCCCCGCGAGCGCTCGCAGGTCCACGCTGTCGAACTGTTCGGCGAAGCTGGTGGAAGGATCGGCGCGCGCCAATGCCAGCAGCTGATTGGCCGAGCGCGCCAGGTTCTCCATGCCCGCGTGCAGCGCCTCGAGGCGTGGCCGCAACGCCGCGGCGCCCGGCTCCTTCATGAGCAGTTCCAGGTTGCCGAGCAATCCGGCGATGGGCGTGCGCAGCTGATGGGCGGTGTCGGCCACGAAGCGCCGCTGCGAGCGCGCCGCCTCCGCCAGCACGTCGAACAGCAGGTTCAAAGCCTCCACCAGCGGTTTGACCTCGGCGGGAACCGTCGTGGAATCCAGGTGATTGAGCTCGCGCGGTGAGCCCGCTTCGATCTGCCGGCGCAGTGACAGCAGCGGCTTCAATGCGAAATACACTCCGAGCCACACGATCAGCAGCGTCACGTCCAGCTGGATGAAGTCCATGAGCCAGGTGCTCGCCAGTATGAACCGTCCCGGTACGGCACGCTGTGAGGCGGACTCCGCCACGCTGATCACCACCGTGTCGCGGTTGAGGTCGACGCGGTAACTGGCAACACGCAGGCGCTCGCCGCCGACGATGGCATCGGCGAAGGTCGGATTGGTGGTGAGCGAGGCGCTGGCGGCCGGCACCTCACGGCTGCCGGCGAGTAGCTCGCCGCTCGCCGTGACGATGGCGTAGCGCAAGGACACGAGATGATCGGCGCGATGGGCCGTGGCAGGCACGACGCTCGGGTCGACCCGCAGCCGCTGCCCGTCGCGGATCAGGCTCCCCGCCAGCGAGACCGCGGCATCGCCCAGGCGCTGGTCGTAGGCAGACTCCACGAACGCGGTGGCCGCCCGGTAATTGGCGTAGACGCCGGCCAGCATCAGCAGCGCCAGCGGTGGCAGCAGGAACCACAGCAGGCGGCGCTGTACGGAGGGTGCGGACTCAGTTGCGCGGTTCATCCAACCGGTATCCCAGGCCACGGACGGTGCGGATGACGGCGGCTTCGCCGACCTTGGCGCGCACGCGTGAGATATAGACTTCCACGGCATTCGGCGTGAGCGCCTGATCGAAGCTGGCGATCGCCTGCTGCAGGCGCTCCTTGGACACGACGCGCCCGGCGTTCAAGGCGAGGCATTCGAGCACCAGCCACTCACGTCCAGTGAGCTCCACCGGCGACTCATCGATGCGCAGCATGCGCCCCGCCACATCCAGCCGCATCCTTCCCAAGTTCACCTGCTCACCGGCGTAGAGATTGGCGCGACGTATCAGCGCCCGACAGCGCGCGACCAGTTCGTCCTGCTCGAATGGCTTCAGCAGAAAATCATCTGCGCCGAGATTCAAGGCCTCGACCTTGATGGCCAAAGTATCCCGGGCCGTCAGGATCAGCACCGGCTGCGTGGCGCCGCGGCCACGCAGGCGCCGCACCAGTGACAGTCCATCCTCGCCCGGCAGGCCCACGTCCACGACCAAGAGGTCGAAATGCTCGGTGGCGAGCGCCGAGGCGGCGGCCTCGGCAGTGGCACTGCGATCCACGGCGAAGCCCGCCGTGCTCAGCCCCAGGGTGATGGCATCGGCGACCAGGTCATTGTCCTCTACTACCAGTATGCGCATGGCGGAATGGTACGACTTAGGTTGGCGCGGCGTAGTCGAATGAGTCCAGGTACAGCTGTTCGGGGCGCGCCCCGCGGGTGGGAAAGCTTGCGCGGATGGCATCGATCATCGCCGGTGGTCCGGCGGCGTAGATGGCAAACGCGGCGAGATCGGGATGATCCTGCAGCACCGCCTCGTGAACCCAGCCGCGACGGTGCGGTGGCGTCGACGCCACGGACAGAACGGTGTGGACGTTGAGCCGGGCGTGGCGCGCGGCCCAATCGCGCACCAGCGCCTCTTCATATATGCCAACGGCATCGCGGGCGCCCCAGTACAGGTGCAGTTTGGCCGCCGACTCCTCCTTAAGCGCCTCACCCAGCATCGCCTTGATGGGTGCGAAGCCGGTACCGCCGGCGATGAACAGCGTCGGCCCGGGCCCGCCCTGGTAGATGAACCGACCCAGCGGACCTTCGATTTTCAGCAGCGCGCCCTCCCGCAAGGTACTGAACACCGGATCACTGAAGGCGCCACCTGGCACGTGCCTGACATGCAGCTCGAACTGACTGCCGGAATGGGGCGCGTTGGCCACCGAGTAGCTGCGGCGCAGGCCGCCCTCGAGCAGCACGTCCAGGTACTGTCCTGCCAGAAACTCCATGGATTCCACGGCGGGCACGCGCAATATCAGCTGCATCACATCCGGCGCCAGCTGCACACGCCGGGCGATGCGGCTGGGCAAGGTCTTGATCTCGGCCCCGGCGGCGCTTTGCACCGGGCGCGCCTCCACCACCAGGTCGCTGCGGGCGAGCGCCTGACACAACAGCACATAGCCGTCGCGGCGCTCCTGTGCGGACAGTCCCAGGGGCAGCCCGCCCTGATACTCGATGCGCCCGCTGAGCAGCCGCGCGCGGCATGACCCACAGCGCCCCGAACGGCAACTGTGGGGCAGAGCGAGCCCCGCTCGCTGGGCCGCCGCCAGCACCGGAAGGTCCTCCGCTGCGCTGATGCTGACCTCTTGCGGGATGAGCCGTACCGTATGCATTGCGGTCATTTCGGCCGCAGATTACGCCATCTGCGCCATGCCGGACCGGTCTTGCGCAATGGATTGCGGTATTCTTGGACGCAATGCGCATCCCCTTCACGAAGATGCACGGCGCGGGCAATGACTTCATTGTCTTCGACGCGCCGCGCGCCGCGCCCTTACCGACCACCGCACAATTTCGCAGCCTGGCCAACCGTTTCACCGGCATTGGCTTCGACCAGGCGCTGGTCCTGCACCCGGCGCGCCGTGCCGGCACCACCATCTACTACCAGATCTTCAACAGTGACGGCGACGAGGTCGAGCAGTGCGGCAATGGCGCGCGCTGTATCGCCGCGCTGCTGTTCCGCCAGGGTCGGGCGCCGGCCGGCGAGTTCGTGATGGACAGCCGCGGCGGCCTGGTGCGGGCGCGCGTGGCCTCCCCGGAACTGGTGTCCGTGGACATGGGCGTGCCATCGTTTGAGCCGGCCGCCCTGCCCTTCGACGCCGCGGAGCGCCAGGATCGCTACACGCTCAAGGCCGGCAACGACACCGTTGAAATCGGTGCGGTCTCGATCGGTAACCCGCACGCCGTGCTGCAGGTCGCGGCCGTGGACAGCGCGCCGGTCGCCAGCCTCGGGCCGGCCATCGAGGGCCATCGGCGCTTTCCGCGCCGGGTCAACGTGGGCTTCATGGAAGTCGTCGATCGCTCGGACATCCGCCTGCGGGTGTACGAGCGCGGCGCCGGCGAAACGCTGGCCTGCGGCACCGGCGCTTGCGCCGCGGTGATCGTCGGTCGCCAGCGTGGTCTGCTGGATCCGCAGGTACGGGTACACGTCCGCGGCGGTGAGTTGCGCGTAGACTGGCAGGGCCCGGGCGAACCGGTCTGGCTGACCGGTCCGGCCGAGGTCGCCTTCGAAGGTCAATTTGAACTGAGGGAAGCAGCCACATGAGCACAAGAGAGGCTCGGGGAGTCCAGGCGCAGCAGAGCGAGGAGGAAACCGTCGCTCACTTTCTGCAGCAGAATCCGGAGTTCTTTGAAAATCACCTGCCGCTGCTGGCACGGTTGCGGCTGCCGCATGCGCGCGGCAGTTCGACCATCTCCCTGGTGGAACGCCAGGTCGAGGTGCTGCGCGAGCGTCATGCCAGCCTCGAGCAGAAGCTGGCCGACTTCGTCACGGTGGCGCGGGCCAACGATGCCGTGGCCGAGAAACTCCACCGCTTCACGCGGCGACTGCTGCGCGCGCAGACCCGGCAAGGCGCCATCGAACAGCTCGAGGCCAGCCTGCGTGAGGACTTCGACTCCTTCCATTCGGTGCTGGTGCTGATCGGCGAACAGGGCGGCGTGGTACCGCAGCGCTTCGTGCGCCTGGTGGATCGCGAGGACATGAACTTGAAGTCCTTCGAGTCGCTGTTCACCAGCGGCAAACCCCGCTGCGGCCAGGCCCGCGACTCGCAGCGCGAATTCCTGTTCGCCGCCGACGCGCCCGATATCGGTTCGGTGGCCCTGGTACCGCTGGGTGAACACGGGTCACTGGGCCTGCTGGCCCTCGGCAGTACCGACCGGGACCGCTTTCATCCGGGCATGAGCACGGATTTCCTGGCGCGACTGGCCGATCTGATTTCGGATGTGCTGTCCCGTCCTTAACCAGGGCCGCGGCCGGTTGTGAACCCGGCCGCCCTGGAAGCGCTCGCAGACTTTCGCCAATACCTCGCGAAGGAACGGCGCCTCTCCAGCCATACCGACAGCAACTACGCCCGCGATCTCAAGGCGCTGGTACGGTTTTGCGAGCAGCAGGGCATTGCCGAGTGGCCTGCACTGGAGCATGCGCAGGTGCGGCTGTTCGCCGCGCGCTCGCATGCGGCCGGGCTCGCGCCGCGCAGCGTGCAGCGGCGGTTGTCGGCGGTGCGCAGCTTCCTCAACTTTCTGATCCGCGAAGGGCGCCTGAAGCACAACTGCGCCGTGGAGGTGCGCGCGCCCAAAGGCGTCCGCCGCCTGCCGGGCACGGTGGATGCGGATTGCATGGCCAGGCTGCTGGAGATTCCCGGGCAGGACGCGCTCGCGGTACGCGACCGGGCCCTCATGGAACTGCTGTATTCCTCCGGACTGCGGCTGGCGGAGCTGGTGGGGCTTGATCTTCAGGATCTGAATACCGCCGACCGCACGGTGCGGGTGCTGGGCAAGGGCAGCAAGACCCGCGTGCTGCCGGTGGGACGCAAGGCCCTGACCGCGCTCTCGGCCTGGCTCAAGTTGCGGGCGGCCCTCGTCAGGCAGGACACGCCGGCCGTATTCGTGGGCGCGACGGGTAAGCGCCTCGGCCCGCGGGCCATCCAGAAGCGGGTCGCGTATTGGGCCGTGCGCCAGGGCCTGCCCATGCACGTGCATCCGCACCTCTTCCGGCACTCCTTCGCTTCGCATCTGCTTGAATCCAGTGGAGAATTGCGGGCCGTCCAGGAGCTTTTGGGCCACGCTGACATCTCCACCACCCAGGTCTACACCCATCTTGATTTTCAGCACCTGGCCCGCATCTACGACGCTACCCATCCCCGCGCGCGCAAGAAGGCATGAACACCACATTCGATCCCCACGGAACCACCATCCTCGCGGTACGCCGCAACGGTGCGGTCGCCATCGGCGGCGATGGCCAGGTCACGCTCGGCAACACCGTCATGAAGGGCAACGCCCGCAAGGTGCGCCGACTGTACGGTGACAAGGTGCTCGCGGGGTTCGCCGGCGGTACGGCCGATGCCTTCACCCTGTTCGAGCGTTTCGAGGGCAAGTTGGAAAAGCACGGCAATCTCACCCGTGCCGCCATCGAACTTGCGAAGGACTGGCGCTCCGACCGCTACCTGCGACGGCTCGAGGCACTGCTGCTGGTGGGCGACAAGGAAAAGATCTTCGTGATCTCCGGCAACGGCGATGTGATCGAGCCTGAATACGACGTGGCGGCCATCGGCTCGGGTGGCTCGTACGCGCTGGCCGCGGCGCGCGCCCTGGCCGAATCCTCGGACCTGGATGCCCGCAGCATCGTCGAACGTTCGCTCAACATTGCCGCCGACATCTGCATCTATACCAATCGCAACCTGCTCATCGACGAGATCAAGTAAATGGCGAATCCTGCAAATGACAGCGTCGCGCCGGTGCCGGAAGCGGCGCCGGTCGCGGCACAGGCCATGACTCCGCAGGAGATCGTGAAGGAACTGGACAAGCACATCGTCGGTCAGCAGGCCGCCAAGCGGGCGGTGGCGATCGCCCTGCGCAATCGCTGGCGCCGGATGCAGATCCCGGAGCCCATGCGCCACGAGATCACGCCGAAGAACATCCTGATGATCGGTCCCACGGGCGTGGGCAAGACCGAGATCGCACGGCGGCTCGCCAAACTCGTCAACGCACCCTTCGTCAAGGTCGAAGCCACGAAGTTCACCGAGGTCGGATACGTCGGCCGTGACGTGGAATCCATCGTCAAGGATCTCGCCGACGTTGCGATCAAGATGACGCGCGAGCAGGAGTTGGGCAAGGTTCGCGAGCGTGCCGCCGATGCCGCCGAGGAGCGGGTGCTGGATGCGCTGCTGCCCAAGGCACGCGTCATGGGATTCTCCACCGACGAGCCGCCCCAGCCGCGCGATGCGGAGACCCGTCAGAAGCTGCGCAAGCGGCTGCGCGAAGGCGACCTCGACGAGCGCGAGATCGAGATCGAGCTGCGCGCCCTGCCCGGCGGCGTGGAAATCATGGCCCCTCCGGGCATGGAGGAAATGCAGCAGCAGCTGCAGTCCATGTTCGCGAACCTCGGCGGTCAGCGTAGCCGTCCGCGCAAGGTGAAGGTGAAGGAGGCCATGAAGCTGCTGGTCGAGGACGAGGCCGGTCGCATGATCAACGAAGAGGAACTCAAGGTGCGCGCCCTGCACAACGCGGAACAGAACGGCATCGTATTCATCGATGAGATCGACAAGGTATCGCGCCGCGGCGAGACCATCGGCGCGGACGTGTCACGCGAGGGCGTGCAACGTGATCTGCTGCCGCTGGTCGAGGGTTCGACCGTGTCGACTAAGTACGGTCCGCTGAAGACCGATCACGTGCTGTTCATCGCCTCGGGGGCTTTCCATCTGTCGAAGCCTTCGGACCTGATACCGGAGCTGCAAGGGCGGCTGCCGATACGCGTGGAGCTGCAATCGCTCACCGTGGATGACTTCATGCGCATCCTCACCGAGCCTGATGCCTCGCTGACCGCGCAGTACCGGGCGTTGCTGGCGACCGAGGGCGTGACGGTGACCTTCGCCGCCGACGGCGTGCGCCGGCTCGCGCAGATCGCCCACCACGTGAATGAGCGGACGGAGAACATCGGTGCGCGACGACTGCACACGGTGATGGAGAGGCTACTGGAAAGTGTGTCCTACGACGCCACCAGCGCCGAGCGGCGCGACCTGACGGTGGATGCCGCCTATGTCGACGGTCACTTGGGTGACCTGGTCAAGGATGAGGATCTGAGCCGGTACATTCTTTAAATACCGGCTCAGGTACCTGCGCTTCAGCCGGTCGCACCCTTGAGGGCGAGGTTCGCGCCCTTGGCCGCCGCATAGCGCTGGGCGACGTCGCTCCAGTTCCAGATGTTCCACAGGGCATCGAAGAATTTCGCCTTCTCGTTGACGTACTGCAGATAGAAGGCGTGTTCCCAGGCGTCGATGACCATCAGCGGCAGCGAACCCTGGAAGACACTTTGCTGGTGGTCGTGCACCGAACCGATGATCAGCTGGTGTGTCAGCGGCTCCAGGTACAGCGCCGCCCAGCCCGATCCCTGGATGGTGGCCGCCGTCTTGTTCAGCTGCAATTTGAATGAGTCGAAGTTACCGAAGTCCTTGTCGATGGCCGCGGCCAGGTCGCCGCTGGGCTTGCCACCACCCTTGGGGCTGAGGTTCTGCCAGAAAATGCTGTGCATGACGTGGCCGGAGATGTGGAAGGCCAACGTGCGCTCGAGCACGCCGGCGCCATCCAGCACGCCCTTCTGCCGCGCTTCGGCCAGCTGCTCAAGGGTCTTGTTGGCGCCATCGACATAGGCCTTGTGATGCTTGCTGTGATGCAACTCCATGATGCGCGCCGAAATGTGCGGCTCCAGAGCGTTGTAATCGTAGGCAAGATCGGGCAGGACGTACTTGGACATGGGCGCCTCCGCAGATTCATTGAAATGCACTTCGTGGGGGGTGCCGATGATACGACGCAGGGCGCGTCCGGTCACGGGCAGAAGTCCTACAACGACTAGCGCGGTTTCGGCGCGCGCGCGCGGCGCTCACGCGTGCGCTGGATCATGTCCTGGCGCTCGCGCGGCGAGGCGCTCTGCCAGCGTTGCCGCAGCTGCTGACGGCGCTGCTGCGGCAGCTGCTGGAATTTGCGGAAGTTGTCGCGGTCGGCTTGCTGGCGCGCGGGCGGCAGGGCGCGAAACTCGTGCCAGCGCTGACGCAGCTGCTGGCGGCGCTGCTCGGGCAGCTTCTGAAACTGATTGAAACGCTGACGCGCCTGGCTGCGCTGGTCAGGGGACATACCGAGCCAGCGCTGGCTGCCGCTGGCAAGGTCCTGCTGGCGCTGCGGGGTGAGCTGGTCCCACTGTCCTGCAAGGCGCGACATCAGCTTCTGCTGATCCGGCGATAGCGAGCTCCAGGGTACTGCGGCGCCGGGCTGCGGCGCGCTCACGCCCGGACCGGCCACCTGCGCGCTGACGGGCGCACCCAGGCCGACCGACAGCAGTGCCGTCAGCAGCAGTCCCCCGCACAGGCGCGGCCTAATGCTCATCTTTCGCACCGTCTTTGTCGGGCGCGCTGCTGGATGGCGGAGGCGGTGGCGGGTCCTTTGCCACCGGCTTCCGCGCTCCCGTGCGCGCCAGATACTGTTTCCATCCCTCGTCGTCGGAATCCACGGATCCCAGGAACTCGATCAAATCGGCATCGGCCGGCTCCACCGTCTTCGCCGGCGGCTGGGCGGCCCGCACCGCCAACGGCTGCCAGGCAACGCCGAGCAGCATTCCCAGGCAGGCCCAGGCGCGGACGGGCCGCGGCCCGCCAGGCGCTGTCATCAGGTCGTCGCCCCGCCAGCACCTTGGCCCGCGTTCTGGCCCGAGCCATCAGTTTGTGCCGCCGCCCACTCATAGAAGGAGCTGTCGTTGTCTTCCATGAGGTTCATGGCATCGTCATCCGTGACCAGGTCCAGTACATCCAGCGCCGTGGCAGGATTGTCCGCGACCGGTGTGTTCAGCGTGTGTCCCCCGCTCAACATGAAGGCCACCACCAACGCGGCCACGGCAGCCGCACCGGTGGCAGGCATCAATGCCTGCAGGCGCAGCGGCCCCAGCCAACGCGGCAGGTAGGAAGGCCGGGCCGCGGCCGCCACCGCGGCCTGTCGCGCCTGGTTCAGTCGCGAGCGCGTCCGTGCGTCGATGCGCGCCAGTCCTTCCTCGAGTACCAGGCGCGAACGCACCTCCAGCCCGCTCTGCAGCTGTGTGGTCTGCCCCGGATCGCCCTCACCGGCGTTCATAGTTCGAAGTCTCCAAGTTTCCGTCGCAGCGCCTGCAGGGCGCGAAAATAGTGTGTCTTGACGCTGCCCTCAGAGCAACCCATGGCCTGCGCCGTCTGGGCGACGTCCAGGCCTTCGAGATTGCGCAGCAGGAACGCCTGGCGCTGGCGCTCGGGCAGTTCCTCCAGTGCTCCATCCAGGGCGCCCATGGCCTCGTCCAGTTCCAGACGCGCGACCGGCGGCAGGTCGTGGCTCGGCGCCTGGGCAATCGGGTCGGCGTCCTCATCGTCCTCATCGCGGCGGAACGGCAGCCACGCCATGACGCGACCCCGCACCGTGCGGCGGCGTTGCATGTCGCGAATCCGATTCTCCAGAATCCGGTAGAAAAGGGGTTTCCACTCCTCTTCCGGCCGATTCGAATAGGCACGCGCGAGCTGCAGCATGGCGTCCTGCACCGCATCCAGTGCATCGTCCTGGTGCCGCAGGCCTGCCTGCGCGATCTTATAGGCCTTGAGCTCGACGCTCGCCAGAAACTGGTTCAGCGCTCGCGATCTGGCCTCGGCAGTGTCATTCAATAGGGTATCGCCGCGCGTTGTGGCGGGCATGTTATAAGGCGGCGCGAGACTAGCAAAGGCACCCATGCAGCTTACAACGCGTGGACTCGACGTGCGGTTGACCCGCCTGACGCGATTTACCGACATCCCTTAACCCATTGATTTGAATAACTCTATTGGAGTCCCCGCAGACCCTTCGGCAGCGCTTTCGGAAGGCATTTCACGTATCGCGCTGGATGTTCCGCTGCGGCGGCTGTTTGACTATCGGGTGCCCGAGGGCTGTGCTGCACCGCTTCCCGGCAGCCGCGTGCGGGTACCCTTCGGGCGCCAAAGACTGATCGGCGTGGTCATGGAAAAGGCCGGCGACTCCGCCCTGCCACCCGAACGGCTCAAAGTCATTGGCGCGGTTTTGGATCCGGTCCCGGTGCTGGCGGCAGACGTGCTCGACCTGGTGCGCTGGGCCAGTGACTATTACCACCATCCCATCGGCGAGGTCATCGCCAGCGCGGTACCCAAGGCCCTGCGTGCCGGCGCGAGCGCCGTGGCGCTGACGGAAATCTGGCATGCGACCGCCGCGGGCCGCGCCGCGCTGCGCGCGGGAAGCCTCGCCCGCGCCCGCGCCCAGCGCGCGCTCCTGGAGTTGCTGGTCGCACACGGACCGCTGCGCGAAGCGGAAGTGGCCGAGCGGCTGCCGCGATGGCGCCCCGCCACCGCCGCGCTGCTGAAGCAGGGCTGGGTCAGCTGCGAGTCAGTGGCCACACCTTTGTTGCCGGGGCCGGCAGCCAGCGTCGCGCCCGCGCCCGCTCCCACGCCCGAACAGGCACAGGCGGTTGCCGCCATCGGCGCGACCCTGGGTGGTTTCGCGGCCTTCGTCCTGCATGGGCTCACCGGCAGCGGCAAGACCGAGGTGTATCTGCGTGTGATCGAGCAAGTGCTCGCCGCTGGCCGCCGCGCCCTGGTGCTGGTTCCGGAAATTGGACTGACACCGCAGCTGGTGCGGCGCTTCGCCGAAAGATTGAATGCGCCGATGGCGGTGCTGCATTCGGCGCTGACCGACAACGAACGGCTGAGCGCCTGGCGTGCAGCGGCCAGCGGCGCCGCGCGCATCGTGGTCGGCACACGCTCCGCGGTGTTCGCACCGGTGGCGGATCTGGGCGTCATCATCGTGGACGAGGAGCATGACGCCTCGCTGAAACAGCATGAGGGCGGCTTTCACTACTCGGCGCGCGACCTGGCGC
>DASZCK010000319.1:0-11546 GCA_035943195.1 Steroidobacteraceae bacterium
AACTCCACCGCGGCCCTCGCCTTCGACAATCCGGATGACGCGCAGACGGTGCTCGCGGCCTTCGAAGTGGACCCGCACGTCACGCACGCCGCGCTCTACCGACTCGATGGCCGCCTGTTCGCCGTCTATCCCAGCAAGTCCCGCGGCGGCGTACCCGCGATGCTGCTGCCGGATACCACCGGCTTTCGCTTCGAGCACGGTGATCTCATCGACGTGCTGCCGGTCACCGAGGGCAACCGGCGCATGGGCACGTTGTTCCTGCAATCGGACCTGCGCGCCATTTATGACCGCATTCGCGTCTACGCCGGTATCGTGACCCTGCTGGTGATCGCGGCCGCGGCACTGGCCTATGCGCTGTCACGGCGCCTGCAGCACCGCATTTCCAGCCCGATCCTGGCATTGGCCGAGACCGCCAATGCCATCTCAACGCGTCATGACTACTCGGTGCGCGCCACCACGGCCAACGTTTATGAGCTAGACCAGCTGACGGGCGCCTTCAACCACATGCTGAGCACGATCCAGAAGTCCGAGTCGCGCCTGCACGTGCAATTGGGTCATCTGAACCTGTTGCAGCAGATCACCCGCGCCATCGGCGAGCGCCAGGACCTGGCGAGCATTGCCCAGGTGGTGGTGAGCACCCTGGAACGCAACATGCCGATTCAGTTCGGCTGCATCGCCCAGTACGTTGCCTCATCGCGAGCGCTGACCGTGATGACCGTCGGCGTCGCCAGCCAGACCTACAGTGAAAAGCTCGACCTGCACAAGGGCGCGGAGATCCTGCTGGCTGAGAATGGCCTAGACGGATGCATCAGCGGGAAACTGCTGCACGAGCCGGACACCCAGCAGGTCGCCCTGCCCCTGCTGCAGCGCCTGGCGTTCTGTGGCTTAGGATCGGTGGTGATTGCGCCGCTGATCGCGGAAAAGAGTTTCTTCGGGGTCCTGATTGCAGCCCGGCAAGAGGCTGCCGCCTTCACCAGTCCGGACTGCGAGTTCCTGAAGCAATTGAGTGAGCATGTCGCGCTCGCCTCCCGTCAGGCGGAGCTCAACAGCGCGCTGCAGATGGCCTACGACGACCTGCGCCGCAGTCAGCAGACCACGATGCAGCAGGAGCGGCTGCGGGCACTGGGACAGATCGCGAGCGGTATTGCCCACGACATCAACAACGCCATCTCGCCGGTTTCGCTGTACACCGAGTCGCTGCTGGAGCGCGAGCCGAATCTGAGTGAGCGCGCCCGCTCCTACCTGACGACCATTCAGCGGGCGATTGCCGATGTCGCCGGCACGGTCGCCCGCATGCGGGAGTTCTATCGGCAGCGCGAGCCGCAACTGTCACTGTCGCGCGTGGACCTGAACCAGACCGTCCAACAGGCGCTGCAGCTGACTCACGCGCGCTGGAGCGACCTGCCTCAGCAAAAGGGCATCATGGTCGAGGTTCAGACCGACCTGGCGCCCGTGCCGGCCGAGGTCATGGTTGCCGAGGGCGAGTTGCGCGATGCCCTGACCAATCTGATCTTCAATGCAGTGGATGCCATGCCGGAAGGTGGCAAGCTCACCATCCGAACGCGCAAGACTACGCCCGCCTCGGCCGAAGAGGACGGACGCGTGCATATCGAGATCAGCGACACCGGCATCGGCATGGATGAGGCCACTCAGCGCCGCTGCCTCGAACCCTTTTTCACCACCAAGGGCGAGCGCGGCAGTGGCCTGGGGCTCGCCATGGTGTATGGAATGATCAGCCGCCACAGCGCCGAACTGCAGCTGGAAAGCACCCCGGGACAGGGCAGCACCTTCCGTCTCATTTTTGCTGCGGCCGGCAATCTGCCCGTCAGGGAAGCCACCGCGCCGGTCACCTTTGAGAAGCGGCTGCTGCGCATCCTGCTGGTGGATGATGATCCGCTGCTCATCGGATCACTGCAGGAGGTGCTGCTGTCAGACGGTCACGATGTCACGGCATGCAATGGCGGTCAGGCCGGCATCGACGCGTTCAAGGCAGCCGTGAGGTCCGCGCAGCCCTTCTCCATCGTCATCACCGACCTCGGAATGCCCTATGTAGATGGCCGACGGGTGGCTGCCGCCATCAAGGAAGCATCGCCCTCCACCCCGGTGGTGCTCCTCACCGGATGGGGCCAGAGGCTGGTCTCGGAGGGCGATATACCCGCGCACGTGGACCGGGTGCTGAACAAGCCGCCCCGTCTGATGGACCTGCGTTCGGCGCTGATGGATCTGACCCGTGGTGATGCAAGAACTAAAATCGCGGGAGGCGTGACCCGATGAAAAATGCTCGTCTGATGGTGGTCGACGACGAAGTGAGTCACATGCGCGCCCTGTGTGACACCCTCGGGTTCGAGGGTTACCGGGTCACCGGTTTCGATTCACCCGCCCAGGCGCTGCATGCCCTGAGCGAGAGTGAGTGCGACCTGCTGTTGACCGATCTCATGATGCCGGAGATGGATGGCATCGAACTGATCCAGGCGGCACGTGAGGTCAATCCGGACATTGCCGCCGTCATCATGACCGGTCACGGCACCATCGATACGGCGGTGGCGGCCCTGCAGACCGGCGCCCTGGACTATGTGTTGAAGCCCTTCCGGCTGAACGTCATTCTGCCGGTGCTGGCGCGCGCTCTGGACCTGCGCAACCTGCGGATTGAAAACGCCTCACTGCAGAAACGCGAGCGCGAACAAGCACTGAAGCTCGCCGCCGCCTATCGCGACCTCGAGTCCTTCTCCTACTCCATTTCCCATGACCTGCGCTCGCCGCTGCGCGCGATCCGCGGCATGACGCAGATCTACATGGAGGAAAACGGCTCGACCTTGAGCGACAGCGGCCGCGGCCGCCTCGATCAGGTGGTCGCAGGCGCAGAGCGCATGGACCAGATGATCGACGATCTGTTGCGGTTCTGCCGGGTGACTCACTGTTCACCGGGCTCGACGCGGATCGACCTCAATGCCATCGTCGCCCGCCTCATCGATGAACTCAAGGTCGCAGAGCCGCAGCGCAAGGTCGACCTCTCCATTGATCCGCTGCCGGACTGCGACGGGGATCCGGGCCTGATCGAACAGGTCCTGGCCAATCTGCTCTCCAATGCCTTCAAATTCACGCGCGCGCGCGCGGATGCGCGGATTGAAGTGGGAACTTACCGCGCTGAAAATGACGGGGATGATGAACAGGTGTACTTCGTGCGTGACAACGGGGCCGGCTTCAACATGAAGTACGCGGCCAAGCTCTTCGGCGTCTTTCAGCGCCTGCATTCACAGGAACAGTTCCCGGGCACCGGCGTCGGGTTATCGATCGTGAAGCGCATCCTGGAGCGCCATGGAGGCCGTATCTGGGCCGAGAGTGAGCCGGGCCAGGGCGCGACCTTCTTTTTCGTGGTCGGGCGGACGCAATGATGCAGGCGCTGGATGAGAAGGCCTTTCGCGTTCTGCTCATCGAGGACGTGGCGTACGAAGCGGAGCTGGTCATACATCAGCTGCAGCGGGCCGGCCTGAAGTTCGACTGGCGTCGAGTGGAGACCGAGGACGCGCTGCGCAGCAGCCTGGTCGAGTTTGCTCCGGACATCATTCTGTCGGATTTCAATCTGCCGCAGTTCGACGGCGTTGCGGCGCTGAAGGTGACGCGCGAAATGGCCCCGGATGCGCCCTTCATCTTCGTCTCCGGCACCATCGGTGAGGAGCGCGCCATCGACGCCCTGCGCGCCGGCGCCTGCGACTACGTCCTCAAAAACAACTTGCTGCGGCTCGCGCCGGCCGTCAAACGCGCCCTCGCCGATGCGGAAATGCGCCTGGAGCGGCTGCGTCAGGAAGAACAGATTGCGCGCTTGGATCGGGTTTTGGGGATTTTGAGCGCGGTCAATTCCTTGGTGGTGCGGGTCCGCGACCGCAAGGAGCTGCTGCACGAGACCTGTCGGCTGGCGGTTCGGGTCGGCGGCTATCTCAGTGCCGTCATCTATGCGAAAGTTCCGGGCACTCCCAGCCTGTCCACAGTCGCCTGGAGTGGCAGCGAGGTGTTGCTGCGATCCTTGCCGGAACCCACCAGTGCCGAGACCGATGTCGTCGGCCGGGTGGTCCGCACCGGCAAGGTCTTCCTGTGTATCGATGCGGAAAATCCCACCATTCCGCCGCAGTTGCGCGAGGCCATGCTCAGCGGCGAGTTGTCGGCGGTCGTGGGTCTCCCCTTGGTGGTGGACCGGACGCCAATGGGCGCACTGCTGCTGGCCGCCCGCGAGTCCGAGGCGGTGAGCTTAGAGGAGCTGCGCACCCTGCGCGAAATTGCCGGCAATCTGTCCTTCGCCCTGCAGTACCTGCAGAAGGACTCCAAGGTGCGCCTGTTGTCGCATTTCGATGCGCGCACCGGGCTTGCCAAGCGCTCGCTGTTCTGCGATCGGTTGTCGCGGGTGCTGGGTGATCCGGATACCACCCAGGCACGCATCGCGGTCTGCGTCCTCGACATCGAACGCATGAGCCTGATCAACGACTCGGTGGGCCGGCGCATCGGAGATCTGCTGCTGGAGCACGTCGCCGACCGTTTACGCAGCCGCTTCCGCAAGAGCGAGTGCGTGGCGCATTTCGGAGGCGGCACCTTTGCGGTGTTCGCGGATGCCAACTCCCTTGACGGCGACGGACTGCTGTCCGTGATGCGGGCGCATGCGACCGCGCTTTTCGGTCGTACCTTTGTGATCGAGCAGCACGAGATCTCCGTGGCGGTGCGTTCGGGTCTGGCGCTGCATCCCACCGACGGCACTGATGCCAATGCGCTGGTACAGCATGCGGAGCTGGCCCTGCAGGAGGCGCGCGCCTCCGGCGTGCGCCAGCTCAACTACAGCGCCGAGAAGCATTCGGAAATGATGGCCCGGCTGGCGCTGGAACAAAGGCTGCGCATCGCCCTGGATCGCCGACAATTCGTTCTGCACTATCAGCCGAAGATCGATTTTGCGACCCGGCGGATCTGTGGCGCAGAGGCGCTGTTGCGCTGGCAGGATCCGCAGTCCGGCCTGGTGCCGCCCGGGGCCTTCCTGCCGCTGCTGGAGTCGACCGGACTCATTCTGGATGTGGGCGCCTGGGTCATCGAGCAGGCGGCCCTGGATTGCCGCGATTGGCTGCGGGCCGGGCTGCCACCGATCCGCATCGCGGTCAACATCTCCCCGGCGCAATTGCGTCAGTCCGACTTCACCACGCAGTTTCTGAACGCCACGGGTGCCTGGGCGACTGCCGGTGCCGGCCTGGACGTGGAAATAACCGAAGGTGCCCTGCAGGGGGATTCCGCGGTGGAGATCGGCCGCCTCGAGCAGCTGCGGGCGAGTGGCACCAAGATCGCCATTGACGATTTCGGAACGGGCTACTCCTCCTTGAGTCGTCTATCCTCTTTGCCGGTCGATACCCTGAAGATCGATCGCAGCTTTGTGATGCGGCTGGAGGCCGATCCGCAGGGCATCGCCCTGGTGCAAACCATCATCTCACTGGCGCGCACCTTCTCCATGACCACCGTCGCCGAGGGCGTCGAGACGACGCAGCAGTTCGGAGCCCTGTGTGACGCCGGCTGCACCCAGTCACAAGGTTACCTGCACAGTCGACCGATACCCGCCGCGGACTTCGTGGCTCTGCTGCGCAATGGGCGGGATGATCTGACGCGGGCGGCGGCCGTGGCAGACGAGCCCGAGGCCGAAACTTCCCTGCCCTAGTAACCAGGACTAGGCCAGCGTCGGCTGGTGCAGGATCTTGCCGAGCTTGGCGCGCAGAATCTCGTGCGTGAAAGGCTTGGCGATGAAGTCCGAGGCTCCGGCGCGAATGCTGCTGAGCAGGGTCTCCCGGCGAGAGTCGCCGCTCACGATGATGATGGGTATATGCGCGATGTCAGGCAGTGCCTTCAACTCCCGGGTGAGGCTCACAGCCTCTGTGGCCGAGGACACGATATCCATGATGATGGCATTGGGCCGGGTGCGTGCCAGCTGGGACAGTACGTGATTGCCATCGCGGGCCACGACCGGATCGTAGCCCAGCGAACGCAGGGAGGGGGTCAACAGACCGCGCGAAGTGTCGTCATCGCCGATGACCAGCAACGTGGGACGGGCCTGTCGCACCTGGGAAGCGAAGTTTCGTGATTCGGCCAAGGCGGGCTCGACCTTGCCGCGCAGTTGCTGCGCCCAGCTGCTCATGGGTTTGACGCCCTGCTCGCGCGCCGCACGCGCCAGTTCGAGCTGCTGGGATTTGAAGTGCGCCAGATCCCGCTTCAGGGCTACGGGGTCCTTGACCTCGACGGCGGCATTGGTGCCACCCTTGATGAGGTGATTAGAGAACTCATCGCTCACTTTGCCCAATTTGAGTTCGAGGTCCAGCATCGAGTCATGAGTCGTGGCGGCCTGCCTTTCGCCCATATCGATCTCATGGGTGATTTTCCGATCGAGGTCGCCCCGCTGTTTGGCATGGCTGAGCAACTTCGCCCCGGCCTCGCCACTGCGACGCAGCCCCATCGCGGCGCGCGCCGCGAGCCACACGCTCATCGGTAGCCGCAGCCGATCCGACGGATGGGGCCAGTAGGTGACGAAGTCATCGAAATACTGCCGCTTGCACAGCTCCATGGCACTCGGTGCTGCATCGGCCGTACACAGTAAGATCGCGCGCTGAGGGGCGAGTGAGGGCTCGGTAACGCCCATGGTCTTGCAGTAGGGCTGCGCCTGTTCAACTTCCTTGAAGGCCAGAACCAGTACGTCGGCGGCCTGTTGCTCGGGTCCAGCCGCACCTTCAGGATCCGGCACGAGGCTCGCGACGTGCTTGAAGTGTTTCTTCAGATCCGCGACCACCGCCTGCATCTCGGCTGAGCTGTCTCCGAGAACCAGGACCACGGCAGAGTCGGGGGACTTGGTCGCCATCTACCAGATAAGACACCCGCAGGCGTTGTCATTCTGCGATGGACGTCTAATTCTTCCTGCGTGCCGCGCCCAGGTCTTACTGCACCGCTTACGCTTTAGGAACCGAGACGGTGCGCCGCCGCCGCTTCAGGTGGGCTTCCAGACGCTTGCGTCTTTTCTCGTTGATCTCATGCCTATTGCCTCCGGCCGAATGGCTCGTCTGGTGCACACTCGGACGATCGGTGCGAACTACTCGCACCGATACCCGATCGCCCACCTTCAGGGGCCGCAGCGGAATCCACCGCAGATGCTCATCTTCCACGCCATCACCTCTATGGGTCAGACCTCCCACGGCCAGATGTACGTCCACGGACCGCCGCTTTCCAAGCGGTGCTGTGGTTTTGCCCAACTTCCCGGCCGCAGTCACCATCGCGTGCAGCACGCCGAGGTCCTCAGCGCCGGCGACCGTCAGTTTCTTGCCGTTCAAATAAACAACCAGACCGATCATTTGTCGCTCCCCAATCGTCACTTCACTTTGGAAAGACCCCGAGCAATGTCCGCCCGTTCCTCTACAGAGACGGGCCAATGCTCATCGCAGCTGCTGCAGTAGGCCTCGATTTCAGCGCCTGCGCTGAGCAGCTGCGTCAGCTCCTCACGTGTATATCCCGTCAGCACACGATCCTGATGACAGTTCGGGCATTCGGCTGAGAATGGTGCGGGCTCTTTCATAATCTTCCCCATAGGTCGGTTGGCATGAACGCGGCCGATGTCCGGAACCGCGTCACACTCTGATTGGAATTCACGCGAATCATTCGGGCCAGGAATTCGAGATATTACATCGGCGTTAACTTTGAGAATGCGTCATTGACGGGTCATGAACTGCACCTACTCTCACCGTGTACTGACAGACTCGAGGAGTTGCCCATGACCAGCTATCTGATAGACCTGCAGCTGATGTTTATCGTCACGCTCATGGTGGGTCACATAGTGGCCATCGTTGTTGATCGCGCAAAGCGCTCGCGATAGCGAGGATTGGAATCCATGACCCCACTGCCGCCGCCTTCGGGCGGCGTTTTCGTTCGGGTGGGCAAATCACTTGTGGCTCAATGGCCGGTTACGCCAGGCGCGGTGTAAACTGCCAGTAAGGATATAGGGGCCGGCAAATCCAAAAGTTCACTCGGCATACTTGGCTGCAGAGGATGAGTGCGTCCGTGCTGTCGCTCGTCCTGCTGGTACCGCAGGTGCAGGCGGCACGCGAATTCCGGGAATATCCGGGGCTGGAGGCCGACGCCGCCGCACCCCTGCCCGCTGATTATCAGGTGCCGGGCGAATTCGTCGTAGGTCGGCTCATGTTTCCGAGCAACTCGTTCGGGTGGTTCGGTCGCGGTGATTGGACTCAGGGCGGAACGGCCTGGGCGGTGGACTATCCGAAGGGTGACCGGTTTCTAGCCCGCATCCTGCGGCGCCTGACACGGATCAACACCCGTTCCGTGGAACAGCCGGTGAATCTGGACGACGGTGATGACGTCTATGACTGGCCGTTCCTGGTCGCGGGCCTTCCGGGCATGTGGGACCTCACGGATTCTCAAGTAGCGAAATTGCGCGACTATCTGCTGCGGGGCGGCTTCCTTCTCTGCGACAGCTTTTTCGGGACGCGGGAATGGGCCGGATTCGTGGCCGGGATGAAGCGCATCTTCCCGGACCGCGAGATCATCGACTTGCCTGATGATCATCCTTTGCTGCACACCGTCTACAATCTGGGCACGCACGAGATGGTCCCGAACATGAACGCGCTGGAGCGCGGCGTTCCTTACCGGGCCGATGGCAATGTGCCGCACTGGCGCGCCATACTCGACGACCATGGTCGCGCCATGGTGGTGATCTCCTTTAACAACGACCTCGGCGACGCGTGGCAGTGGGCGGATAACCCGGACTACCCGGAGAAGTCAGCAAGTCTCGGGGTGAAGATGAGTGTGAATTTCGTGGTCTACGCAATGACACACTAGCTGTGGTCTTTTTCGGGGAGGACTGCTCCATGTGCAGGTCCGGAACGCTTCTGCTGATTTTGTCACTTCTCGCAATCACTGCGGTCCGCGCGGGAAGTCCGACTGCAACGGTTCGCGCCGCGAACGTCAACGAATTTGTTGAGGATGTCCGGGTCAATATTGCGGACCAACGCACGATTGAGGTGTTCACCGCATTCTCACGCAGCGACCCCGAAGGCACAGTGCACAAGGCGAAAATCGATGACCGATACAGTGTCGAATCCAGACTGCGCGCTTCGGACGCACTGCTCGTTCAAGTGAACCTTGTCGACTCCAAGTCGGGAATGCCGAAAGTCCTTTCATCCAAGACCGTGGAGGCGAACACGGGGCAAACCGCAGCAATAAATTTCAGCGTCTGCGGCGATCGCATTATCAGAATACTGGGAGGGACGGACACCGGCAGTTGCGCAAGACTGCCACCAGTCGCAAAGGTGGATCCGCAGTCCGCGCAGTGCCAAGGCTATTGTACCGGGCCCTATGAGGGCATGCCCGTGGTCGCCGAGTCCCGCGCTCGCATCGCGCCTGTGTCTGAGCCCGGTGAACCCTTGACAATTAGCGGTCGGGTTTTCGGCCCCGATGGCCGCCCACGCTCGGGAATCATCGTGTATGCCTACCACACTAACCGACTCGGGATCTATCCGCCGCCAGTGCCACCGCGCAGCCAGGCCTCGTACGATCATGGTCAATTGCGAGGTTGGGCGCGCACCGACGCGGAAGGCCGTTACGAGTTCGACACGATACGCCCAGGCAGTTACCCGCACTCGCACAATCCGCAGCATGTGCACATGAGCGTCATTGAGCCCGGATGCATGACGTACTTCATCAAGGAGCTGCAATTCAGCGATGATCCGATGCGGGCGCAATTCACCAACGAGGAACGTAAGGAACAAGAGGATGCCGCGATTGAGACGCCTCGGAAGACGGCGAAGGGCTGGGAAGTCACTCGTGATATTCGACTCGGCGAGGGCGTGAAGGGCTATCACTCCTGCTCCCCTGCAGGTCGGTGACGCTACCGCAATGCATTCCTATAAACGCCGCACCCGTCGCGATCGCCATTCCAATGCAGATTCGTGATGGTGCTGGCGGCGTTGGTGGTCACTTTCAACGTGCAGTAAGAATACGGGTTCGCGATTTCCGGTCCGTCGGTGGCGAAAAGTGGTTCGCCATTCCACATTCCAATCATAGCGCCCATTGTCGCCCGCGTGCTTTGCTGATCAGACTGGGCAGCTTGCGAGGTGCTCCATGTGTAAACGATAGCGCCAGCAATGAAGTCTTGGCTCGCGGGATATCCGAGTCTAGCAGTCAATGCACTGATGTCTTTCTCTTTGAAGGCGCCCAACTCGCTATTGAGCACAGCGACTGGGTCCACACAACCGGACAACAGCGTACCTGCGGTAATAAGTACAATTATCTTGCTGGCAGTGTTTTTTACGGTCTTCACAGATCAGAAGTAGCGGCGCCTTTTACGGCATTGGCCGGCTGAAGTCAGCATCGCAGAACGGACAACGGCTGATTGGCGCACGGTGTGCCATGATCAGGTAGGTAAGTCCGCGACGGCAGCGCGGACAGACCATCTTGCGCCCGACCCACCAAAGCGCAGCGGCGGCCACCAGCCCCGGCGGTAGAATCCACCAAACAGAAGGTGCGGGCTTCGTCAGCCGGTCAATGATGGTGGTCGCCGCCATTATGAAGACGACAGCAAGAATGAGCGTCACACGCAGTCGATTCCGTCGTATATCCATGAATTCGCCGATGGTCATGGGCGGTGACTCTCGTATGGTTTTGACCAAGGCGCGTCAAAGCTGAGGCTGCAGTCAGGGCAGGCATCCCAGATATCCCAGTAGGTGCTGCCCACTAGATGCGCGCGCTGGCTTCTCATCTGCTGGAAACGACCACGACAGCGCGGGCAGCGAAAGACGAGCCTGCCGACCAGAAGTATCGGCCCAAGCAGGACAGCACCCAGGAGCAACCCAACAATAAGCGGGGACGCCTTTGGATAAAGCCATTCGGAGGCAGCCACAAGGATTAGCGCGACCGCCACCCACAGAAACCTGAGGCGCTTTCTCACCAGTTTGAAGTGCTCGCGGACGGTCATCGCCGGAATAGTACTGAAGGCACACGCGCGGGTCACGTCGCGGCGCGCAAGGCCTCGTAAGCCGGAATACGCGCGGCACGAATTGCTGGCAAAAGGCCTCCAAGGAGCGAACTGAGGGTCGCCCATCCGAGCCCGAGCGCCAGCAGGCCAACCGATACGTGGAGCCGGAAGGAGCCCCACACCCACATGTCCCGGCCATCGAATATCATCCACGCCAGTCCGGTTCCAAGCAGCGCACCGATGATGCCCAGCAGAACTGCTTCGGCGAGGACCGAGGCCGAGACCGTCGCCGGCCCAAAGCCAAGCGCCCTTAACGTCCCGATTTCACGGGTACGAGACCGCACCGCCGCGTACATGATCTTGACCACCCCGAACATGGCACCCAGGGCCATGATCACGCCGATCAGATAGGCCATGTGCGTGAAGAAGCTGGTCTGGGTGCCAACTTGGCGACGATCATAGTCAACCTTGCGTTCGACGCTCACCGCCAGGTTCGGGTTTCGTGTCAGCCACGTGGCGAACTGTGGATAGTCCCGAGGATCGGCCAGCTGAGCCAAGA
>DASZCK010000320.1:0-2198 GCA_035943195.1 Steroidobacteraceae bacterium
CCCGCGCCGCCTTCCCCGGCTGTAGCCCAGGCGCTGCGTAGTGCCGGAATCGACACCCGCGTCACCCCCGCCGCCGCCAATCTTCACGTGCGGTTGGGTGCGCTGCATCCCGCCACGCACACGTACGAGGTGACGATGAAGCCGGCCACGCAGCAGGTCGACGCCGACACCATGCAGAAGAGCTACCTGGGCGCGACGGCGCAGGGGGAGCTGATATTCGATGCGCGGACCGCACCGGCAGTCGCCAACCTGAAACCCGGCACCGTGACGGTATTCGCCGGCACGGCGCTGTTGAAGGTCACCGGCGTTATCCGACGTGGGGACTTCATCGCCGTGAGCGGGGTACCCGCCGGCCTGGAGGACGCCATCGATCACGGGCGCATCGGCTGGACGACCACGCTGGACTACACGAAAGTGGCGTTTCAACCCCCGCCGGGCTTTCACCGGGTCCGTTTCCTGGCCGGCTTGATCCGCCCCGCAAATGCGGAGGACTCCGCCGGGGGCAATAGCTTTGAAGGGGACATCAAGGGCTTCAAGGTCATCCTGCAGCTGACTCCGGCACGCGACAATCTGCACGTCGACCTGCACGCGACCCGCAACATCAGCGGCGGTATTGTCGAGGTGCACGCGGTCGGGCAAATCAACGGCCTGACCAATGAGACACTGATAACGCTGGCGAATGGCACGACTACCCAGGTCACGTTCGACAACAACGGCCTGAGCGGCTCCGTTGATTTCGACTGGAACGTAGGCTTCGATGCGCAGCACGGCGGCGACGACAAGGAATTGCTGAAGTCGGCCGTGGAGAACCTGCCGTTTTCCTTTGAGGTACCGCTGGATGTGGGGCCGATTCCTTTCCTCGTCACCATCAAGGCGGGGTTTTCGTTTCAGGCGGCCTTTTCCAGCAAGGCTACGGTGGCCTCCGGCTCCTACCATGCCAGCTTCGGCGGCAATGTTCCCAACACGGTAGGCGCAGGCGGCGGCGACGGCGCGGCTGTGGTATCGGGCGATGGTCAGATCAAAACCCACGGCGGGACCGTCTCCCTCGCGCCCGTTGGGCTGACGACGATCGCAGCCCTGCCGAAGGTATCGCTGACCCTCGGACTGCCGGAGAACCTGTTGTCGTTCATGAAAACGCCAGAGCTGGGCGGGCCGTACGCGACGTTCATGGTGCGCGCGGATTTCATCGCTACCGGAGCCATGAGTGTTGCGCAATGCGAACGGCGCGTGCTGTACGTCATGGTGTTTGCGGGTTACGAGCCGGGAGTCCTCGGATTGCTGTTCAAGGATCCGGCCAAAAAGCTGTTCGAGCGGCGTGTCACACAGGTCACGCCTTCAAACATCACCCTCTGCCAGGACAAGAGCAGCTGAGATTCAGCGCAGGTTGACCTTCATCAAGATCTTCACTGACTCCTGATCCTTCTGGACGATCATGACCCCCGGATCGTTAGCCGTGCCCTGCGGCGGCGTAAAGACCGACACTTTCACCTGCGGACCCGCCGGGGGTGCCGGCGCCGAAGCCGTGTGGTCGTCGGCACTGCCGCCCATTCCCAGCATCTTCCCCAGGTTCTGTACCGACAATTGCTGCGCCAGCGCACCTAAGTCACCGACCGTCTGCGAGCGCCATCCGGCGGGCAGGCTCTTCACGTACCAGGCCACCGCGGTATCGAAGCTGCTGCCGGTGACTATCACCACACTGCTGCCCTTGACGTCCTGTTGTCCGCCGGGCCCGTAGGTATAGGCACTGGCGACACCTGAAACCGCGTCGGGGTAGCGCGGCAGTCCAGTCTTGTCATCGCTGAAGTCCGGCGCCGAGAGCGTGTTGTTGCCATCCGCCTGCGGTGGATCCACTGGGTCCACGCCCGGCCCCAGGGCGCCGCCCTTGGACAGTTGCACGACGTCCTTCATGTCCACGGGTCCGCCGCTCGCCCCGGCGCCTGGCATGGGGTGGGCATCGCCTCCACCACCGCCGCCGCCGCCGCCACCACCTCCTCCACCACCACCGGCACCAACTCCGGAGCCGGCCACGGGCGCACCGGCTCCGCCACCTCCTCCCCCACCGCCTCCGCCACCTCCTCCACCACCGCCACCTCCACCGCCTCCACCGCCACCGCCACCGCCACCACCACCGGCGTGCGTCGAGGAGCCCGCGCCCCCGGGGTTCGGGCATTGAGTGCACTTGGGTGCCAGCAGATAGC
>DASZCK010000321.1:0-1891 GCA_035943195.1 Steroidobacteraceae bacterium
CTCCACCTTGAGGTCAGCGGTCAGGGGCATCAGAAAGCCGAACGTCATCGCATCGATAAACGGCGGACATTTCTTGACGGTCATCATTTCCATATTCGAGACCGAACTGAAGCCATGCTGTGGCAAGGCCTTGAACCAGTCAGGTAGCCCCCGAACGGCGGAGATCGGCCGCGGCAGGACCTGCTCCATCTCGGGTGGGCATGAAAATTTTACGGTCAGCTGATTTGTCTGATCCATCGGCGTATTCTGACGTCTGTTTTTGGGTTAACGAGGCTCATTGTAATGAGGCTCATTGTAATGAGATGGCAATTTAACTGATGCCGACGCGCACGAATAGGTGTGTCGCTGTGGCGCATCAGGCGTACTATATTGGGTTGGCAATTCTGAGCCCGGAGCGATCGTGAATGGCATTGTCTGAGCGTCATAGATCTGTAGCGGTGGATGTCGGCGGCGTGATGGTCGGCGGCGGTGCGCCGATCGTGGTGCAGTCGATGACCAATACCGATACGGCGGATGTGGAGGCCACCGTCCGGCAGGTGGCGGCGCTGGCGGCCGCCGGCTCCGAACTCGTGCGCATTACGGTCGACCGTGACGAGGCAGCGGCCGCGGTGCCGCACATCAAGGAACGGCTCGGCCAGCGCGGCGTGTCGGTGCCGCTCATCGGCGACTTCCACTACATCGGTCACAAGCTGTTGGCCGATCACCCGGCCTGCGCCGAGGCGCTGGATAAATACCGCATCAATCCCGGCAATGTCGGCTTCAAGGACAAGAAGGACAGGCAGTTCTCCGCCATCATCGAGATGGCGCTCAGGTACAACAAGCCGGTGCGCATCGGCGCCAACTGGGGCTCGCTCGATCAGGAACTCCTGACCCGGCTGATGGACGAGAATGCCACGGCCAAGGCGCCCAAGGATGCGCGCGCGGTCATGCACGAGGCCATGGTGCAGTCGGCGGTGCTCTCGGCGGCGCGGGCGCAGGAGCTCGGCCTGGCGCAGAACCGCATCATCCTCTCCGCCAAGGTCTCGGCGGTGCAGGACCTGATCGCGGTCTATGGCGAGCTGGCCCGCCGCTGCGATTACGCCTTGCATCTCGGGCTCACCGAGGCCGGCATGGGCTCGAAGGGCATTGTGGCGTCATCGGCCGCCATGGGGGTGCTGCTGCAGCAGGGCATCGGCGACACCATCCGCATCTCGCTCACCCCGGAACCCAATGGCGACCGCACCCGCGAGGTGCAAGTGGGGCAGGAACTGCTGCAGACCATGGGCCTGCGCACCTTCGTGCCGCTGGTGGCGGCCTGTCCCGGCTGCGGGCGCACCACCTCGACCACGTTCCAGGAGCTGGCCGCCGACATCCAGGGCTTCATCCGGGATTCGATGCCGGCCTGGAAGACGCGCTATCCGGGGGTGGAGACGCTCAATGTGGCGGTGATGGGCTGCATCGTGAACGGACCGGGGGAATCAAAGCACGCCGATATCGGGATTTCGCTGCCCGGAACCGGCGAGCAGCCGACCGCACCGGTGTTCATCGACGGCAAGAAGGCCGCCACCCTGCGCGGGGCGAACCTGACCACCGACTTCAAGCAGATGGTGATCGACTACATCGAGCGGCGCTGGGGAACGACCGCACGGGCGGCAACAGAACTGTCGAACGACGCGGGAGTATATTCGCGCTCGGCCTAGTGGAAATTCTGCATCTGAAAGTCCATCTTTCACCTGCATCGCGATCGGGGGATCAGTGACCAGTATTTTACCAACGGGCGGCCTTCCGGCAGGGCCGCCGCGCGCCATCAAGCCACGCAATCTCGCACTGGGGATTGAACGCATTGGATTTTATGCGTTGTCCCACAGGATGTTGTGCGCGGTCGCCTTTATCGTGCTCAGCCTCCTGGCGA
>DASZCK010000322.1:0-9734 GCA_035943195.1 Steroidobacteraceae bacterium
GAATATCTGGCTCTGGAAGTACTCGGTGTACTCGTCCTTAGACAAGCGATGATCGTGATACACAAATAGCGTGCCGCACATCAGGATGATGGCGCTGACAGCGGCGACGATTCCGGGATGCGCTCCCACCCAGCGTAAGGCGCAGCGGTATGAGGGGCGTGCCGGAAGCAAAGCCGCGCACATCAGAACGACCAGCAGGACCATGGCGCCGGTCGAGTCGCCGTTCACAAGCAGCTCGTAGTAGATCGGCGTGAAGCTCGGCACATATCCTGCGAGTTTCAAATGCTGAGTCCACAGCAGGATTGCGATCGTCACCATCGCGGTCGCAATGAATAGCGTCCGCACCGCTGACGAATTGACCACTGCCGAGTCGCCCAGAAGGGGGGTCTTACCCATGCTCTGCGCCTCGACTCCTGCTACCACCGCATGTGTTCATGGCGTGGCATTATGTTCGATCCGCGGCGACCGCGGGTGTGATGGGGCGCACGTCTGTGTCTACAGCAAATTCCTAGGCATGTGCCGCCCGCAGCGTGCGTGCCAGGCGCACGAGGTACTGGCCGCCGAAAATGAGCACCATGCAGTACAGCGCCACGTTCGCGATAAACCATGTCGGTGCAGGGTTCTTCACCGTGAAAATCACCAATGGCAGGAAAAACGCCGACAGCCGCCATGCAAGATATTGTGCGCGGTCGTACGGCAGCACCAAGGCGAGGCCCATCAACCAGGTGAGATACCACTCCTGATTGGAGGCATCGACGAGTATGAAGTAGAGGATTATCGTGGCGAGGCAGGCTTCGGCGATGCCCCGGAAAGTATCCTGCCGTAGCCGGTTGATGAACCCCAGCAGCATGATCCCGTAGAGGCCCACGAAGGCCACGCGCAGGGGCACGCCTACATTCTGATAGGTGGCTACAAATTGCGGAACCTTGAACAGGTACGGCAACGTGAAGACCGTCAGCACATCGATGAAGTAGTAGACGCAGTTGCGATAGACCGCGATGCTCGACGTTGCGACGGCGGAGAATATCTTCACCGCCTCCGGATAGGGCAGATAGGCCAATACGATGGCGGCAGCGAAGCCAGCCGTGAGACTGGCCGCATCGATGAGATTGCGTGCCATGCCGCCACCTTCCCGCTTCTGCACCAAAGCGGCCAAGCCGAAAATCGGCAAGAACACCAGCGGGAAATACTTGATCCCGAAAGCTGCACCCAGCGCCACCCCTGCCATCAGCCAATGTCGTCGCGTGAGCGCCAGCAGTGCGAGCAGCACGAACAGGTTCATCCAATGGTCATTGTGCGCGCAGGTCAGCACGCTGAAGCAAATCAGGGGATTCGCCGCATAGGAGAATAGTGCCACGCGCCTGAAAGGGGCCGGTGCCAGATGCCAGACAAGCGCGCTGCAGCCGCCGTGCACGGCCAGTGCCGATACTTTGTACAGCGCCAGTGCCACCTTCTCGTTGCCACCCGAGAGGCCCGCGACCAGCGCGGCCAGCTTCTGGAATAGCGGCCCATAGGAACTCGCGCCGCCGAGAAAACCAGGGAAGATGTTGGCAAACATCTCGTCATGCGCGAATCCCGGCGCGTCCGAGGCCCCGTTGAGATAGGGGCTCAGGTGATAGTGGCTTTCGATCCAGCCGCTGCCAATGTAGAAGAACACGTCCGGACTGACCCAGGGCATGCCGAAGGCGAAGATCAGCGACACCACGGCCGCCCAGGCGACGATGCTGCGTTGGCTCAGGGCCGACGGCGACTGCACCAGTTTCTTGATCAGGACCAGGTAGAGACATCCGATGATCACGAAGCCCAATGCGTGCAGGACCCGGCCCACTTCCAGCCAGAGTATGGACAGCCTCACGTTCGAGGACGCGAACAGGCCGAGGAAATAGTCGAACTCGTACGGGATCAGGGTCAGTGGCGATTGCCACCATAGACGCGCGGATACCGCGACCAGCAGCAATGCGGCGACCGCGTATGCCGCGAGCAGCGCAGTCAGCTTGCGGTCACCGTCTTGGTTCATCATCGCCAGCCTTGAAAGGGAAATTGATGCGTTCGCGCTCGAAGACCAAAGGTCGCTTCTGAACGTGAGTGAGGATGGCCCCCACGTATTCGCCCAGCAGACCGATGAAAAACAGTTGGATGGACGCAAAGAAGAACACACCGATCAGTACCGGCGCCAAGCCGAACGGAAACCGGCTCCAGAACAGCAGCTTCAGCAGCAGGTAGACGATGGATACCCCGAAGCTCAGGGCGGAGAGAGCAAAGCCCGACATGGTGGCAATGCGCAGCGGCACCCTCGAATGTGAGGTGATGCCCAGCATGGCAATGTCGAACAGCGAATAGAAATTGTTCTTTGTAACGCCGCGTTTGCGGCGCGGCTGGTTGTAGGGGATCTGCACGATGTCGTAGCCGATTTCCGCGATCAGGCCGCGACCATAGGGATACGGGTCGTCCATGCTGCGCAGGGCTTCGACGACCTGCCGGTCGTAGAGGCCGAAGCCGGTGAAATTCTGGACCAGCTTGACATCGGCGATGCGTGACACCGTGGAATAATAGAGACGGCGAACCGCGAACATGACGCCGGATTCCTCCGCGGTGGGTTTGACACCCGCCACCAATTTCGCGCCTTCCTTCCAGTGTTTGATGAACTCGCGCAGCATCTCCGGCGGATCCTGCAGATCGGCCACCACCGGAATGACGGCGTCGCCCTCCGCCTGCAGGAAGGCATGGTAAGGAGAGCGGACGTGGCCGAAATTGCGGGTATTCAGGATCACCTGCACCCGATCGTCCGCGGCCGCCAGGCGCCGCAGGATTTCAGCCGTGCCATCCGTGGAACGGTTATCGATGAACAGGTGGTGGTAGCTCACGCCGTCAATGCTTTCCATTACCGCCCGCACTTGCCGGTACACCTCCTCGACGTTGTCCTCTTCGTTGAAACAGGCCGTGACGACGGTGATGGTTTTCATGGAATTGTGCGGGCTGGCTTGCGTTGCAGAATGGGGCCGCTCAGGATAGTCAAGATCTGATTGCATTACGAGAAAAACCCCCTTGCGGCCTGACAATTCCTGGATCGTGCGCATCACGCGCCATTTTCCGCCCGGCCAGTTCCTGCGATATCTGGTGGTGGGTGGCTTCAATACCCTCTTCGGCTATTCCTGCTTCGCCGTGCTCAACTGGCTGCTGACACCTCACCTGCCCTATGCCTATATTCTTGCGGGGGTGCTGTCCAGCGTGATCAACATCACCTTCTCGTTCTTCAACTACAAGTGGTTCATCTTCAAGACCAAGGGGAACTACCTGCGTGAATGGACGCGCTGTGTCGTGGTCTACAGCGGCGGCATTGCGGCCAGCGCCGTGCTGTTGCCGGTTTGCGTAATCCTCCTGCGCCACCTCACGCAAATGAATGAATCCGCTCCTTACGCAGCAGCGGCAGTTCTTACGGCCATCAATGTTTTCGCCAGCTTCATTGGGCACAAAAAGTTCTCATTTGCCCCGGGTGCCGGAGTTCGAAGCGGCGCTGTCGAGTAGCGATTCAAGTTCTGCCTGCAGATTGCGGTCGTTGCCGACTTGGGTTGGACGGGGAGCGACGTAAGGGACTTGCAGCCAGCCCGCGGCTTGTCCTGGCTTGATGGCGAGCCGGCACCCGCGCCGGACCTCGCAAAACCCCACGATGTCGGCCAGGCAGAACGTGCCGCAGACCGGCGCGTCGAGATAGTCGGGGTGATCTGCCGCAACGAAGGCAGCGAACAGTGTGCGGATCGCGCGTTCGGAAACCCAGGAACGCAGCTCGTTCGGATGGGCGATGGAGACCTCGCCTGCCCGCAGGGCCTGGTCCAGTACGCTGACCCAGCCGATGGTCTTGAGGCCGTAGCTGTTGGGTCCGATCAGGGTATAGATTTTCGGGTAGAACAGGCGGGCGCCAAGGGATTGGAAGAAGACAAGGTTCTGCTCCTTGACCCGCTTGTATTCCAGGTAGGACGGATTGGTAATCAGTGCATCATCGAAATCGGTTGCACCGGAGGAAAACGCGGCAACGAGTTCAATCCGAGTGCGCTGGGCGAGCGCCGCAATCAGGGTGTGCTTGTCCGCTTCGTGCTGGCGCAGATGCGCATAATCGACCGATGCGTCGATGAGCATGATGTGTTCGGGAAGCGCCGGCAGGGCGCCGGTCGCAATATGCTTTGTCAGGACGGGGCGAGTGACTGCGATCGCTTCGACGCCGAGGTCGCTGAGACTCTGAAGCATGACGCGGCCCAGTCGCCCGGTCGCACCGAATACCACAGCTGCACGTGCCATGCGGCCCGTCACAGACGGGCTTTCAGGGCGGCGTAAGTCGCCTCGAGTTCCGGCGGCAACTCGGGGAATTGATCGAAAATGGTCGGACTGACGAATTTTCCGTCTTTGATCTTGGAAACAAGCCGCGGTGTCCGGCCGCGGTTGGGGTCGACTTTGACGCGAACCAGCCAGCGTCCGGTCATTGCGGCCTTTACCTCATCGATCGCGGAATTGTCGCAGATCTCCAGGTAGCGATAGGCGAAGGCCCGGCTGAGCGCCTGCCAGTCGGGGAAGGCCAGCCAGTGCAGGTCGGACCCGAAGCGGCGTCCGCCCAGATGCGTATCCTGTGAGGTCCGTATCGAGTTATAGCCGTCGTTGTCGAAGAAAATGATGGCGATGTTTTCAAGGCTGCTCAGGGTGGCAAGCTCTTGCAGATTGAACATCATGGAGCCATCGCCGGTCAGGCAGATGACCGTGTCGAAGCGCCCCGTGTCGGCCAGTCCAACTGCGGCAGGAAGGTCCCAGCCGAGCTGTCCGGCATGGGGCGAGAGGTAGAACTCCTGATCATCGCGAAGTTCGGCGACATGGGAGAATGCGACGATGTCGAGCGAGATGCCACCCGCAATGCCCGCTTTGTCAGGAGCGAGCTGGCACAGGCGGCGACAGAACAGATACGGGTCGACCGCGTTCGCGGTCAGGTTGAGGTGGATTTCCTGTTCGGCGGACAACAGCGCCCCGACGCCGCGGCAGAATTCAGCCTACCGGCTAAAGCGCTGCTGACCGGCGAGCCACCCGGCAAGTCCGGCAAAGTCGATGCAACGCGCGGAGGCGGTTAGCTTCGTCCAATCCGAAGCCTCCGCAATCTCCAGCCATGGATCAGCATTCACCGTGATCATGCGCTTGCCCCGAAAAAAGGAGGCACGGTCAAAGCCTGTGGTGTCGATGTCGAGACCGGAACCGATCGCGACGATGGCATCGGCCTCGATCAGTACTCGGTTGGCGGCGCGCCGCCCGGTCGGTCCGAAATAGCCCAGATTCATCCCTCCTGCGGCCTTCAGCAGATGATTGGACCCGACCGTCGTGATGAATGGCAGTCCGGCATCGCGAAGAAAGCGGCGATACGCCTCGGTCCTGAACAGCTTTTCACAGCCGCGACCCAGCAGAAAAACCGGACGCTGCACTTGGGAAAGAAACTCCCGCAGCGCCGTCGTCGTCGCATCGGATGTCGATGCCTGGGCCGGCGCCGTGGCGGCTGGCAGATCCTGCTCCGATTGCATCCCCTGAACATCCAGCGGAACGTCCAGCCATACCGGGCCCGGGCGCCCGTCACATGCCGCAGCTATCAGCTGGGGAAGCAGTTGGGTGATTTCCTCGCTCGCCGCGAGTTTGTGGTAGCGCTTGACCACAGGAGTGACCATGCGCTCGGTGTCGCCGTCCTGCGGGAAATTGAAGCGCTGCTTCGGATAATCCGTCTGAAAGCTGGAGCGTTTCGCCCCGGAGATGAACAGGCATGGGACCGAGTTGATGAAGCAGCTGAAGGCGGCCGAAACAGCGTTCGCCACGCCCGGCCCGATGGTGACGAGACAGACAGCAGGGGTTGCTTGCGCGCGACCATAGGCTTCGGCGGCGAAGCCGGCCGCCTGCTCGTGATGAAAAAACCGTGTTTTGAAACCCCGATGACGGCCGACGGCGTCTACCAGATACATGATGCCACCGCCGGAAACCGCGCAGCAGTAGGTGACACCGATTTCGCACAGGGTCTTGAAGATCAGATCAGAGCGAGTCATGTGATTGTCGGCTTCTTATGCCAATGATTCCTGCGTTACCGGGGTATTCGCCTTGACGGCGCGGGAGGTCTTCCGGCCCAGTACTGCATCCAGATGTTTTGGCGCCAGGCCAAGTCCGGGGCGAACACTGCGAACCGCGTCCGGCGAGATGGTCTCACCGGCGGCCAGATCCCTTACAAAATACAGCGAGCGCCGAAATTGCACATTGCCCTGTTCGCTGGACTTGCGTCCGTAGTCGACCTTGCCGGAAGCATCCCAAGCGGTGCGTACCTCTCGGCACAAGGCAGCCATGTCGGGAGGTTCCAGAGAAAAGCTATCGTCGGGTCCGCCGCCGCCTCTATTCAGCGTGAAATGCTTTTCGATCACCGCCGCGCCGAGCGCAACGCTGGCAATGGCCGTCGTATTGTTCAGCGTGTGATCCGACAAACCGGTCACCAGGCCGTAGCGGGAGATCATATCGGGAATGGTTCGCAGGTTGTAATCGGCGGCGGGAGCGGGATAGCCGCTTACACAATGCAGCAGCGCCAATTCCTTGCAACCACCTTTGCGAGCCGCCTCCACGGCTTCCTGAATTTCATCTGCATCGGCCATGCCGGTGGAGATGATCATCGGTTTGCCGGTGGACGCCGCATAGCGAATGAGCGGCAGGTCGACGGCCTCAAAGGATGCGATTTTGTAGGCCGGTGCATTCAGATCTTCGAGCAGGTCGACGGCCGTCGTGTCAAAGGGTGAACTGAACAGGGTGATGCCCAGTGTGCGCGCTCGCTCAAACAGCGGTGCATGCCACTCCCAGGGCATGTGCGCCTCCTCGTATAAGTCATAGAGGGTTCGTCCGTCCCATAATCCGCCTTTGATCTGAAAGTCCGGCCGATCGGACTTCAGCGTAATGGTGTCCGGCCTGTAGGTCTGGATCTTCACCGCATCGGCGCCGGCTTGCTTGGCCGCTTCGACAATCTTGAAGGCCGTCGAGATGTTGCCGTTGTGGTTGGCGGACATTTCGGCGATGACATAGGGCGGTGCATCGATGGCGATGCGCCGTCCCGCGATATGGATACAGGGGGAGTCGTGCACCTTTCCTATCCTTTCGCGCGCGACAACCATTGCTCGCGCGCGAGTCCGAAACAGACCATAGCGTGGGATGGCTCGTTTGCCAAAGGCTGCTGCTGCCGCACGCCCTCGCGGCTGAATCCTAGACTTTCATGGAACCGGATGGATGCTGCGTTATGGCTCAGTGCCTGGCCGCAGACCCTCTGCAGCTGCAACGGCCCAAAGGCGTAATCCAAGGCTGCCTGACCCAGTTTGCGACCCGTGCCGCGCGGCGCCCCCGGCGCAGCATAGAACCCCCATTCGCTCGCGCCGGACCCGACGCCGGAGAACTGGACAAATCCCAAGGGCGCGCCAGCCTCCTCCACGATCAGGAGGCAGCGCGATGGGTCGCGCGAAGCGCGCTCGAACCAGGTGGCATGCTCATCCGCAGAAATTTCGTGCTGCGTCAGCATGTAGTCCCGCACCTCAGGATGATTGCGCCAGGACAGCACGAGGTTGAGGTCGCGCTGCTCCAAAGGCCGCACGACTGTCCGGCCATAACTGCTTGTCATTGCCTCGGCGACCCGTTGCGCTCCACCACCTTGTGTCACGGTGCGCGCGTTGGCGCTCATCCGGCCCAGGGCCGCAGGCTCGGCCACAACCCGGTTCACGGTGGTAACGATGGCCGATCCGAAATCCGGTCGCGTCGCATCGCCAACACCAATGGCAGCTCCGGCGCCCTCCAGGGCAGCGGCGGTTTCCTGCTGGTTTTCGGCCAGCACCGCTATCAGGCTCGGCACCCCCAGGCAGCAACGCTCCCATGATGAAGTGCCTGCCGCTCCTATCGCCAAGTCGCTCTCTGCCAGGAGCGTCGCCATGTCCTGCACGTTGGACAGCACCAGCGTCGGCCACGGCATATTCCGGGAATTCTCGCGCACCGCCTCCAGATGCGGTGCCGTCGCACCCATGACCACCGAAATACGGCAGTCCGGCGGCAGCGCGCAGGTCCGTAATGCCTCCAGCACCTTACTGGTAACGTTGTCCATGTCGACACCGCCCATCGTGATGAGGATGTGTCGAAGCTGCGACTGTTCACGACGGGCAAGACTGGGCGGGCGCATTGCGGCAAATTCGGGACGCAGCAGGGCGTAGGCGGGGCCAATCAGCACTTCGCAATCTCCCGGGACCAGACCTGCATAATCTGCGGCCAGTCGGCCCAAAGTTTGATCGAGCAACAGATCGCAGTCATGCCGGCGGTCGGCGAGGTCGTCGATCACCATCAGCCGCCGACAATGCGGTCGCAAGCTCGTCTCCCACTGTGCATCCAGCGCGTAGTGATCGACTATCAGCCAGTCCACCGACGCGTCACCGATATGGGCTTTCGTTTGCTGCGCATCCTCATGCCCGGACAGCGTAAGCACCCGGGCCTCATGACCGCGCTGGCGGATCAGTTCGATCAGATTGCCTGAATGCTCGCGGCAAACGAAGCGGGTGGCTGCGCCGTGCTCGCGCAATGCGTCGGCCAGCACCAGACAGCGCATGACGTGGCCGGTCCCGATCTGCAGCGAGGCGTCAGTCCGGATGAGGACACTGACCGACATCGCTTCGGACTCTATTGCCACTGCGCCTTCAGCAGGTCAATGACTTGGTTCTGCTCGGCTTCGGAAAGAGTGGGATACAGCGGCAGGGTCAAGGCCTCGCGCGCATGCGCCTCCGCGTCGGGAAATTGACCGGGTGCGAAGCCCAGCTTGCGATAGTAGGGATGCAGATGCACCGGGAGGTAGTGCATGTTGACATTGACCCCGCCTGAGCGCATGGCGTCAAAGACTTCCTTGCGTGATGCCGTTGACGCCGCCGTCACCCGAATGACGTAGAGGTGAAACGCCGAATAATGGCCCGAATTGACGGTGGGTAGGGTGATGGGCAAGCCGCGAAGCAATTGGTCGTAGCGGCGTGCCAGCCGATTGCGTTCGGCGACATAGCTGTCAAGTCGGCGAAGCTGGCTGTGACCCAAGGCGGCATGTATGTCCGTCAGGCGATAGTTGAATCCGAGGTCCTGCTGTTCGTAGTACCAGGCGCCGGCATTGTCGAATTCGAAGCGCTGCGGATCCCGCGTAATGCCGTGACTGCGGAGCATGGCGAGTCTTTCGGCAAGCGCGGCGTCGTTGGTGAGCGCCATGCCGCCTTCGCCGCTGGTGATGATCTTGACGGGATGAAAGCTGAACACCGTGATGTCCGACCATCTGCAGCTGCCGGTCGGCTCATGATTCACCGCTGCGCCGATGGCATGCGAGGCGTCTTCAATGATGCGAAAGCCGTATTTCTGTCCCAGCCGCCAGATCGCTTCTTGGTCGGTTGGCTGTCCGGCGTAATGCACGGGAACAACGATGTCGGGCAAGCGCCCCTGCTGCTGGGCAGCGGCGAGTTTTTCTTCCAGCCTGGGAATGCTGAGATTCCAGGTGCGCGGATCGATGTCGACGAAATCGACGTCTGCACCGCAATAGCGCGCGCAGTTGGCGGAGGCGACGAAGGTGTTGGGTACCGTCCAGAGCAGGCCGCCCTTGCCCAGCCGCAGCGCCAAGCAGGCGATGTGCAGGGCAGAGGTGGCGCTGTTGACCGCAACGGCAAATTTCGCGCCCACCTTTTGCG
>DASZCK010000323.1:0-1764 GCA_035943195.1 Steroidobacteraceae bacterium
GATTGTACAAGCTCAGTTGCAACTTCACGCCCGGACCGAAGCGGTAGCCTGCATCCAGGTTGAACTCCCCGTAACCGGCGTCGTTGGGAAACTGCTGTCCGTCATTGATGGGATAGGGACCGAGCTTGCGCCACTGCAGGCCACCGAACCAGGGACCGGGCTTGTTCACCAGGACGCCGAACGAGCCAATGAACTTCGGCGCGTCGGCAATCCAGGGACCCGCCAGGGCAAATTGCGCCACGTCGCCGCGATAACGCGCGCGCGACAGCGCCAGGTCGGTATTCAACTCGATCCAGGGCAGCGGATGGTACTGGGCCGAGAATTCCACGCCACGCCGGCGGCTGGGCGCACTGGCCGCGTCCTGCCCGGCGTCGGCGTCGTAGGCGAGCTCCGAATTGAAGTCCTGCTGGAATACTGCCAGCTGCATCGACAGCTTTGAAACAACGTCACTGCGAATGCCGAACTCCAGGCCCTGAGTCGGTGCCAACAGCGGCGTTCTGCCGGCCGTACCGGGCACGCCTTCAAGAGGTACGGTTCCGAACACCCCGCGCACGTCATCCGAATGAAAGCCGCGACCGGCGCTGAAATACAACTCGGTCTTCGCAAACGGCCCGACGATCAGGCTGCCCTTGGGTTGCAACAGGGTCTCGCTGGTGGCGCCCTCAAAGGCGGTGGTCAAGCTGTGATCGGTGGCGCGGTAGTACTCCTCGCGCAGCCCCAGCACCGTGCGCAGCCAGGACAGCCAGTGCGTGGTAGCCGCCAGATACGGGCCCAGGTCCAGCAGATGCACCTGATCGGCGTTGCAGACTCCGCCGGGCGCCTCGACCTGGAGGGCAGGCCCGTCGACCTGCGGCACCGAACAATAATCCAGCGGGGTGCGGTACCGGGTGTGCAAGCGATTTACATACGCGCTGTCATCCCGCAGCTGCAGGCCCACCTCGGTGTCGTTCTCGACCCCTCCCAGCATCGCACCGTAGACGAAGGCAACCTGGCCCCCGGTGGCCGTGCGCGTCTCTGTCTGTTCTTCCTGGTCACCGTTCACCGGATCATTCAGGAAGTGGGTGAAGTCATTCCAGAGAATCATCCGGCTGTCGATGTAGTAGGCGCCGGAACGGAATTTCCACGCCTCCCCGCTCGTCGCGTAGTGCAACGACAGACTGTGTCGCTCCGACAGACTGCCGTCGCTGGGATCGAGGGTGCCGTAACGGTCGATGAGTCCTTCCTGCACGGCGCGCAGCGGCTGGTCCGTGGTGAGATTGCCCTGGCCATGGAAGTACATGACCGTGGCGCTATATCCATCCTCGTCCGTGCCGTGGCTGTAGCGCAGCAGACCGGCGATTTTTTCGAAATCATCAGGATGCGTGAACGGGCCGTCGACATGTCCGTAGTAGGCGCCGCCCAGAATCCGGTCATTCTCGTCCAGGTGGTCGGTACCGCCGAAGAACACGTTGTAGACCCCGAGCGTGCCGGCCGCCAGGGACAACTGGTCAGGGATGTCATCGGCCAACTTCATATGGGTCGAGGCCACCGAACCGAAATCCCCGACCGAGGCGTAGTACGGGCCCTTGGTGTAATCCAGCCCGTCGGTTAGCTCCGGCATGATGAAGTTCAGATCCGAATACCCCTGTCCGTGCGTATTGGTCGGCCGGTTCACCGGCATGTCGTCCACGAAGTTGGCAATGTCGGTGCCGTGGTCCAGGTTGAAGCCGCGGGCCAGGTACTGATTGGCCTTGCCTTCACCCGAATGCACGGTGACGACCAGGC
>DASZCK010000324.1:0-10452 GCA_035943195.1 Steroidobacteraceae bacterium
GTACGAAAGTGGGCCAGGGCTTGTGGTTTCTAAAACGGCTGCCGCCGAGCACACGGTGTGTTCTGATTCGGCGCTTCAGTTTTTTTGGACTTTCCGTATGGAAATCCGTACGGGAGCCGGTAGAGAAACAGAGCGCACATAACTTACTGATTCATTGGTGGGTGCTGACGGGATCGAACCGCCGACATTCGCCGTGTAAAGGCGACGCTCTACCAGCTGAGCTAAGCACCCGCAGCCCGGGAATTTATCACGCTGGGCCAGAAACCATGCGAGAAACCTAGGCCAGGGAACTGGTCGCCGCGACGATGCCGCCGGCGATGGCCGCCAATACCCCGATGATGGGAAACAGCCGCCTGCGGGCCAGGAAGTACAGCGAGGTGAGCACCAGGCCCAACTCCAAGAGCCCCTCCCCAGGTCCAGACGCAGGCCCCGGGCCTCCTCGCGCCGGCTCTCGGCTTCGCGCGCCTGCGCCTCTTTCTGGATCTGGGTGGCGTCAGCGGCGTAACGATCGCGTTGCTGCGCGTATTGCGCGCCCAGCACCTGCGCCTTGTCTGTCTGGGCGACCTCGACGACGCCGAGCAGTCCCGCCGCCACCTCCATCAGGTGCTCGCGTTCCTTCTTTGCCTCGTAGAACGACCACTGGTCGTTCGCTTCGGTGCGATGGATGACCGCCGCGGTGTGCGCGCGGTGCGAGGCGATGGTGACGAAGGCCAGGATGATGCCGATGACGCCCACCATCACGCTCACGCCCTTGGTGAAGGCATCGCCGCCATGCTCGTGGGCGGTATGGATCTCGACTTCAGCCATCGGTGGTTTCCACGGTAAACGGGTAGCCCGCCACTTCCTTCAATGATGCCAGGACGATGTGTCCCAGCGCGCGAAGATCCGCGGTGGGCTGGGTCATGTCCGGCACCTGGACGACCGTCATGCCGGCCGCATGGGCGGCGCGCACGCCGTACTCGGAGTCCTCCAGGGCCAGGCAGTCCCGGGGGTCAACCCCCAGAGTGGCCGCGGCCTTCAGATACACCTCCGGATCCGGCTTCGGCTTTTGCACCTGGTCCGCGCCGACGACGGCCTTGAAGCGCCGCAGGAGCCCAGCCCGACGCAGTTTGTCCTGCGCATGGGCCGTATACGAGGAGGTGGCCACCGCCATCGGCAGGCCCAGCTGCGCCACGGTATCCAGCAGCGTGAGCGCTCCCTCCTTCAGCGGCGCCGGGGTTACCCGACCCAGTTCCGTGAAGTGGCGGCTCCAGGCGGCAAAGAAGGCCCCGGCATCCAGTTCCGCTCCATAGCCCTCCTCGATGACCCGGCGGGCGATGGGCTCGGCGGCCCCCACACAGCGCAGCAGCAGATCCATGCGCGGGGTGATGCCAAAGTCAGCGCAGGTACTGAAAAAGGCCTCCTGCGCGACCCTTTCGGTGTCGAGCAGGGTGCCATCCAGGTCGAAGATGACGGCGGTGAAGTGCTTCAGACCCTAGAAGCCTAGTGGGCCGACGTCGGCTTGAGCGCGCGGCGTCCGGCGCGGCGCGCCGGTTTGGTTTCCACGGACGTCGGCGGGGTCACGGTCGCGGGCACCGGCTGACTCACCAGGGCGATCTGCAGCACCTCATCAATCCACTTCACCGGCTTGATGGTGAGGTTGCCCTTGATGTTGTCGGGGATCTCCGTCAGGTCCTTCACGTTCTCATCCGGAATGAGCACGGTCTTGATGCCGCCGCGATGCGCGGCCAGCAGTTTCTCCTTCAGGCCGCCGATGGGCAGCACCTCGCCGCGCAGGGTGATCTCCCCGGTCATCGCCACATCGGACTTCACCGGGATGCGCGTGAGCGCCGACACCAGCGCGGTGCACATGCCCACGCCGGCACTCGGGCCGTCCTTGGGCGTCGCGCCCTCCGGCATATGCAGGTGGATGTCGTTCTTCTGGTAGAAGTCCTGCTCCAGACCCAGCACCTGGCTGCGGCTGCGGACCACGGTCATGGCCGCCTGGATGGACTCCTGCATCACCTCGCCCAGATGCCCCGTGTGCTGCAGCTTGCCCTTGCCCGGCACGATGGCCGCTTCGATGGTCAGCAGTTCTCCGCCCACTTCGGTCCAGGCAAGCCCGGTGACCTGGCCGATGCGATCACTGTCCTCGGCCTTGCCGAAGCGGAAGCGCTTCACCCCTAAGAACTTCTCGAGATTGCGCGGCGTGACGCTGATGGTCTTCTGGTCCTTGTCCTCGAGCAGCAGCTGCTTGACCGACTTGCGGCCGATCTTGGCGATCTCGCGCTCCAGATTGCGCACGCCCGCCTCGCGCGTGTAATGCCGCACGATATCCAGGAGCGCCGGATCGGAGACCTTCAGCTCATCGTCCTTCAGGCCATTGGCCTTCATCTGCTTGGGCACCAGGTAACGGCGCCCGATGTTCATCTTTTCGTCTTCGGTGTAACCGGGCAGGCGGATGACTTCCATGCGATCCAGCAGCGGCCCGGGGATGTTCAGGGTATTGGCCGTGCACACGAACATCACCTCGGACAAGTCCAGATCGACCTCCAGGTAATGATCGTTGAAGGTCGCGTTCTGCTCCGGATCGAGCACTTCCAGCAGCGCCGATGAGGGGTCGCCGCGGAAGTCCATGGACATCTTGTCCACTTCGTCGAGCAGGAACAGGGGATTGTGGACCCCGGCCTTGGCCATGTTCTGCACGATCTTGCCCGGCATCGAACCGATGTAGGTGCGGCGATGGCCGCGGATCTCGGCCTCATCGCGCACGCCACCCAGCGACATGCGCACGAACTTGCGGTTCGTGGCACGCGCGATGCTCTGACCCAGCGAGGTCTTGCCGACGCCCGGGGGACCGACCAGGCACAGGATGGGTCCGCGCAGCTTCTCGACGCGATGCTGCACGGCGAGGTACTCGACGATGCGCTCCTTGACCTTGTCCAGGCCAAAGTGGTCCTCGTTCAGCACCGATTCGGCCTTGGCGATGTCCTTGAGGATCTTGGTGCGCTTCTTCCAGGGCACCTTCACCAGCCAGTCGATGTAGTTGCGGACGACCGTGGCCTCCGCCGACATCGGCGACATCATCTTCAGCTTGTTCAACTCGGCGGCGGCCTTCTCGCGCGCCTCCTTGGGCATTCCCGCCTTGGCGATCTTCTGCTCCAGATCCGTGAGCTCGTTGCCGCCCTCGTCCATTTCGCCGAGTTCCTTCTGAATGGCCTTCATCTGCTCATTCAGGTAGTACTCGCGCTGTGACTTCTCCATCTGCGCCTTGACGCGGCCGCGGATGCGCTTCTCGATCTGCAGCACATCCATCTCGCCTTCGATGGCGACCAGGATGTGTTCCAGGCGCTTGCGAACGTCGAGGATCTCCAGGACCTTCTGCTTCTCGCCCAGCTTCAAGGACATATGGGCAGCTACGGTGTCGGCCAAGCGACCCGCGTGCTCGATGCCCGCCAGGGCCGTCAGCACTTCGGGCGGCACCTTCTTGTTCAGCTTCACGTACTGCTCGAACTGCGAGATCACGGAGCGGCCGAGCACATCCATCTCGCGCTCATCGTAGCTCTCGCCATCCGGCTGCATGGTGACATCGGCGCGGTAGTAGTCGCCCGCCTCGAGCTTTTCGATGCGCGCGCGATCGATGCCTTCGACCAGCACCTTGACCGTCCCGTCCGGCAGCTTCAGCAGTTGCAGGATGGTGGCAATGGTGCCGATGCGGTACAGGTCCTCGACCTTCGGATCATCCACATCCGCCTGCTTCTGCGCGATGAGCATGATGCGCTTGTCGCCATGCATGGCGACATCCAGCGCCTGGATGGATTTCTCCCGGCCCACGAACAGCGGAATGACCATGTGCGGGTAGACGACGACATCCCGCAGTGGCAGCACCGGGACGCTGGCGGCGGTCGTAGTCTTGGGGCTCGGGGAGACCGGTTCAGACATGGAGAATTCCTCGCTGATGCAAAGGTTAAGGCTTGCGCGGGACGACCGTGCCCGGCAAACCTGTCACGTGAGTAATATAACGGGGAATTGGGGCCGTGCCACACCGATTCAACGGTGCCGGTCCACAGATTGTGAAGCGGATCGCGACTTCCCGGGGACGTTGCCCGGGAAACCGCGGCAGGCACAGTTCAGTGTGCGCTGCCAGAGGCTCGGCGCGGTTCTTCTTCAGTACGGTAAACCACGTAGGGCTTGCTCTGTCCTTCGATGACGGTCTCATCGACCACGACCTTCTGCACATTCCGCAGCGTCGGCAGGTCGTACATCATGTCCAGCAGTGCCGTCTCCAGGATAGTGCGCAGTCCGCGGGCGCCGGTCTTGCGCTGCATGGCGCGGTGGGCCACCGCCTTCAAGGCCTCTTCCCGGAACTCGAGCTCGGCGCCTTCCATCTCGAACAGGCGCCGGTACTGCTTGGTCAAAGCATTGCGCGGTTCGGTGAGGATGGACACCAGCGCCACCTCGTCCAGCTCATCGAGCGTCGCGACCACCGGCAGGCGGCCCACGAACTCGGGGATCAGGCCGAACTTGATGAGATCCTCGGGCTCGACATCATGGAACAGATCGCTGCCATGCGGCCGACTGCTGACATCGCGCACCTCGGAGGTGAAGCCGATGCCGCCCTTCTGGGTACGGTTCTGGATGATCTTCTCAAGTCCCGCAAAGGCGCCACCCACGATGAACAGGATGTTGGTGGTATCCACCTGCAGGAATTCCTGCTGCGGATGCTTGCGCCCGCCCTGCGGCGGCACCGACGCCACGGTTCCCTCGATGAGCTTCAGCAGCGCCTGCTGCACGCCCTCGCCGGAGACGTCGCGGGTGATCGAGGGGTTGTCGGACTTTCTGGAAATCTTGTCGATTTCGTCGATGTAGACGATGCCCGTCTGCGCCTTCTCCACATCGTAATCGCACTTCTGCAACAGCTTCTGGATGATGTTCTCGACGTCCTCACCGACGTAGCCCGCCTCGGTCAGCGTGGTGGCGTCGGCGATGGTGAAGGGCACGTTCAGCAGCCGCGCGAGCGTTTCGGCCAGCAGCGTCTTGCCGCAACCGGTGGGACCGATCAGCAGGATGTTGCTCTTGGTGATCTCGACATCGTCCTTGCGGGGCGTGCCGGTGCGGCTCTGCAGCCGCTTGTAATGGTTGTAGACGGAGACCGCCAGCACCTTCTTGGCGCGATCCTGGCCGATGACGTACTCGTCAAGGACCTTCTTGATTTCATGTGGCTTGGGGAGCTTGTCACGGGCGCGCTCGGCACGATCCTCGAGCTCCTCGCGGATGATGTCGTTGCACAGCTCCACGCATTCGTCACAGACGAACACCGAGGGTCCGGCAATGAGCTTTCGAACCTCGTGCTGGCTCTTCCCGCAGAACGAGCAGTACAACAGTTTGCCGTCGTCATGACGGCCGCGGGAATCTTCGGTCATCTAGCCCTCGTGCGGCATTGGCGAGGCGGGACAAACCCCCAAAACAGGGGTATTTCCTTATAGCATGCGCCTGAGGCCACAGGCAAAGCAGTGGCAATATGCCAACGCCGCGTTGTGCTGTTGCTCTCAGTATTGGTGCTAAAAATCACTTTTCCGCACTGGAACTGGGCGAGTCACCCCGTTTCTCCAGCATCTTGTCGATGAGGCCGTACTCCACGGCGTCGCTGGCACTGAGGAAGTTATCCCGGTCCGTGTCCTGGCGGATCTTCTCCACCGTCTGGCCGGTGTGCTTGGCGAGGATCTTATTTAACCGGTCCCGGACCCCGAGGGTCTCCCGGACATGGATTTCCATGTCACTGGCCTGGCCCTGCACGCCGCCGAGGGGCTGGTGGATCATGACCCGTGCATGCGGCAGGCAGTAACGCTTGCCATGGGCGCCGGCGGCCAGCAGCACGGCTCCCATGCTGGCGGCCTGGCCGGTGCAGATGGTGCTGACGTCCGGCTTGATGAACTGCATGGTGTCATAAATCGCGAGCCCTGCCGTCACCACGCCGCCCGGGGAGTTGATGTACAGGTTGATCTCTCTTTCCGGATTCTCGGACTCCAGGAACAGCATCTGGGCGACCACGATGTTGGCCATGTAATCATCAATCGGACCGACGACGAAAATCAGGCGGTCCTTGAGCAGGCGGGAATAGATGTCATAGGCGCGTTCGCCACGAGCCGTCTGCTCAACGACCATGGGAACCAGGTTCAGGGCACGCTCGTTCATGTGGCGGAACTCCCGGTGGTGGCTTCATTCTGTCCAAATCCCGTCAGCTCGCGGAACGTGGACGGCAGGTCGGTGACCGTGGCTTTCTCCACTATGGCATCGATTGCCTGATCTTCAAGGACTGCCGACTCAACCTGACGCATGGCATCCGCATTTGACAGATACGCGCGGCGGGTTTCTTCAGGATTGGGTAACGAGGCGACCAGATCATCCAAGCGTCCCTGCACGCGGCTGCGGTCAACAGTCAGGGACAGGCCGCGCACAATCTCGGTCATGAGCATCCCCAGGGCCACGCGCTGGCGGGCAGCCTCCAGGAACTGCTCGCGCGGCGGCAGCTGGCTGGCCTCGCGAGCACCGGCCCGGCGGCCTGCCTCCACCTGCATCTGCTGGGTGGCATCCTCGACCAGCGCCTTGGGCACCTCCAGGGGATTGTTGCGGTACAGCGCTTCCATGACCTGGGCGCGCAGCCGGCTGCGGATCACAGAGGCCAGTTCCCGCTCCATGCTGGCACGCACTTCAGTGCGCAGGGCGTCGATCCCGCCCACTTCCACGCCATAGGCGCGGCAGAAGGCCTCATCGACGGACGGCAGGGCCTGCACTTCGATCTTTTTGAGCGTTAGCGTGAACTCGGCTGTTTTACCGGCGAGCACCTTGGATCCGTGACCCGCCGGGTAGTTGATGGTGACCTGGTGGGTATCACCCACGCTGGCACCCGTCGCGGCGGCATCAAACTCCGGCAGTACCTGGCCGGACCCGATGACAAAAGGAACGTCGCGCCCCCTGCCACCCTCGAACGCCTCACCGGCCACGGTGCCGTCGTAATCAACGGTCACGCGATCGGTCAGCTGGGCCGGACGGCTCACTTCGGTGAAGTCGGGCCGCTGGCGGCGCATGGACTCGATCATGGCATCGACGTCGGCGTCAGTGACCGTGGCCGCAGGGCGCTGCACCTGAATGGCGGCAAAAGGCGCCACCTTCACTTCCGGCATCACTTCGAAAACGGCCGCGTACTTCAGATCCGATCCCGGATCCAGGGCGATGGGTTCGATGCGCGGACCGGCGGCCGGCGTCAGCTGCTCCTTGGAGACGGCCTCGGCGAAGGACTTGCGCATCAGGTCGCTGACGACCTCGGCGCGTACCTGATCGCCGAACTGCTTGCGCACCACCTGCAGGGGCGCCTTGCCGGGGCGGAAGCCCTTCAGGCGGGACGTCCGCGCTAGCTGCTTCAGCCGGGTTTCGATTTCGCTCGTCACCGCCTGGGCGGGAACGGCAACTTCCAGGCGGCGCTCAAGCCCACCAGTTGCGGTCAAGGATACCTGCATACCACTTCAAATCCTGTTGTGAAACTCAAATTTGCACCGATGTTTCTAGGTGCCTTTCCGGCCTGGTGCGAAAGGAGGGACTCGAACCCTCACGGGTTACCCCACTGGAACCTAAATCCAGCGCGTCTACCAGTTCCGCCACATTCGCGCGTGCTTAAATTCAGCCGGGCCGCCCAGTATAACGGATGCGGGCGCTTGGGCGCCGACCACGACGATTATGACAGCAACTTGCGTCTACGGAGCGATGGAGGCCAGCGCCTGCGCGAGCTGTTCCGGGTGTGACAGAAACGGCGAGTGACCGCTCGCCAGAGTGAGGCACTGCTGCGCGCGCCTGGCGTAGGTGTCACGTTGGATTTGCGGGGCAAGCACCTGATCCCGGTCACAGGCCACATAGGTGCTGGGATGGCGGTGCCAGGCCGGGGATGCGACGCAGTCGGACAGGCAGCGCCCCCAATGCGGCCGCAACTGCGCAAGGGCCCAGGTCCGGGTCACGTCCGGGCAATCGTCGTAAAAGAGCTGGGCGGCGCGCGCCGCATCGACCCGCGTGCTGCCATCCGGCAGGTGCCGGATCCAGTGGCCCGGACGGCGCTCCCCAGCCTTGCGCAACGAGGATTCCAGCGACTCTCCGGCTTCGGTCATGTAGGCGCACAGATAAACCAGCTGCCGGACATCGGCGCGGTCGGTATCCGCCGCAGAGATGACCATGCCGCCATAGGAATGTCCGCAGAGAATGACCGGACCGAGAATCGTGCTCAACAACTCGCTTAAGTGCCGGGCATCCTCGCTCAAGCCCACGGGTACGGCACTACTGGCGCTGGGCAGTTGCACGGCGCGTACCGACAGCGAGCGGGCCAGCAGCTGTGGCTTGAGAAACTCCCAGCACCAGCTGCCATGCCACGCGCCGTGTACCAGCACGATGGTGGCGCGCACTTCAGGCATGGGTCGGAACCGGCGGCTGCAGGAAGCGCCACGGATCGCTTTCCGAATCGCGCGCCACCGGCACCTCGATCAGCCACGGCACGCCCGAAGCAAGCGCACGGGTGAGCGTGGCACTCAGGGCCTGCGGCGAGTCGACCCGCGCGGCCTGCACGCCGAAGGCATCGGCGAGCTTCAGGAAATCAGGATTGTGCAGATCGGAGCCGAGCACGCGGCCGCCAAAACGCTCACGCTGATCGCGACGCACGTTGCCGAAGGCGCAGTTGTTGAACACCAGTGTCACGACGCCAATGCCGTATTGAACCGCCGTCGCCAATTCCTGCACGGCGAACATGAAACCGCCATCACCACAGATTGCCACCACCGGTTGGTCGGGGTGCGCCACCTTCACCCCCAGCGCGGTCGGGAATCCCGATCCCAGCGTGCCCTGGTAACCGGATGAAATGAAGGTGCGCGGCCGATAGGTGGGATAGGCGTACCAGGCGGTGAATCCCATCTGCGAAATTTCATCGGTCACGATGCCGCTCTCGGGCAGCACCGCACGGATGGCCTTAAGGTACGCCACCTGCGGCTGCACCGACTCGACGTCCACTGCCGCCGCGGCCTTGGCGGCGGCGATGGCCTCGCGCCTGGCGCCGCGCTGCACCGGCAGCGGCCGCAGCGCCGCGAGCAGCGCGCGCGTCCCCGCCTCCGCATCGGCGAGCAGCGCCACATCGGCGGGCGCGCGCCGCATTTCCACCGCATCCACATCCAGCCGGATGCTCTTCTGACCGGGGGGCTTCCAGGGCCAGCGCCATCCGGGCACTTCAAGGCGCGTGCCGATACCGATCACCAAGTCAGTCTTCGGCCATATGCGCCAAGCGGCCGCGATGTTCAGTCCCAGTTCATGTGCGTCGCTGACCACGCCGCGGCCGCTACGAAAGCCCACCACCGGCGCATCCAGGAGTTCCGCGAGTTCGAGAATGGCCTCGCTCGCACCCTGCGCCCCGCCGCCGACGAAAATCATGGGAAAGCGGCTGGCGGCGATCAGCTGCGCGGCGCGCGCGGCGACATCCGTATCCGGTGGCGGCACCAGCGCACCCGCGAACGGCGCGACCGGCACCACCGCCGCGCGCTGCGTGAACACATCCCAGGGCATCTCCACTACGGCAGGTCCCGGGCGTCCCTGGCGCATCTGTCGGAAGGCCTCGGCGATGAGCCCGGGTGCCAGCGACGGATGCTCGACCCGCGCCACCCACTTGCTGAATCCCGCCGCCGTACCCAGCTGATCGGCCATTTCATGCAGATGGCCGCGTCCCTGGTCCAGGAATGATCTGGGTACCTGTCCGGTCAGGCACAGCACCGGCTGGTTGGCGCCCCAGGCGGTGAGCAGTCCTGCACCCGCATTCAGAAGACCCGGTCCGGGCACGACGGTGCACACCGCCGGCCGGCCCGTCGAGCGCGCATAGCCGAAGGCCATGTAGCTGCACGCCTGCTCGTGGCGCGCGCCGATGGTGCGCAACTGCGGCTGGGCACGGTGCAGGGCATCGAAGAGTCCATAGGTCTGGGCACCCGGCAGCCCGAACACGGTGTCGATCCGGTGTGCAATCAGTGCATCAACCAGAGCCTCGCCACCGCTGCGCTGACTGGCGCCCGCAGGATTCAAGTTGAGGTTACCCACAGCGCACGCACGACACCGATCACGGCACCCACCAGCAGGACCGACAGCGAGGCGAAGGACAACATGGCGCCGATCTCGCGTTTTTCCGGCGCCCGCAGGTAGCCGATGGCATACAGCGCACGCCCCACGACAAACACCACGCCGATGATGGCGCCCCAGCGCGGATTCAGATACATCCCGAAGAGCCAGATCGCCGGGACGAACACCACCAGCATTTCCAGGGTGTTGTAGTGAACGCGAAAGGTGCGCTCGAAGTCCGGATGGCCGGTGGTGGCCGGTGCGGCGATCTTGTAGCGCGCGCGGGCCCCGCCCACCAGGAAACCAAAAATCATGTATTCAAGCAGTGCGGCCAGTATCACC
>DASZCK010000325.1:0-12390 GCA_035943195.1 Steroidobacteraceae bacterium
TGGACGCTGCTGAAGCTGAACCTGCTGACGCTGCCGCAGCGCTGGGCGAGCTCGGCCATCGATGTGTTTGGCATCGCCTGCATTGTGGCAGTCTTCATCGGTTTGTTCTCCATCGCGGCAAGCTTTCGGTCGTTGCTGCTGGCAAGTGCGGACCATGGAATTCTCATGGTCCTGAAGACCGGCCACGATTCCGAGGAGCAGAGCGACCTGACAGCCGAGGCCGCTGCGAGCGTCGCAGGCATTGCAACCACCCTTGACCCGGGCGCGATTGTTTCGCCGGAGAGCGCCCGCTCGATCAGCGTCAACCGGATCAGCCAGGGCGACTACGTGGACCTGTCCGTGCGCGGGGTGACTCCTGCGGCATTGAAGATCCGCAGTGGCTTGAAGGTGACGGCCGGCAGGGCTATTGCACCGGGCCGATACGAGTTGATGGTGGGGCGCAGCAGTCAGCGGCAATTCGCGGGCCTGGAGCTTGGTAGCCATCTGCGGCTGGCGGATTCGGATTGGAGGATCGTCGGCGTCTTCGAAGACGGCGGCGGTGCCATCGAATCGGAACTGTGGGCGGATCTGCCTATTCTGCAGTCCGCCTTTCGTCTTGGACCTGACGTGCACAGCGTCCGTGTCAAATTTTCGGGTGATGCCGCGGCCGTACGCTTTCAGACTGCCTTGAAGGCAGCTGCCAACGTCGGCGCCTACGCACTGCCCGAGTCGGAATATTATCAGCGGATGGCGCGCGACCTGCTTGCTACCGTGCGATTCTTTGCGCTGCCGTTGCTCATCATCATGGGAATCGGCGCCATCTTCGGCGCCCTCAATACAATGTACGGTGCGGTCGCTGCGCGCGTACGTGAGATCGGTACTGCCCGAGCAATCGGTTTCGCGGCTATTTCGGTCGGCGCCGCCGTCGTGGGAGAATCGGTGTTGCTGGCCACGGCCGGCAGTGTGATCGGCGCCGGAATCATCTATCTGGCGTTGAACAACTTGCCGGCGAACACGAACTTTCTGGGCAATACGCAGTTTGCATTCCAGTTCGTGGTCCCCGTCCGCCTGCTCGTGGAGGCGGTGGTGGGCGCGCTGGTGATCGGATTGCTCGGCGGCCTACTGCCTGCGATCCGCGCCGGACGTATGCGTGTGAGTCAGGCCTTGAGCGAGCAGTAGCGGTCGCCAAGCGCGTCTGGAACACCTACGGGCGGCAACGGTTGGGTTTCGCGGACGTGGCTGCCGGACCATCAATAAGGGACCACAGATTCCGTAGGATTACGCCCGGTGGCACAGGGGCCTGACCGGGCGTGACGGAGGAGCCGATAGCACCAGCGCAACCGTTGCGGCTGGATGGTTGCCTACCGGGCGCCGACTGCATGAACTGCAGGAAGAGGTCCAGATCGTGCCTGGACCTCATCACTCTCGCTTCTCCTTGCACCAAGAATTCGCGATTTTGTACGGATAGCCGACGTCCGGGGCACCGATGCTCTTCAGTGCCGCCTGGCAGGCTTCCAGGGTCGGGAACTGTGTGTTGGGCGGGTGCACTTCCACCTGCAGCACGCCACCGTCGCCGTCGACCTGAAGCTGATCGACATCCATCATGGCGGTCTGCGCACGAAGATACAGATACAAAACGATCACGTAACCCATTGGCTACCTCGATGTTGTGAAGTCCGCATTTTCTGCCTGTGATCCAACTATGCGCTTGACCTTAAGTGCACAAATTGCGGAGGGCAACCCGTCTCGGACTCGCGACAGGCCGCGACCGTCTCGGACTCGCGACAGCTTGATTAACTCCCGCGTCAGAGTATGCCGGCGGCTTGCGTCTTCAGTGGCGGCCCGCTCCCGGGCGCTCGCAGTACTCATCCGTGAGATGCGGCAGAGCGGTACCGTAAAATGCGGCGCTGGCCGGTCGCGTCGCAAGCTCACCAGGGTTGGGTTTTCCCGTCGTGCTGCAGAAAGCGTGCGCTGTCGGCAATCGTCAGCTTGCCGATGACCTTTATCATAGCGGCCACCACGACGGGTGTCGGCAGCATTCCTGGGTATTGGAAATCTGCTTGCTTCTCGACGCGCACCGCCCCGGGATTGAACAGGACGACGATCACCCCGTCCTTTCGGACCGTTGCGGCGATCGAGATCATCAGTTTGTTTAGAGCCGCCTTGCTCAGTCGGTACCAGAACAGGCCGCAGCAGAGGGGCTTACCGGTGATCATCCCGTTTGAGGAGCTGATGGCGATGACCTTCTTTTGCTTGCTGGCCTTGACGTTCTGGAAGAACTCCTCGGTGACCATGCTTGGACCGGCCACGTTGGTCTTCATGAAGGTGTCAAACTCATCGTAGTTCAGCGTACCGAAATTCTGACCTTTGACGTCGGCGCCCGGTCCGCGCCACGCGCCATCCTTTCCGCCCAGGATGACCACACCGGCGTTGTTGATCAGCACGTCGATCGGTGCACCGTGCAATTTTACAGCGAGGGAGTGAATCTCATCGCGCTTGGTCACGTCCATGCGTTCCGCGCGGACGTTCGGATATTTGGCGGCCAGATCTTTGAGGGTGGCGGGTGTTTCGTCACGTCGATGGGTGGCAATGACGGTCCAGCCCGTGGCCGCGTACTGTTTGGCAAATTCCAGGCCGATGCCGGAGTTGGCCCCCGTGATGAGCACCGTGTCGGCATGAGCGAGGGCCGCCAGGCCGAGCGCAACACAGACACAAAGCAGCTTGCCAATGGTTCGCAAGGGCAGGGACGTAGGCATGGGCAAGTCCTTTGGCATGGTGGCGGTGGCCGCGCGGCAGATGATGCTCCAGGATGCCGACCTCAGCATCACGATCACACCCAAGAGCGGGGGATCCGGACGCACACTGATGGCAAGTTCTTGAGGTTTTACCGCCGGCTGGATAGCGGCGCGTGGACTGCCGGACCCTCCAGCCCGCGTTTTCACTTGACTGCATACCAACTGGTCGGTATGGTTTCGCGTATGGCAGCGAAGAAGAACGCGAAAACAAAGCTGTTGGATGCGGCCGTGGACGTCATCCGCACCAAGGGCTTCGCGGCTACCACGGTTGATGACCTGTGTCGGGCTGCGGGGGTGACCAAGGGCGCGTTCTTCCACTACTTTGAGAGCAAGGAAGCACTGGCGATCGCGGCCGCCGGGCATTTTTCTGCGCTGGCGGACTGGTTGTTTGCCGCCGCACCCTATCGGGACCTGGTCGATCCCGTCGAGCGACTCTTGGGCTATGTGGAGTTTCGCAAGAGCCTCCTGCGTGGCCCGTCAGCCGAATTCACCTGTCTGCTCGGCAGCCTGGTTCAGGAGACTTACCAAACGCATCCTGCGATCCAGGCAGCCTGCGAGAAGGGACTCAGCGAGCACACCGCCATGCTTGAGATGGACATCGCCGCGGCATTGCACCGCTACGGCAACGGTGGACAATGGAGCGCCGATGGCCTCGCCAAACATATGCAAGCCGTCACCCAAGGGGCCTTCATTCTAGCCAAGGCTCATCAGGACGCCGCGATTGCCACGGTCTGCCTGGATCATCTGCAGCGATATATTCGATTGCTTTTTGGCCAAACGAAGCAGGGAACCCAACATGATCTCCAAGACTTTCGCACTCCAGGCGCTGGTGTTCACCGTCGTGCTCAGCGCAGCGGGGCCGGGATACGCGCAGGAAGCAAAGGCGGCCTATCCGCGCATGGCGCCGATAGCTCAGTACCTCATGAGCGATCGACAGACCGAGATCGCTCTGGCTCGTAGCGCTGCGCCCGCTGCCATATCAGGTGAAGCTACGATCCTCGTGCTCACGGAGCACGGCTACGAGAGCGCCATAAAAGGCAAAAATGGCTTTGTGTGCGTCGTGGAGCGCTCCTGGATGGGCCCCGTTGACAGCCCGGAGTTCTGGAATCCGAAAATGCGGGGTCCGATTTGCTTCAACCCACCCGCCGTCCACTCGGTTCTGCCAATTACCCTTAAGAGGACCCAACTGGCTCTCGGGGGTGCGTCCAAGTCGCAGCTCATTGCCAACATGCAGGAGGCGGTGAGCAAAAAAGAACTGCCCGCACTGCAACCCGGGGCAATGTCCTACATGCTCTCGAAGCAAGGCCAACTTGGCGATGCGGTGGGGCACTGGCACCCTCATCTGATGTTTTACGCTGCGAGATCAGACGGCGCCGATTGGGGCGCGGATGTGGCGGGCTCCCCGGTCATTCTCAATCCGCAGTTTCAGGGCGCACCCGAGCCATTGGCTACCTTCATCGTTCGGGTCCCCGACTGGTCGGACGGAACGCCTGCTGCGGCGCACGTGCACTGAAACCTAAATCACTGATCACAGGGAGAGCTTGACGTGAATCTGCACCTATCCATCGGCCCCCTCGCGGCGCTGATTGCTGGCATCCTGATTCTGATAGCCCCCAAGTTGCTGAACTACATTGTGGCGCTGTACCTGATAATCATTGGTCTTGTCGGTTTGTTCGGCAACGGCAGCCTGCACTTTCACTAGCCTACGACAGCGCCAGGTCAGCAGGGGGCCTCAGGCCGCTATCTGTTCCAGCGACAGCGCGCGTGTGCGTGGGCCGAATACGCCGATGCAAACACACACCACGCCCATGCTCGCGGCGATGAAGGTAAACACGCCGCGGGTGCCGAAATGCCCGAGCACCAAACCGATCATGACACTGGTGAAGACGGTCGACAGGCGGCTCCAGGCGTAGACGAAACCCACGGCACGAGCCCTGACGCGCGTGGGATACAGCTCGCTCTGGTAGGCGTGATAGGCGTATGAAAGCAGATTGTTGCACAGCGTGATCAGCACACCGCAGAGTATCAGCGCCAGTGCGGCGTGCTGGCGCACGAACAGCATTCCCGCGACCGCGATGCCCACGGCAGCGGCGACGATCTGCCACTTGCGCTCGAAGCGGTCGGCGAAGAGGAGGCACAGCAATGGGCCCGCCGGATAGGCGAGCGCAATCGCCACAGAGTAATTGAGACTCTGTACGACGCTTGCCCCACCGGACTCGATCAGCTTGGGCACCCAATTTCCAAAGCCATAGAAGCCAACGGTCTGGAAAAAGTTGAATACCGACAGCATGACCGTGATGCCGAGCAGCGGTCGGCGGAAAATCTCGGCGAGCCGTCCCGGCTGCACGTTCGCCGGAGTTTCATTCTCGATGGGCTCAGCGCTGTCGGGGACGATGCCGCTGCGGCGTTCCAGGTCTCGAACGACTGCCCAAGCTTCACGAGCGCGACCCTGCTGCAAAAGCCAACGCGGGGATTCGGGGAGCGTGCGGCGCAGCTGCCAGATGCATAGGGCGCCGCTGGCGCCGATCAGGACGACCCAGCGCCAGCCCTGCAGGCCGAGCGGCTGGGTATTCAGCAGCAGCGCGCACAGCAGGGCGACGATCGGCACGGACGTAAACTGAATTGCCTGGTTGAATGCAAAAGCGCGCCCGCGCACTCGCCGCGGCAGCAGCTCCGCCAGATAGGTGTCGATGGTCACCAGTTCGACGCCAATGCCGATGCCTGCCATGAATCGCCACAGATCGATTCCCGCAGCAGTGTTCTGCAGCGCCATCAGGAACGTCGTCGCCGAGTACCACAGCAACGAGGCGGTAAAGATCGTGCGTCGCCCGTAGCGATCGGCGACCTGGCTGAAGGCGATGGTGCCGACGAACAGGCCGGCGAAGGTGATGGCCGCAAAGCCGGCCTGATCCGAAAGGCCCGGCAGTACCCCCTGGGAGTGGAAGATTCCCGCCCGCTCGAGGCCCGGCGAGAGATAAGCCGTGAGGAACAGGTCATAGAACTCGAAGCAGCCGCCCAAGGACAAGAGGACCACCAGGCGCCAGGTGCCCGAGCGACCGGTGAGGGCATCGAGCCGCTCGCCCAGAGTGCGCAGCGCAGGGCTGCCGGCAGGTGATTGATGGCTTTGAGCGATGTCCATAAGCGCGAGCGGCTCGTGTGCAATACGGTCGAGCATGCCGCGAAGGTCATGATCGGTGCAACGGTTTGCCTTCCTGCCGCATCTAAATACTGGTGAGCCAATGCGAATCCCACTGCGAGCGAGGACGCGACCATGGTTAGAAAACTGCTCTATACGCTGATCGTTTGCGGTGCTTACCTACAAGGTGTCGCGTCCGCAGACACAACCACGATATCCGCAACCTCCGACGCGGATCTTAAGGATCGAGTCCTCCATCAACTCGCGGATTCAGATCGGGATATCGCCCGACGTGTTCACGTTACGACGGAGAACGGTGTGGTAACGCTCGAAGCCACCGGGCTCACGAGCATTCAGGCAAACAGGATCCTGGTGCAGGTACATGCGGTGCCGGGCGTCACCAAGGTGGATAATCGACTGCATATTGGCATGTAGTCCCGCCAGCGTAGGTCACCCCTTACTGCGCACGTCCCCTGGCGGGTCGGTTCATCACCGCGTACAGTGCAGCCAAGCTTGGGACCCAGTCTCATGCTGCAATGAACAAAAACGGTTCAGCAGAGAACCATCACTCAGTTTGGGGGCAATGTGATCAAGAAGTTAGTCGCTGCCGCGGCGGTGTGCCTTTGGCTCGGTCTTTCTGGCTGCGCAACAATCGTTCATAGCGGACCGCGGGCCATTGATGTCGGCTCCTCGCCGCCTGGCGCGACGGTGTCCATTTACGATCGCACCGATACCCTGGTGATGAAAAACACCACGCCGTTCGTGGCGCAACTGAACACAAAGTTTGGCTACTTCAAGGCCCAGAATTACCGGCTGGTGTTCGAAATGCAGGGACACGCAACCGTAGAAGCGAAGATCGATTCGTCGGTGAGCGGCTGGTACTTCGGCAATCTGCTATTTGGTGGCCTTATCGGCATGGTCATCGTCGATCCATTGACGGGCGCCATGTACAACTTGGAACCGGAAAAAATTGAGCAGACGCTGACCCCTTCCCAGGGGGAGGTCATACGCAGTCACACTGGCGTCCTGGTCGTAATGGCTGATCAGGCTACCGAACACGAGCGCGCCCAGACGGTACCTGTGAATTAGCATTCTTTACCGCGCCTGCAATAGCAATTGAATGGCGCGATAGGGAGCCTCGGGGTCCGGCTGGGGGATGGCGCCTGCGCGCTTGATGACCCAGCCGGCCAGTTCATTGCCTGCTTGCGCACAAACGGCGAAGGGCAAATGCCGGATCCATGCCGCAATGAATCCTGCGTTAAACGCATCCCCGGCGCCCGAGGTGTCGATGGGCTGTATTGCGCGCGCAGGCGGATACGACACACCGTGCCCATCGATGCAGCCCTTTTCTCCCATCTTGAGCGCGATTTGCCCGACACCGAGATCCTGCATTTCAGTCAGGAGCGATTGAATGTCACCACTTGCGCTAGTCGCCATCTCATCGTCCAGTGTCGGCAACGCGAGGTCGCAAAGGGCCAGGGCCTGGCGGCGCGCGACCAGAGCGTCAGCGCGCGTTCGCCAAAGTGTCGGCCGATAGTTCCCATCAAAGATGACCCGGCCCCCTTGGCTGCGGATGCTTCGGCATAGCGACCACAGACGTTCGTGCGACTCACTCGGCAGAATTCCCAGAGTAATCAGTGACAAGTACAACACCCTGGCCTGGGCGGCGCGGTGCAGCGCCGCTTCCGAAGTTGGCAGCTCGAGCATCCTCCGGGCCGCGCTCGCACTTCGCCAGTATGTAAACGTCCGTTCCCCGAGCGGGTCCGTCTTGATGGCATATAAACCAGTGGTCCGTTCCGGATCGATTTGCACGAGATCCAGGCACAGCCCCTCGTGCAGCCATGCTGTCTTCAGGTCGGGCGCGAACGCGTCGTGACCCAAGGCCGTGAAATACGCCGTCGAAATTCCGAGTCGGGAAAGGTGCACGGCGGTGTTCAGCGTGTCGCCGCCATAACCCATGCGCCAGGTCGGGCCGTCCGCAGACAGCTCGAGCATGGCCTCGCCCATCGAACAGACCTCAAATGACAAGCGGCTCCTTCCCTCGGCAACCGGCTGCTAGCTCAATGCGATTCTGGCCGACGTTGCCGAAAAAGGAAACCGGTGTCATTATCGGCCGGAATTTACAGCTACCGGTTGACCGAGTCATACAGATGAGGGATCGAACCATGAAGATTTCCGCCAAGAAGATACCGGCAGCGCTGTTGTTCCTGTTGCTGTCCGCGGCTTCAGCGTTTGGCGCGCGGACGGCGAGCGCCGACACCGACTTGGCGATGGCGAGTCTGCAGCTGCCAACGGCGGGCTGGGCGCATACGCACGGCGGACGTGGCGGGCACATCATCCGCGTGACGACTCTGTCGCTGAGCGGCCCGGGATCTTTGAAGGAGGCGATAGAGGCCAAGGGTCCGCGCATTGTAGTCTTTGAGGTGGGCGGTCAGATCGACCTGGGCGAGAGCACCCTGCACGTCACGGAACCATACCTGACAGTGGCGGGCCAAACCGCACCATCCCCTGGCATCACACTGATCCGCGGCAAGGGTTTTGCCATCACCACGCATGATGTCATCGTGCAGCACATTCGCATCCGGACCGGCGATTCAGGTCATCCCAAGGCGAGCGGCTGGTCCACCGACGGCATCCGCACGGAGGATGGCGCCTTTGACGTCATTATCGACCATTGCTCCTTGACTTGGGCAACGAACAAGATTGCCGCCGTCTCGGGTAGCCGCTTCACCGGCAAGACACCTGATGACTGGCGCAATTCGACGTCACACCGCGTGACATTGTCCAACGACATCATCGCCGAGGCGCTGTCCCGCTCCTCGCACTGGAAGATCGAGCATTCCAAGGGCGCGCTCATCCATGACAACACAACCGGCGTCCTGATACTGAGGAATCTCTTCGCCCACGATTACGAGCGCAGTCCGCTTTTCAAAGGTGGAGTACATGGGGCGATCGTCAATAATCTGATCTTCGATCCGGGTCAGCGCGCGGTTCATTACAATCTAATTGCCGAGGAATGGGGCACGCACCCCTATCAGGTGGGCAAGATGTCGGCGGTGGGCAACGTCTTGCGTGCGGGCATGTCCACGCCTCCTGAGCTCGCGTTTCTGGAAATTGGAGGCGACGGCGACCTCGAATACTACGGTCATGACAATATCGCGGTGGACCGCATCGGCCGCCCTTTGCCGATGTTTGGCTCGTACACGACCACGAGGGCGAAGATCATCCAAGTGGCCGCCCCCCCAGAATGGCCGGAGGGCCTGCAGGCCATACCCGCCAGGGACGTTCAGAAGTCGGTTCTCGCTGGTGTCGGGGCCCGTCCTTGGGACCGGGACTATCACGACGCACGGCTGGTCGCCGACGTGGCGGAGGGGCGAGGGTGGATCATCGACAGTGAATCCGACGTCCATGGCAATCTGAAGCAAAAGCAGACGCATCGCGCCTTTCGCCTGGATCAGTGGAACCTCGACACCATGGTGCCAAAACAGGAAAGCTTGCTGGATTCGGATGCCAAATCCACCACGCTCATGGTGCCGGAAGGAAACTGATCAATCCAATCGTGCCGGCTCGTAGCGCGGCACGAGTCGGTGGATCACCAACAGCGCTACCAGATAGACCGCGCCGGCGACGGCGAAAATCGGCGTGTAGGTGCCGACCCGGTCAAGTATGTAACCGGCGTATTTCGCCATGAGCATTCCACCGATCGCACCGGCAGTACCGCCGATGCCGACTATCGAGGCCACGGCGTAGCGGGGGAATACATCCGCAGGCAGAGTGTAGAGGTTGCAGGAAAACGCCTGATGGCCGGCCGTCGCCAAGCCGACAAGTAAGGTGGCCGCCCACAGATTATCGACGTACGCGGCGCCCACGATGGGCAAGACCGCGATGGCGCTGATGAGCATCGTCAACTTGCGGGCGAAGTTCAGCGAATGGCCCTGCTTCAAGAGCCGCGAGGACATCCAGCCGCCGGCCACGCTGCCTAAATCCGAAATCACGTACACGGCGACCAATGGTGGCCCGAAGCTCTGCAGATCAAGGTGGTGTCGCTTGGCAAAGAAGTCCGGCAGCCAGAACAGGAACATCCACCAGATCGGGTCGATGAGGAACTTGCCGCCTGCATACGCCCAGGTCTCACGGATGACCAGCAGTCTGCGCCACGACACAGCGACGACTGGATCCGGCGGGTCGCTCTGGATCAGGGCCAATTCCTGCGCCGAGACGTGTCGATCATCCTGGGGGCGGCGGTAGACCAGGAGCCATGCGACGAGCCAGAGCAGCGTGAGCAGGCCGGTCACAATGAAGGCGGCGCGCCAGCCGAAGGCGAGCGTCACGGCGGGGACCAGCAATGGCGTGATGATCGCCCCGACGTTGGCACCAGCATTGAAAATGCCAGTGGCGAGCGCGCGTTCCTTTTTTGGAAACCAGTCGGTGACGGCTTTGAGTCCGGCCGGAAAATTTCCGGATTCGCCGAACCCGAGTCCAATGCGCACCATGATGAAACTCAACAAGCCCGAGGCCATGGCATGCGCCATGTGTGCCACCGTCCAGATGACGACTGCAACGGCGTAGCCGACTCTCGCGCCAAGACGATCGATGAGGCGCCCGAACACGATGTAGCCGACGGCGTAGGCCGCCTGAAACCAGAACACAATCGTGCCGTAATCAGTCTCGCTCCAGTGGTATTGCACGGCCAGGACCGGCTTCAGCACACCGACGATCTGCCGGTCGATGTAGTTGATGGCGGTGGCAGTAAACAGCAGGCCGCAGATGATCCAGCGGCGGCGGGTCATGATGACTTCGCCAGACAGAGGATCTGGCCCACCCCTTCGAAAATGACCTGCGCGACCTGTCCCGGATGGATACGGTGCACGCCCGTGATCGCCCCCGTTGTCACCCATTGCCCGCGACGTAGTGGCAGCCCGCGCCGCGCCAGGTGTGACGCCAGCCAGGCCAGGGCCGCCACCGGGCCGCCCGGCAACTGCAGGGCGTTGCCCCGTCCGACCGTGACGTCGTCAATCCGTGTCTCAACCGCAAGGACGGGCGACTCCCACGGCGCGCTCACGGCAATTTCCGGTCCGATGATCAGTCCGTCGTTGTTGCCGAAGTCGCTGGCCGTGACCGCGGGTCCATGCTCATTGATTTCAGCAAAGGGGCTGCCGGCAATCTCGACGCCCACATGGCAGGCGCCAATCAGCGCCGACGCATTTTCAACCGACCAATCCAGCGTCCCGGGCGGAGCATCCTGACCGACGCGAATGATGATTTCGCCCTCGACTGCGCAGAATCCGCCTTCAATGATGCTGAAAATGTTTGCTCCGGCGACCGCCGTCCGGATGTCGCCTGCGAATACCGGCCCGCTCAGGCGGTCGTCACCGAAGCGCAAGACGTCATCGCCGAGAATGCGCCCGATCTTCCAGCCGGCCGGAGCTTCACTCGACAGGGCAAGCGCCTCGGTCTGGATGACATAAGCATCCCCTAACGTTAACGGTGCCGGTCCGGGATAGCGCTTCAGTGGCGCACGTGCACGCCGCGCGTTCACAAAGGTCTGCGCGATGGTGCGAGTCGCCGCCGGATCTGTCATCGACACAACCACCCCAATCCCCCAATCGATGGGCCTGATGAATAGAGAGCGTCGCAGGAAACCGGTGTCATTTTCAAGTGGGCAGTGTATCCGGTAATTCGGACAACCGGTATCATGCCGACGGCGGCGGTCCATTGGCCGCGGGAGTACGGCGATCAAGTCCAAGAAAACCAGCGGGGCCAAGGCGGCGGCGTCCAAGGCCGTGGCAACCAAGGCGGCCAGGGTGCGCCTGACCATCAACGACATTGCGCGGCTGGCACGAGTCTCAAAGAAGACGGTGTCGCGCGTCATCAACAAGTCACCATTCGTCAAGGAGCAAACCCGCTCGCGGGTCGCCGGCATCATGGCCGAACACAGCTACGAACCTGATCCGCAGGCCCGTGGTCTGGCGTTTCGGCGGTCGTTCCTGGTGGGCATGATCTACGACAATCCCAATCCCCAGTACGTGGTCAACATGCAACAAGGCATTTTGGACGCTTTGTCGGAGTTCGGGATGGAGCTGGTAATCCGGCCGGTGGATCGGCGCAGGCCGGCGTTTCTGGACGACATGCGCTCGTTCGTGGAGCGCCAGAAGCCCGCTGGCATCATCATGCCGCCGTCCGTGTCCGAAGATGAGAGTTTGGTCGAAGTGTTGCGTCTGCTCCACTGCCCTTACGTGCGGATCGCGTCGGTGCCGCTGGATTCAACTGACCAGATGGTGGTGACGCACGACCGCAAAGGCGGTGAGCAGGCGGGCCGCCTGCTGGCGGAGCTCGGGCACAAGCGCATCGCTCACATCTCCGGTCCCGCCACTTTTCTCTCCGCGCACGAGCGCCGTCAGGGATTTATTGACGGACTCAGGGGTTACGGCCTGGAGATGCCGCCGGAGTTCTCCCTGCGGGGCGAGTACACCTATGCTT
>DASZCK010000326.1:0-9734 GCA_035943195.1 Steroidobacteraceae bacterium
TCGTCGAGCTTCTTTTGCAGTTCCGCCTTGTCCAGCTTCGCCTTTTCCTGTTCCTGGGTGCGCGCCGCCGTCTCGCGTTCGGCCAGCTTGGCATCCACCTGCCGGTGAACCTCGAGGGTCAGTGCATCCTTTTCATCGCGCAGCCTCTGGCGCTCCTCGCGCAGGGCCAGCTGCTCCTCGCGCAGCTGCTTCAGTTGCACGTTGCTGTCGGCGAGACGCTTGTCGTTGTCGCGACGCTCGCCCGCCATGAGTTCCGCGGCCCTGGCCGCGGCCGCCTCCTGCACCCGCGTTTCGATGGCGGCTTCGCGCTGGTGCATTTCCGCCAGTGCCTTGGAATGTGCGTCGGTCTGCGTGCTGAGGATTTTCTGCAGATCCTCGACCTGACGCTGGGCTGCCTTGGCCTGATCGGCGGCGAGCTGCTGGGCACGCTTCTCAACGACGGCGCGTTCCTGATCCTTCAGGTCTGCCAGGGCGCTGGCACTCGCAGTTTCAACGGCCTCGAGGGCCTGCCGCGCGAACCCCTGCTCCAGCGAGAATTCTCGGTCACAGGCAGGACAGGTCACCCGGGTATCGGGGGCCAGCAGCAGCGCGGTGTCATTCATGAGGGCATCATTTGTGCAGTTCTCGATCGGCAGTATACGGTTGAGGGCTCTCGAATGCCGGCATGGTGGAGTACACTGCCGGAGCGCGCCAATTGAGGGGGAACCCATGCTCTTTCCGACGACTCTGGTAGGCAGTTATCCGCAACCTGAATGGCTGATCGACCGCGCCAATCTCGCGGGGCGGTTTCCGCCACGGGTCAGAATGCAGCAGCTGTGGCGGGTGCCGGCGCAGTTTTTGAGTGAGGCGCAGGATGACGCCACGATCCTGGCGATCCGCGCCCAGGAGGAGGCGGGGATCGACATCATTTCCGATGGGGAGATTCGCCGCGAGAGTTATTCGAACCGTTTCGCCACCGCCCTCGAAGGGGTGGACCTGGAGAATCCCGGAACGGCGTTGGACAGGTCGGGGCATCCCAATCCCGTGCCGCGCATCGTCGGCAAGATCCGTCGCATGCATGCGGTGCAGACCGAGGACCTGAAGTTCCTGCAGCGCCATACGACGCGGCGCGTGAAGATCACCGTGCCGGGTCCCTTCACCATGGCCCAGCAGGCGCAGAATGACTTCTATCCCCGCGAGGAAGACGCCGCGATGGACTACGCGGCGGCGGTCAACGAGGAGATCAAGGATCTGTTTGCCGCCGGCGCCGATATCGTGCAGATCGATGAGCCCTATCTGCAGGCGCGTCCCGAGAAGGCCCGGCAGTACGGCCTGAAGGCGCTTAACCGCGCCCTCGAGGGCGTGACCGGTACCACCGCGGTGCACATCTGCTTCGGGTACGCGGCCATCATTCACGCCCGTCCCAGCGGCTATTCGTTTCTGTCGGAGCTCGCCGATTGCAGCTGCAAGCAGATCTCCATCGAGACCGCCCAGTCGAACCTTGACTGTTCGGTGCTGGAGGGTCTTCCCGGCAAGTCCATCATGGTGGGCGCCATCGACCTGTCCGACATGAAGGTGGAGAGCGCCGAGACCGTTGCGGCGCGCATCCGCCGTGCCCTCGCACACATGCCGGCGGATAAGGTCATCGTGGCGCCCGACTGCGGCATGAAGTACCTGCCGCACGAGGTGGCGTTCGGCAAGATGCAGGCCATGGTCGAGGGCGCGAAGATCCTGCGCCGGGAATACATGGCCCCGGGGGCGTGAGCGAGGGGGCGGCCGTCAGGCGGCCCGCATGGTCAGTTCCACATCGCCGGTGAAGGGCACCGACAGATAGCCCTTGGTGCGATCGCGCACGCGCGCGAGATACTCGGGGCACCAGTCGGCATTGTCGGCGACTATCATGGCGCCCTCGCGCAGGTGTGGTTCCAGCAGATCCAGCACCTTGAGATACAGCGGCTTGGCGCCGTCCAGCAATACCAGGTCAATCCGCGGCAGGTCACGTGCGAGCGTCTGCAGCGCGTCGCCTTCGCGAATCTCCACCAGCTCCTGAAGGTTTGCCGCCGTGAGGTTCGCGCGCGCGTGGGCGATCTTGGAGGGTTCGAACTCGGTCGTGATCACGCGTCCGCCGCCGTTGTCCTTGAGCGCGGCCGCGAGGTGCAGGGTGGAGATGCCGAAGGAGGTCCCGAACTCAACCGCGGTGCGCGCCGCCATGCTGCGCGCAAGCATGTACATCAGTTTGCCGGTCTCCGGCGATACCGCCAGGTGATAGTCCTTGTAGCGCGAATAGTAGGCCAGGTAATCGCCGGACTGGCCGCCGCGGGCGGCCGCATCGGCCGGCGCATTGGCCCGCTCCTGGCGCAGCTTCGCAGTGGTGGCCTCGGCATCTGCAAACAGCTTCTTCAGCAGTGGCGCGAGCGGTGCGGTTGTCAATGTGGTCATGTCTTATTTCCTCAATACCTGCGCGCAGGCCGTGGTACTAGAATGCGACAACATGGTTCAGATCAGCAATGGTGGAGCGTTCAGGCTGGGTGGCCACGAGCTGCGGCGCGTGGGCTACGGCGCCATGCAGCTGGCCGGCCCGGGCGTCTTTGGTCCACCGAAGGATCATCAAGTTGCGCTTGCGGTACTGCGCGAGGCCGTCGCGAGCGGCGTCAACCACATTGATACCAGTGACTTCTATGGCCCCCACATCACCAACCGACTGATCCGCGAAGCGCTCCATCCCTATCCCAAGGAGCTGGTCATTGTCACCAAGATCAGCGCCCGGCGCGGCACGGACGGCTCCTGGCTGCCGGCGTTTTCGCGTCCCGAACTGATCGCGGCGGTGCATGACAACCTGCGGCATCTTGGCCTGGACGTGCTCGACGTGGTGAATCTGCGCAGCATGTTCGGCATTCACGGACCCGCTGAAGGTTCCATCGAAGCGCCCCTCTCGGTGCTGGCCGAATTGCAGCAGCAGGGGCTGGTGCGACACATCGGCCTGAGCAATGTCACGCCCGCGCAGATCGCACAAGGACGCGGGATCTGCGAGATCGTGTGCGTGCAGAATCTCTACAACCTGGCCCATCGGGCCGACGATGAGCTGATCGAATCCCTGCGTCGCGACGGCATTGCCTATGTGCCGTTCTTCCCGCTGGGTGGCTTCACGCCGCTGCAGTCCACGACACTCAACGCAGTCGCGGGCCGACTGGGCGCAACGCCGATGCAGGTCGCACTCGCCTGGCTGCTGCAGCGGGCGCCCAACATTTTGCTGATTCCGGGGACTTCCTCGCTCGGCCATCTGCGCGAGAATCTCGCCGTCGCTGAATTGAAGCTACCCGTCGCGGCGGTGGCGGAACTGGATGAGATCGCACGCAGCGAGCAGGGCCACTAGAAGACGTCCAGGGTCGGGAACGCCGCCGTGCTCTGCACGCAGTCCCAAAGATAGATCGCGAATCCCACATCGCCCGTCCACAGCGAGTAGCGACCCTGTCCGTAGTGGGCAAGGTCCTTGTGCGTCTGGGCGATGCCGTGCATGGCAAAGGCGCGGGCCCGATCCAGCCAGACTCTGTCACCCGTGCGCCGGTAGAGTTTCAGGAACGCGTAGCCATTGCCGCCGGTGCCGTGGCAGAGATTCGATCCCTTGGTCAAGGGACCCGCCGCCCAGGTGGTCTCGCCGGCGGCCAGCAGCAAGGCGTCCAGCTCGTTGCCCGGCAGGTCGCCGAGGCAGATCACGAAGCCCGGTGCGCCATGGCAGAACTGCATCAGGAACCGCGGTGTGCCGCCCGGCGGCGGCACCAGGCGCGCGCGCCAGTTGATCTGGCCTTCCTCCCAGGTCGCGGTGCGCCCGATGGTGTTCACGATGCACCCGCGCCAGGCCTGCCACTCGGACTGCGCCAGCAGGGCGCGACCGCGGATCAGCGGCACGGCGGTGGCGACGAAGCCATGCACCGCATCCAGATAGGTCGACTGGGACCCGTAGAGGTCCTGGGTCCAATAGTGACAGGCATGGTCCTCGGACCACTGCAGCTGCGATCGAAGCCTTCGCGCGCTTGCGCGGAACGCCTCCGCCCAGCAGTGGTCGTGCGTACGCTCGTACAGGCACAGGGCCGCGAGCATGGTCCCGGGAGCGCCCCACATGAGTTCACGCGTCGGATGGTCGATGTTGGCGCTAATCAGCTGCGCCAGCTGGTCCCGCAGCGCGGCGTCATGGGGGTTCCTCAGGTACCACATCATCAGATGCGGCGTATCGCCCATCAGAAAGGCGCCCCTGGAGCTCTCGTACTCGTCCCCCAGCCAGTGCTGATTCGCCGCGGCCAGACCCGCCAGATAGGGCAGATAGTCCTGGGTGAGCGTCGCGGAGCCGACATCGCGCAGGTAGTGCAGCGCCCAGACCATGCCGATGCCGCCGTAGTACAGCGGTGTCAACGGTGCGGCGGTGTCTGAATCCCGCGGGTGCGGCGGCCAGTACCGCTCGGGCGAGAAGTGCGATTCGGCGTCCGCGACGATCTGGCTGATCGTGGCCCTGACGCTATCTTCGTTCCAGTCGATGGACTGCAGCGGCTCGTGGCGCGCGCGATCGTAAAGCAAACCCGGCTCCCGCCTATGCGATGCCGTACTCTAGAGCATCTAGCCCACCCGGCGGAATTCCTGGCCGTCGGCCTGGTCGGTCCAGACCTTGAACAGCTGCAGACAGGCAGGGCCGAATGCGGTGCTGATGGCCACGTCGCCGGCATCCCGGCCGCGGGCGATGAGGATGCGCCCGATGCGCCGCTGGTTGTTGCGCGGGTCGAAGAGATGCCACTGGCCGCCGAGATACACTTCCATGCAGCCTGCGAAGTCCATGGGGGCTTCCGCGGCAGGCACGCCGATGTCACCCAGATACCCGGTGCAGTAGCGCGCCGGAATATTGAGGCAGCGGCACAGGGCGATGGCGAGATGCGCGAAGTCCCGGCACACGCCCTGACGCTCGAAATAGGTTTCCGATGCGGTCCGCGTCGAGCGCGCAAACCGATAGTCGAACGCGACATGCTGGTGGACGAAGTCACAGATCGCCTGCACCCGGTTCCATCCCGCCGGCAGGTGCCCGAAGAGCCGCCACGCCTCCGCCATCAATACCTCGGTGTCGCAGTAGCGGCTGCTGAGCAGGAACTGCAGGACCTCGAAGGGCAATTCACGCACCGGGTGTTCGCGGGCGGTCGCGACAACCGGCTCCAGTGCACCTGAATCCTCGATCATGGCGTCGGCGCTGATGCGCGTGGGACCGCTGGGCAGTTCCAGGCGCGTGCAGTTGTTGCCGAAACCATCGGTGTAGACCTGCAGCGGCACGCTGCGGCTGAGCTGCATTTTGTCGGCGATCACATAGGTCTGGCCGCGCCCAAGGTGGGTGTTCAGCATGAGAATCATGTGGGTGGGGACCGGGGTCGAGTAGAGCAGCTCGTAACCGAAGCGAATGTGCATGGCGAGGGTCCCTGTGATTGCACTGCAAGATAGCAACCGGCGGCGACTCCCGGCGAGGGGCAGGACGGCCTCGGTGGCCTAGGACGATTCCTACCGGCAAGCAGGCGGGTCCTGCCGCGCCGCTCCTTGACATTAGTTTCCGTGGAACACATAGTAGTTTCTTAGGAAACCATTGCGGGCGTGACGGCATATGGAAACGGCAGCAACTCTCGAAAGCCACCTTGGCTACTGGCTGCGGCTGGTGTCCAACCAGATCTCCGCCACCTTCGCGCGGGCGCTGCAGGAACGCGCACTGTCCGTCGCCGAGTGGGTCGCGCTCGCGCAGATCGACGCGGCGCCCGGCAGCAGCTGCGCCGAACTGTCCGGCGCCATGGGCGTGACCCGCGGCGCCATCTCGAAGGTACTGGACAAGCTTGAGGGCAAGGAATGGATTTCCCGCACGCTCAAGCCTGCGGACAGCAGGGTCCAGGTGCTGACCCTGACGCGTCGCGGGCGGCGCCTGCTGCCCGAGCTGGCCCGCATTGCCGACGCCAACGACGCCCGGTTTCTTGGGGTGCTCAGCGCCGATGAAAGGGCAACGCTGCGCCGCCTGTTGCACAAAGTTGCCGCGGCACACCGGATCAACGCCATGCCACTGGATTGAGGAGCGACCATGAGCCGAGCGATCGACAATCTACAGGCTGCGCAGAAGCGCGCCGTGGCGGGCCGTCCTCCGGTGGGCGGCTTTCCCTTCCTCGCCGAGACGCTGCGGCGCGCTGGTATCACCCGCAACATATGGCTGCTTCCTGCCTGCCAGAGCCTGTATCTTAGCTCGGACGGTGCGGTGATCGTGCAGGGAAACCCTCTGCTGTCGGGTGCGGTCGACGTGGCGCCGTTCAATGAGCAGGCGCTGATCAAGGCGCTGCGCACTGATCAGGCGGGTGAGGGAACGTTTACTGAATTTCTGACGGCCGCCTGGCGCGCGGGCGTCATCCGTTATGACGTCGATTTGCTGGGTCGCACCGTGACCTACGAGGGCTGCCTGGGCGAAACCTATCGCGAGGACTATCCGCCGCTCGCCACCTCAGCATACGACCGGGCGAGAGCAGTGCTCCCGCCCGGATTCTCTGCTCAGTTACTGCAGTTACTTGCCACCCTGGGACGGGTCGCTGCTTTTGTTGGCGCGATCCGGTTCGGTCTGCACACCGCCCGGCGGTTGGTTGCTGGCTTTTCGGTTGGCATCCGGACGTCTGTCCTGCGACTGGCTCGGTCGCTCGCCCGCCCGCGAGGAGTTGGTGTGAGTATCGTCGGTCTGCTGCGACGGCGGGGGCGACTGACCACCTTTGGAAGGTGATGGGGACTGGTTCGGGTTCTGGCTCTGACTGGTCATTGACGTAAACCTCGGTTGAGTTGCACTTCGAGCCCAGACACTGTCGCAGTTGCACAGCGCCCGCCGCAGCAGCGGCGGGCGACTCGTCAGGTAGGAGTTGCCCGTCGGACCGTCTACTTGGTGGAGACGCCGTCGGCAGTCGCCAGCTTATCGATTGCCTTCAGATGTCCTTGCACCGTCGGCAATACAGATTTGGCGAAGGCTTTGGCGTCAGCGTCCTGGCCTGAGGCAATTTCCTTGCGCAGCAGGCGGATCGCGGCCCGATGGGCGCTGATCTGGTCCTTGATGTAGGCCTTGTCGAAGGTCTCACCGGATTCGAGCTTCAGCTTCGCGTGCGTCGCCATCTCGGTCACGCTCCCGCTCGTGGGCAGCGTAATGTTCTTGGTGCCGGCCAGGGCCGAGAGCTTGTCATTCGCAGCAGAATGATCCTTGACCATCATGGCGGCGAAGTCCTTGAGCTTGGGGTCCGTTGCATTCTGCGTCGCCAGGTTGCCATCGCTGACTTCGGAGAGCCCGGCCTCTGCGACATGCTTGTAGAAACTGCTGTCCGGATTATCCGCAGCATAGGCGACCAAGGGCAGAGCACACGCTAGGATCAAAAGGTGGTGTTTCATGGCAGTTCACTCGATTGTCACTGGGACAGCAGTATCGGAGTATTTGAATCGCCACGAACCCAGTGGGCGGACCGTTCACGCGTCAGTGAGGTCCCACGGTTAGGAGCGCAGCACAGACCATGGCAAAGGCAAAAGTGACCCGGCAGGTAGGCAAACCCCCGCGCACCGCATTGAACCCCGAGGGCGTGTTTGAACCCTTCAACATCGACGAGGTGCCGTGGACGAAGTTGCGCGGCTCGACGGCCTTCAAACTGCTCGGGCGCTACGGCGGCGGTTCGCAGGTGGGAGTGGGGATCGACCTGCTGGCACCCAGGCAGTATTCAAACCGGTTTCACTATCACCTGCGGGAAGAAGAACACGTCTTCATCCTCAAAGGCAGTGCGACGCTGATCCTCGGGAGGCGAAAGTACGTGATGAACGAGCGTGACTACTGCTGTTTTCCCGCGGGTCAGAAGGCCGGACACCATCTCTTCAATCACACAAAGGAAAAGTGCCTGTTCATGACCATCGGCGATAACCATCCGGATGACATCGCCTGCTTTCCGAAAACCGGCAAAGCCCGGATCCGCGCCAGCGGAAAAGTCGTACCGATAAGCGAGCTAGGCTAGGAGCCGCCTTCAGTTCTTGCGGCCGCCGACGGCGAGCAGCAGTGCCCCGACCACGATCGAGCCGATGCCGGCCCACATCGGTACGTTGACGGTGTGTTTTTCGTCAGCGTTGATGGAGATGGGCCCGACCTTCGCAACCGTCGTATTCTGCGTATAGCTGAAGCTGCCGTAGGCCAGGCCGAGGACGCCGGCGATGATCAACACCGTGGCGATGAGTTTGACGGGATTCATGTCGATACCATAGCAAAAGCGCGCGCTGGGCCGCCTCAGGTTATTTGAACCCGGCTCAGCCGCTCGCAGGCCGGGCACCTGACGAATATCTTCAATTCGAGTTCGAACCACGAACGGCCGCAGTCGCAGCGCATTCTGAACATGGGCTGTGCGCTGGCAAAGCTCAGTTCTTCTTCCTGGACGTGGATCCCCTCGGACTCACGTGGTGCAGTCCCCTTGCGCGCGGGGAGTACCCGGACGTTGTCGGGACGGGCCTCTGGTTCGGACGTTTGCGGAATTCCATCTCGAGCGGTTTGCATGAAACCCCTCCTTCTTCTTGTTCTAGTAGGAAACTTACGGCGCTCCTTGCATTATGTCAATGGCTGGCGTGGGCGCTGCAGCAGGAAACGCTGCGCTGCAGCGGACTAAATGTCGAGATTCATGACCGAGAGGGCGTTCTTCTCGATGAACTCACGACGCGGCTCGACCTGGTCACCCATCAGGGTGGTGAAGATGTCGTCAGCAGCGACGGCATCCTCGATTCGTACCTGCATCAGGCGCCGGGTCTCCGGATTGATGGTCGTATCCCAAAGCTGCGCGGGATTCATCTCGCCAAGGCCCTTGTAGCGCTGGATGCTCTGCTTGCGTCGCGCCTGGTCGAACAGCCACTTCATGGCGTCCTTGAAGCTGCCCACCTCGTGGCGGTCGTCCTCGCGCGTCACGTAGGCACCCTCGCCAATCAGGCCCGAGAGCGTGCGACCGAGGTCCGCGATGCGTTGGTATTCGGAGGATTCGAAGAACTCCCGCGGCAGATTCTTGAAGGTGTCGGTGCCATGCTGGCTCTTTCCAACGACGATCCGCGTCGCGTGGGCTTCGGTGGCCCCTCTGATCTCGATACGGAAACTGCGGGTGCCGTCGTTCAGTCCGTTCAGGCGCTGATCCAGGTCACGCGCCCAGTCACGCAGCCAGTCGATGCGGTCGAAATCCGCGGATTTCACCTCGGGCATGTAGATCAACTGATCCAGCAGCCGGTCGTCATAGCGGCGTGACCAGCGCTTGATGATGGCCTGCACTTCGGTGTACTTGCGGGCCAGCTGTTCCAGGCCCGGGCCGCTCAGCGCCGGTGCTCCCGAGTTCACATGCAGACCCGCGTTATCCAACGCCGCGCTCAGCAACAGCGCGGTGAGCTCCGCATCGTCCTTGACATACTGCTCCTGTTTACCACGCTTGAGTTTGTACAGCGGCGGCTGTGCGATGTAGATGTGCCCGTTCTCGATCAACGCCGGGATCTGGCGGTAGAAGAACGTCAGCAGCAACGTGCGGATATGGCTGCCGTCGACGTCAGCGTCAGTCATTATGATTATTCGGTGATAACGCAGCTTGGCGATGTCGAAGTCATCGCGGCCAATGCCACAGCCCAGGGCGGTGATCAGCGTGCCGACTTCTGCGGATCCGAGCATCTTGTCGAAGCGCGCCTTCTCGACGTTGAGGATCTTGCCCTTCAGGGGCAGGATG
>DASZCK010000327.1:0-1907 GCA_035943195.1 Steroidobacteraceae bacterium
ACCTGGACCTGATCGGCCGGCACGCTTGAAGCGCCCGCTTAAGATCGGCCTCACCGGCGGTATCGCCAGCGGCAAATCCACCGTCGGCGGCCTGTTCGCGGCCCTGGGTGTAGCGGTCATTGATACGGATCAGATCGCCCGTGATGTGGTGGCACCGGGCACGGCGCTGCAGGCCCGTGTCCTCGCGCGCTTCGGCGCGCAGCTGCTGACGCCCACCGGAGAACTGGACCGGCGCGCGCTGCGCGAGCGGGTATTTGCCGATGCCGCTGAGCGCCAGGCGCTGGAGGAGCTGATACACCCGGCCATCATGGCCGAGCTGTCGCGGCGCTCGGTGAGTGCCGGCGGCGCCTACCAGCTGCTGGCCATTCCGCTTCTGGTCGAGCACAACCTGAAGTCGAGCGTCGACCGGGTGCTGCTCGTGGACTGCTCCCCGGATCTGCAACTGCGGCGGGTGCAGGTCCGCGATGGCGTCACGGTGGCCGAGGCGCAGGCGGTGCTGGCCGCACAAGCCTCCCGCGCGGCGCGGCTGGCGGTTGCCGACGACGTCATCGTCAACGACGGTGACCTTGAGCGGCTGCGTGAGCAGGTCGAAATCCTCCATTCCCGCTACGGCACTCTGGCGCGCGAGACCCCGCGTCAAGCACAATAGCCGGATGAGTGAAGCGCAACAGCAGATGGCAGAGCCGCTCGTCGACGCCGCCGAGGGAATCATCGTGTATGAGCAGCCGCTGAATGAGCGGATGCGCACCTTCATGCGCCTGGATTTCCTCTACAACCAGGCGCTGTACCAGAGCGAGATCGCGACCGCCTCCAGCGCCCGGGCGGCCATGACCGGCCTGTTGGACATTCTGTCGATCACCACGCGCAGCGACATGCGTTCGGACGCGCTCAAGGAGCTGGAGCGCCACCTCGCCCATCTGAACGAATTCCAGTCACGGCCGGGTGTGGATGCGGCGCGCCTGAAGACCATCATCGCCAACCTCGGCCGCCTGCGCGGTGACCTGTTGAATGCCGGATCGGCCTTCCTGCAGCCCATTCGCGACTCCGAATTCCTCAACTCCATCAAGCTGCGCAGCGCCATTCCCGGCGGCACCTGCGAGTTCGACCTACCCGAGTATTTCTGCTGGCTCAATCAGCCCGCCGAAGCGCGCATGACCGCGTTCGGGGAGTGGCTGGGACTGCTGCGGCCGCTATGCGACGCCATTGCCGAACTGCTGTGGCTGACCCGCCAGGCCGGCCGCAGCCGCCGCGAACTCGCCAAAGGGGGCATGTTCATGATCGGCTTCGACCGCGACGCCCCGGCGCAACTGCTGCGCATCGCGTTGCCCACCGAGGACTGCCTGTTTCCGGAGATCAGCGGAGGTGGCCAGCACCGCTGCAACGTCCGCTTCCTGAGGTGGAACGGCCTGGGCACGCGGCCGACGCCAATCGAAGAGGACGTGCCGTTCACGCTGACCGTCTGCGCCTGAGCGACCGGGCTGCGCCCTCCATGCCAGCCACGGTGAAGTGTCCAACCTGCGGCCGCAGTATCCAGTGGTCGGATCAGTCCCCGTTCCGGCCGTTCTGCAGCGAGCGCTGCCGGGTCATCGATCTGGGCGCCTGGCTGAGCGAGAAGCACGTGATTCCCAGCAACGGGACCGACGCGGCCCCGGAACCCTCCGACGAACCGTCGAACTAGGCGTCAGGGGAATTTGATCTTGCCGCCGGCGGCCGGGCCGGGCATGGCGCCGGCATCCGGCACCACGATGCGCGAGGCCTGCTCACGGCGCATCTCGCGGGCCTCCTCGATCGCCTCATCCAGTGCCAGCTTCACCGCTTCCGGAAAACGGTCCAGGGCCTCCTGCAGCGTCGTCGCTTCGATGTCGAAGCCCAACGGCAGTACGCCACCCGGCGTGAGGAGCTGGGTC
>DASZCK010000328.1:0-2567 GCA_035943195.1 Steroidobacteraceae bacterium
TCGCCACGCCTTCCAGCAGCGGCAGCATCTCGCGGATATTCGAGATTTTCTTGTCGACCAGCAGAATGTACGGCTTCTCAAGCTCAGCCGTCTGGTTCTGCTGCGTATTGATGAAGTACGGCGAGAGGTAGCCGCGATCGAACTGCATGCCTTCGACCACTTCCAGCTCGTTGTCGAGGCCCGAGCCTTCCTCAACGGTGATGACGCCTTCCTTGCCGACCTTCTCCATCGCATCGGCGATGGTCTTGCCGATCGAGTCATCGGAATTTGCCGAGATCGTGCCGACCTGGGCGATCGCCTTCTGATCCTTGCAGGGCTTGGAGAGCTTGCGCAGCTCCTCGACGGCGACCGTGACGGCCTTGTCGATGCCACGCTTGATGTCCATCGGGTTGCGGCCCGAGGAGACGGCCTTGAGGCCCTCGCGGATGATGGCCTGGGCCAGCACGGTCGCAGTGGTGGTGCCGTCGCCGGCTTCATCGGAAGTGTTGGACGCCACTTCCTTCACCATCTGCGCGCCCATGTTCTCGAACTTGTCCTTCAGTTCGATTTCCTTGGCGACTGAGACTCCGTCCTTGGTGACGGTGGGTGCGCCAAAGCTCTTCTCGAGCACTGCGTTGCGGCCCTTGGGACCGAGAGTCGCCTTGACGGCGTTGGCAAGGATGTTGACACCCTTGAACATGCGTTGACGTGAGTCATCGCTGAAGCGAACTTCTTTAGCTGCCATGGTCTTTAATCCTTACTTGGCTTCGAAAATGGCCATGACGTCTTCTTCACGCATGACCACCAGTTCATCGCCGTCGATCTTGACCTCTGTTCCGCTGTACTTGCCGAACAGGATCTTGTCGCCGACCTTGACGTCGAGCGGACGGACGGTGCCGTCTTCAAGAATCTTGCCTTTGCCGACCGCCATGATCTTTCCCTGCACGGGCTTTTCAGCCGCAGAATCAGGGATCACGATCCCGCCCGGAGAAGTGCGTTCTTCTTCGAGACGTTTCACGATGACGCGGTCATGAAGAGGACGGATCTTCATGGATATCGCTCCTTGGGAAGCTATTTAACTTAATGGGTTTTGGATGCGGCAGGGCAGTGTTAGCACTCTACCCTGACGGCTGCTAATCATAGGTACGAATGGGCAGAATACAAGCCGGCAATGCAGTTTTTTTGGCCCCTGGCGGGGTACGGAGGGTATTCTTATGAGCCTGCCGGCGTTCGCGGACGCCCCTGCCATCCTGGTACTGTGCACCTGCCCAGATGACTCGGTAGCCCTTGATATTGCTCGGGAACTGGTCACCCAGGGTCTGGCGGCTTGCGTGAACCGACTGGCTCCGATCACGTCGATTTACCGCTGGGAAGGTCGGATCTGCGAGGATTCAGAGCAGCTCCTTCTGATCAAGACCACCCCGGCGCGCTACGAGGCTCTGGAAATGCGGCTCAAGGCACTCCATCCATATGAAACTCCAGAGATTATCGCCCTTCCGGTGGTCGCTGGGTCGCACCCGTACCTGACCTGGCTTGCCACTGCCACCAACCCATTGAGCGTGCCCCCAACATGAGCATCTCAGCCCTCACCGTCCGCCGGCCCCTGCCGTTTATCGCCCTGCTGCTCCTATCTGCGCTGCAACTGTGCCCGCTGACCAGCCAGGCGCAGAACTCTGCCGCTGCCGCCGTGACCGGCGCCGCCAGCGGACAGGCGGCGCTGACCCCGGCCAAGGTCAATGCGGTTCTGGGTACGACCAAGACCTGCAGCAACGAAAACGCCCTGCGGGCGGATCAGGCATTTCAGGTCGTGGCGGTGGCCAACGGCCCGGACAGCATTCGGCTCGACTGGCGCATCGCCGACAACTGCTATCTGTACCGCAATCGCTTCAAGGTGACGACGGCAACCGCCGTGAAACTGGGCGCCTTGGCATTGCCCGAGGGCAAGAGCCATACCGATGAGTTCTTCGGCACCCAGCAGATCTATGAGAATGCGGTGACTGCCACCCTGCCGGTCGAGCGGACCAATGCCGCGGGCGCGCTGCAGGTCCCCTTCGCGGTCAGCTATCAGGGATGCTCGCATTCAGGTTTCTGCTATCCACCCATCAGCAAGACCTTCGTCGTCACGCTGCCCCCCGTTGCCGCCGCGGGCGGTCCCACCGGCATGGCTGGGAAGCTCGCGGCGGCGGGCACCGCCACCGCCGCAACTCCCGACAAGCGCTGCAACAACGCGCCGAACGACTTCCTGACCGCCGATCAGGCCTTCCAGGTCGCCGCGACGGCGGCCGGCCCGGACAGCGTCCGCCTGGACTGGCGCATCGCCGAGGGCTGCTACCTCTACCGCACGCGCATCAAGGTGAAGACCTCGAGTCCCGTGCAGTTGGGTGCGCTGGCATTGCCGGAGGGCAAGAGTCAGACCGACGAATACTTCGGCACCCAGCAAATCTACGAGAATTCACTGAGCGCCACGCTGCCGGTGGCTCGCGCCAGCGCCGCGGGTAGCCAGGATCTGGCGCTCGATGTGACCTACCAGGGTTGCGCGCACGCCGGTCTTTGCTACCCGCCGATCACCAAGACCCTGATGGTCACTC
>DASZCK010000329.1:0-7744 GCA_035943195.1 Steroidobacteraceae bacterium
GCCCAGTATCAGGGAAGAGTACTGGACTGCCGCCGTCCGGGAGGTGGACGCCCTGCTGGTGTGGGGCGGTGATGTCCTGTTTTTGCGCCATTGGATGCGACAATCCGGATTGGCCGATCTCTTTGCGTCACTGCGGCCGGAGATGGTCTACGTGGGCGTGAGCGCGGGAAGCATGGTAGTGACTTCTCATATCGGAGAGACCTACACCAATCAAAGACCCCCGAGCGGCAGTGATATCAAGTCGGAAGAAATTCTGCTGCCTACGCCGCAGGGAGAACTGATTAACGTCTGCCTCACAGTGGCACCGGGGCTAGGACTGGCCGACTTTTCATTGATCCCGCACGTCGATCACGAGAAGTTTCCGGAGAATTCTTTGGCCAATGTAGCAAGGTGGGCCTCTAAGGTACCCTCACGGATGTACGCGATTGACGATCAGACCGCCATAAAGGTGGCCGACGGCGCCGTTGAAGTGATATCGGAAGGAAGCTGGAAGCTATTTGACCCCTAGTTCCGAGAGACATGCCGGTGGATTTGCACGCGAGTTCGTCTCCGGTCATGTAGCCTTCTTGGTCAGCGGGACGCTCGATTCGGAGCGGACAAACAACCCAGAAAAGGAACGGGACGAATTACCAGCATGTTGAACACATCGAATGGCGCGGCTGTCAGCCGCGCTACTGAATTGGCTCGGGGAATCGAAGCGCTGGTCCGCCCCCGGACCGTGGCAATCATCGGCATGTCATCCAAGCCGGGATCTGCCGGTCAGGTGGTACTCAACAACCTCGTGGCAGCGGGGTATTCCGGTGTCATTTATCCGGTTGGCAGGTCGGGTGGCGAGATAGCCGGGCGCCGAGTGCTCACCAGCATTGCTGAGCTACCTGATGGCATTGATCTCGCCATCCTGATGGTTCCGGCCGAGGCATTGAAGGACTCGCTGATGCAATGCGTGGATCGTAAAGTGCGCAGCGCCGTGTCGTTTGCATCGGGATTCGCGGAGATGGGGGCGGCAGGGCGTGCGCAGCAGGAGGAACTGGCGCAGATCGCGAAGAACGCAAACATGGCGTTTCTGGGGCCCAACACGGTCGGATATTTCAACTTCGTCGACAGTTTTCACGTGATGATGATCGATCTGAAGGCGGCACCGCAGTTGGCGCGCGATTCCGGACCGGCTTTGGCGATCGTGGCGCAAAGTGGTGGCATCGGTGCCCATATCAGCTTTTCGCTGCAGGCCAGATCGGTACCGATTTCCTACATGCTGACCACCGGTAATGAGGCTCACCTCAATCTAAGCGACGTGGTCGCGTTTCTCGCGGATGACGCACGTACCTCGGTCATCGTTGTGTACGCGGAGCAGATCCTTTCTCCGAGCTCGTTTTTGCATGCGGCGCAGAAGGCGCAGGAGCGCGGCAAGCGCATAGTGTTGCTGCACTCCGGAACGAGTGAGAAGGGTAAGGCAGCTACCAGCTCACACACCGGGGCGCTCGCGGGGAATCTGGCCGCCATGAAGCTCGCGGCTCAGCAGGCGGGCGTCGCGGTGGTGGAGACTCTGGAGGAACTGATGGACGTGGGGCAGTTGCTGCTGCGATCCCGCTCACCGGTTGCCGGTGGACTCGGTGTTCTGACAGCTTCTGGCGCGCTGTGCGCATTGACTGAGGACTACATCGAAGACCTGGCCTTCGACATTCCAGCATTGGCGGCCGACACCGTGGCTCGGTTGCGGCCTGCGCTGCCCGAGTTTCTGATGGTTCGAAATCCTCTTGATATCGGCACATTGATCGCCTGGAAGCCGGAGTTGGTCGGTATCGCGGCAGGAGCTCTGCTCTCGGATCCCGCGGTCGGAAGTCTCGTGCTGTCGCTTCCATTTGCGGATCCGGACATGGCCATGGGCTGGATCAAGTCGTATTTGGCGGCGCGCGAGGATTGCAAAAAGCCGACGATATACGTGATTCACGGCGAGGACCGGCCGCTATCGGCAGCGCTTCTGCAGTTCGCCAAGGATCATGGCATCGTATTGATGCGATCCCACGAACGCGCGGTGCGCGCGCTGGCGCGCCTTGCTCAATGTTACGAGCAATGGACTCGGCCGGTCTGCGACGAAGTGCCGGTCGTGTACCCAGGCTTGCCGAAACTCGGCAGCGGTACGCAGCCTGAATGGCTGGGTAAGCAGGTGCTGGCGGCGATGGGCATCAAAACGCCGGCTGGAGCCCTCGCGCGTGATTGCGAAGAGGCTACGACAATCGCGACCCGCATCGGGTTCCCCGTGGTACTCAAGGCACAGGCGGCTGCGCTGTCCCACAAGAGCGAGGCGGGCGGGGTCGTACTGAATCTGGCTGACGAGGACGCCGTTCGCGCTGCCTGGAGCAGCATCGAAGCCAATGTTCATAGGGCCCAACCGGGGTTGTCGCTGGAGGGAATGCTGGTGGAGCGCATGTCGCCGCGAGGTGTCGAACTCGTGGTCGGGGCCAGCCGCGATGCGAAATGGGGGCCGACCATCATGGTGGGTCTTGGGGGCATCTGGGTCGAAGCCCTCGCAGATGTGCGAATGCTCGCGCCTAACCTGCAACACGCAGCGATCATCAAAGAGGTCCTCAGGCTCAAGGCACATCGGGTACTGGAGGGGTTTCGAGGCCAGGAGGCGGTGGACCTGGAAGCGGTAGCAGCAGCCATCCACGCCGTCGGGCGATTGATGCTGACCCAGCCGGAGATCATCGAGCTGGATATCAACCCGCTGGTCGCATTTCCCAAGGGTCGAGGCGTCCTAGCGCTCGACGCCTTGGTGGTGACGCGTTCTTCGAGTTGACAACAACTAATACAGTTGTATAGGGTAGCTAGTACTACAACTGTATTAGATTATGAAAATCAGCGCCTCCGAAAGAGAAATCCTGAAAGTTCTGTGGCAGGCAACCTCTCCACTACCAGCCGAGGAGGTGGTTGCCATGCTGGGAACGGACCCTCATTGGTCGGCCGGCACCGTACGCACTTTTCTGGCCCGACTGGTGAAAAAGAAGGCAGTCGCCGCCCAGAAGGACGGCCGGCGCTACCTGTATCGACCCTTGGTCAGCCGCGCAGACTATGCTCACCGACAAAGCCGCAACCTCATCGATAGTCTGTTCAACGGCCGCATTGTTCCCTTTGTCACCCAATTCTCCGAACGTCAGACTCTTAGCCGCGAAGAAATCGACGAACTCAAACTCCTGATCAAGAGGCTCGATCGTGAACACTGAGCTCATCCTCGCGGTGCTGGTTCGGGTGAATCTCGTCGCCAGCGCCGCAATTCTGCTGACCCTGGCGCTGCGTCCAATCATGAACCGTGCTCTTGGCGCTCGAACGGTCTACCGCCTATGGCTGCTCGTGCCGATCGCAACGCTGTGCGTCTTTCTGCCAGCGCGGCAAGGCCCGGACCATGAAGCTTTTTCCGCAGTCACGCCGACCGCGGAGTTCTGGTTCACAACGGGGGCCGATGCGGCCCTCAGAACCGCAGGTGCAGCCAGCCAATCAATCGTCAATGCCGCCAGTGCCTGGATGGTGACAACCGGCTCCTCAGCCAGGTCTGGCATGACTGTTCCCAGCCTGATATTGAGCGGATGGCTGGCGATGGGAATGCTGCTGTTTTCGCGCGCGCTGATCCGCAGCCGCAGGAGCGCAGCCAGCGACACGGGGCCTGCCCTGATTGGTGCATTCCGACCCAAATTGATCCTGCCGTCGGATTTCATGGTCCGGTTCAATGCGCGCGAGCGAATGCTGGTGCTGGCCCATGAGACCACGCATCAGGCCGCCGGCGATCCCTTCGTCAATGCATTGGTTGAGCTCGTCCGTTGCTTGAATTGGATGAATCCGCTGGTTCATATCGCGGCTTTCTGCCTACGTACGGACCAGGAACTGGCCTGTGACGCGGCGGTCATCGAGCGCTATCCGAGCGACCGGCGCACCTACGCGGAGGCCTTGCTCAAGACGCAAATTGCCAGCGCCTGCCCGCCGATCGGCTGCGCCTGGCCAGGACGGTCATCAAGTTCCTTAAGGAGGCGTATTCAGATGCTCGCTCGTCGCGCGCCCAGTCGCTTGGGAGCCATGGCTGGAATCGCGGCCATTGCAGCCGTCAGTGCCACGAGCGGCTACGCTGCCTGGGCCAGCCAATCACCGGCCAGTCAGGCGCAGGCGCCGCAATTGGCGGCGGGCGCGCCGGCCCTGCCGACCGTCAGTGCACAAAGGGGTGCCAAACCACCGCCCGGGCTGCTGACTTCATTGGAGTCCCGCGCACACCCGAATTTTGCGAAAGCAGCGAAGCGGGGTGACATCAAAGTTGTGTTCCTCGGACCAGGGATTACCTGCTTTTGGCGCTATGACTGGGGCGGCAAGGACACCTGGGATCGGATTTACGTGCCGCTGAAGGCCGCGAATTTCGGCATCGATGGGGCGACCACCAAGAGCGTGCTCTGGCGCCTGCAAAATGGGGAATTGGACGGCTACAAGGCCAAGGTATTCGTGGTGACCGCGCTGGGCGTCGCAGACTCTGTCAACCGCGGCATCGCGGTTCCGGAAATCAATGCTGGAAACGCGGCCATTATCGCGGAGATCCGCAAGCGCCAGCCACAGGCAAAGATCCTGCTGGTCGCGGTGCCACGCGGGTATGTCCAGCCTGAGGCTGAAGCGTTCGTGATGAAGCTGGAAGGTGAGTTCGCAAAACTCGCCGATGATAAGTCGGTCTTCTATTTGAACCTCCGGGACCGGTTCATCGGACAGGACGGAATATTTGCCAAGGGAAAAGGCGCGAGCCTTGGCCCCAAGGGTTACGCCATCTGGGCACAGGCGATGAGTCCGAAGCTCATGGAACTGATGAATTAGGTAATGCGTGGCTCGTGCATTGTCCTGGCATTGACTGTGACGCTGGCGACAGTGTGCTTTCCGGCGCAGGCTGCGTCTGCGGCGAGTCCCGCCGCCAAGCGCGAATTTCGCGATTGCCCGACATGCCCGGAAATGGTCCGCCTGCCAGCGGGGAAATTTCTGATGGGTGATGACTCTGCCGCAGCGAAACCGGACGAAAAGCCGGCTCACCTGGTGACCGTACCCGCATTCGCCGCCGGCAAGTACGAAATTACGTACGCAGAATACGCAGCCTTTGTTGCTGCGACGGAGCGAGCGACGCCGGCCTACTGTCGAACCGATCGCAGCCACGATGGAATCTGGCGGGACGACGCCACCGCGACGTGGCGCGATCCGGGCTTTCCGCAGACTGACCGCCATCCTGTTGTCTGCGTGTCCTGGGCTGACGCCAGCGCCTACGCTGCGTGGCTCGCAGGAGTCACCGGCAAGCCTTACCGTCTGTTGAGCGAGTCCGAATGGGAGTACGCCGCGAGGGCCGGATCAACGAACCAGTTCTGGTGGGGTGACGATCCGAACCTGATGTGCAGGTACGCCAATGGGCCAGACCAGGCGGCGCGCAGCCAGTTTCCGCAGTGGGAAATCGCGGCGTGCAATGACGGCCAGGTGTTCGCGGCGCCTGTCGGCAGCTATCGGGCCAATGGCTTTGGCCTGTATGACACGGCGGGTAATGTTTGGGAGTGGACCCAGGATTGCTACGAACCCTCCTATGGAATGCAACCCACCAATGGCGCCGCCTATGAGGGTGGAACGTGCCGAAGGCGGGCGCTGCGGGGCGGTTCGTGGGTCCATGGCCTGAGTGACTTGCGTTCTTCGCAACGCAACGGGTTGCCCCCGCCGCAAATCCGCGGCGGCGACATTGGATTCCGAGTGGCAAGATCCCTTTAGCGCACGGGCTGGCAACGCCAGATTGACGGCCTTCCGACCTCGCGCCTATCCTGAGTGGCTCAGAGCTGGCGAGCCATCGGAATACAGGGAGTATCGGATGAAAGCAGTACTCGTTGCGGCCGCGTGCGGCTTTGCGGTGCTCGCGACGGCGAGCAGGGCGCAGGTACCGGCCAATATCGCCGAGAAGGTCCGCGCGGCCGGACAGGCCATGGACCCCACGATCAGCCAGCTTTACGCGCCCATGTTCCCGAAGGAGGCCTGGGCCGGCGTTACCATCGAGCGCGATATCGCCTATGGCTCTGATCCCCTGCAGAGGCTCGACGTGTTCACGGCGGACGGTGCAAAAGGTAAGAAGCTTCCGGTACTCCTGTTCGTGCACGGCGGCGGTTTCACCCGCGGCGACAAGCACGGCCCCTTCTATCCCGACAACATCACCCTGTGGGCGGCCAAGAACGGCATGGTGGGAGTCAACATCGACTATCGGCTGGCGCCGAAGGACCCCTGGCCGGCAGGCGTCAACGATCTCACCTCAGCGATCGCCTGGACGCATGCCAACATTGCTCGTTACGGTGGAGATCCCAATCGCATCGTGCTGTTCGGCCATTCGGCCGGCGCCAATCATGTCGCCGACTACGCCGCGCACCCGGAGGTGCGTGGCACGGAGGCGTCCTCGGTCAAGGGCGTTATCATTCTGTCGCCGGCGTATTCCACCGCTCCATCTGCCCGTCCGAATGCCTACTATGGCAAAGACAGCGATCTTGGCTCGGTATCGGGCCAGGTCACACGCCTGACAGCCAGTCCCTACCCAATATTTTATGGCTACGCCGAGTTCGATCCGCCGCCGATGAAGGCGACCGCCGCGGCGCTGACCGAGGGTCTGTGCCGGACCAAGAGCCGCTGCCCGACTTCTGTGGAGCTGAAGGACTCGAACCACTTCTCCGAGGGCATGGCAGTGGGCACGCCGGATAAGCAGCTGACCGGACCGCTGCTCAAGTGGATCAAGGCGCTGCCGAAGAGGGACTAGGCTATCGACTTCGTCGGCAAGGGGGCGCATGACGGTGACGCGCTGAAGCCCGTCCAGGTTCCTTCGCCAAAACGAATGGCGGCATCGAGGCCGCCTGGCCTTTATCAACTGAAGAAGTCTTTCTTTGTGATACTGAGAACTGCCATCCGCCGGTGAAGGTATGTGCGGCCGACCGCCAGTACCATTGCGGTCTGGCTGATATTGCCATGGTTCCTCTTCAGTGCCGCGATGATGTATTCACGTTCGGCGCTGTCGCGGAACTCCTTGAGCGCCGAAGTGCGATCACCGCCACCCGCCTCTTCTTCCGCCAGGACCTCCTCGGGCAGGTCGCGGACGGTGACACGCTCGCCGCTCATGATCAGCGCCCGCTCGATGACATTCTGCAGCTCGCGTACGTTCCCGGGCCATCGATGTCGCTGCAGCCCCCACATCACCTCGTCATCGATGGGTTTTGTTCGCATGTTGTTTTTCGCGCAGGTTTGCCGGACAAAGAACTCGACCAGAAGCGGAATATCATGGGGGCGCTCGCGTAGGGGAGGCACCTCGATCGGCACCACGTTGAGTCTGTAGTATAGATCTTCGCGGAAAGTCGACCCGGCGACGCACTCGCGCAGATTCTTATGCGTTCCGGAAAGCACCCGCACATCGACCTTCATCGTCCGCTCCGCGCCGATCTTCTGAATCTCCCCCGTCTGCAGTACCCGCAATATCTTGGCTTGAGCAGTCACCGACAGGTCTGCCACTTCATCAAGAAAGATCGTCCCACGATGCGCCGCTTCGAACAGGCCCTTGCGACTTGTAGTAGCCCCAGTGAAGGCACCACGCTCGTAGCCGAACAGCTCACTTTCGACCAAAGTGTCCGGAATGGCCGAGCAGTTCACCTTAACCATAGGTCCCTGGCTGCGCGGGCTGTTGGCGTGGATGATATTGGCCACCAGCTCCTTTCCGGTGCCACTC
>DASZCK010000330.1:0-5759 GCA_035943195.1 Steroidobacteraceae bacterium
CCTACATCGTGTTCACGGCCCTGCATGACGGCCGCCTCAAGCTCACCGACATGGTGACCATCAGCGAACACGCCTGGCGCTCGGAGGGCTCGCGCACCTTCATCCAGGTGGGTACGCAGATCCCGGTGGATATCCTCATCAAGGGCATGATCGTGCAATCGGGTAACGATGCGACCGTGGCCCTGGCGGAGAAGGTGGCCGGCACCGAGGATGCCTTCGTGCAGGTCATGAACGAGTACGCCCGGCGCCTGGGCATGGCGCATACGCACTTCACCAATGCCGCCGGGCTCCCCAACCCCGATCACTACACCACGGCGCGCGACCTGGCGCTGCTGGCGCATCACCTCATTGCCGATTTCCCGCAGTTCTATCCGCTGTTCAGCCTGCATGAGTTCTCGTGGAACAACATCAAGCAGCAGAACCGCAATGGCCTCCTGAGCGCGGACCCTACCGTCGATGGGCTGAAGACCGGTCACACCGACAGCGCGGGCTTCTGTCTGGTCACCTCTTCGGCGCGCAATGGCATGCGCCTGATCTCGGTGGTGCTGGGCTCGAAGTCGACCAAAGAGCGCGAACAGGCCAGCGCGACCCTGCTGGGCTACGGGTTCTCGTTCTATCAGACGGTGAAAGTCAAAGGCCGCGGCGAGTTGCTGGCGGCGCCGCGCGTGTTCCTCTCCGCGTCGACCACCGCTGCCGTGGGTCTCGCACAGGATCTGTTCGTCACGGTCGGCCGCGACCAGGCGGCAAGCTTGAAATCAACTACCACGCTTGCGCCGCGACTGCTCGCGCCGCTGGCGGCCGGCGCTCAGGTCGGCGCCTTCACCGTCGCCACACCCGACGGAGTCGTCGTGGCGAAGGTTCCCGTGGTCGCGCTGCAGGCGGTGCCCGCCGGCGGCCTGTGGACCCGCATGAGCGACCATATCTCGATGTGGTTCAAGTAGGACGCGCCAGGTGGCGTCGCCGCTGCCGATTTGTTACCTGAACGGCGCATACCTGCCGCTGGCCGAGGCGCGCGTCTCGCCGCTGGATCGCGCCTTCCTGTTCGCCGATGCGGTGTATGAGGTCATGCCGGTATATGGCCGGCGACCGTTCCGCTTTGCGGCGCATTGCGAGCGTCTCGCGCGCAGCCTGGGTGAGCTGGGCATGGCCGATCCGCTCAGCCGCGAGCAGTGGCATGAAATGATCGCCACCCTGATCGAGCGCAATGCTGCGCACAACGACGCGGACAATCTCTACGTCTACTGGCAGGTCAGCCGTGGTACGCAGTTCGGCCGCAACCATGCACCGCTGCCGGACATCGACCGGACCGTGTTCGCATTCTGTTCGCCGCTGAACCTGCCGGATCGGGCGGCGCTGGAACGCGGCGTGAGCTGCGTGACGGCGGAGGACAATCGCTGGGGGCGCTGCGACATCAAATCCACGGCGCTACTGGCGAATATCCTGCTGCGCGAACGTGCCACGGCCGTCGGCGCCTCGGAAGCCATTTTGCTGCGCGAGGGCGTGCTGACCGAAGGCTCGGCATCGGCCGTGCACGTGGTGGTGGAGGGGCAACTGGTGACGCCCGCGCTGTCGCCGCAGGTGCTGCCCGGCCTCACCCGCGGCGCGGTGGAAAAGATGGCGCTGCGGACCGGGGTTCCCTGGCGCTGCGGCCCGGTCACGCAAGCACAGCTGCGGTCGGCATCCGAGGTGATGCTGTCGGCCGCGACCCGGGAAGTGATCGCAGTGACTGCCATTGATGGTGCCCCGGTCGGCGGCGGGACGCCCGGGCCGATATGGCGGGTGCTGCACACCGAACTTCAACAATACAAGAGCGAACTCGCCGGGCGGCCCTGGTGAGCGCCAGCGAGGGTCCGCACGAGGGCGCCCCGCCGCCCCTGCTGCAGTTCCCCACCGACTATCCGATCAAGGTCGTCGGCCGTACCAGCGACGCCCTGCGGGCGCGCATCGATGCGATTTTCAGCGCCCATGTGCCCGACCTCGATCCGACGCTCACGTCCGAGCGCCTGAGCGGCAACGGCAACTTCCAGTCCATCTCCTACACCATCCGCGCCGTCAGTGCGGCGCAGGTGGAGGCGCTCGCCACCGACCTGAAGGCCTGTCCGGACGTTCTGATCGTCCTCTGAACCGATTCATCACCCGGCTATAACCGTTTTATAACCGGGAGGGGCCTGACGGCTAGACCTCGGCCGGTCTACGATGGCATTTCATGTCGATTACCCTCGATCAGATAACCAAACGCTATCGCGGCGCACCCGTCGTCAACGATGTCTCCATCGATATCGGTGATGGCGAGTTCTTTGTCCTGCTCGGTCCCAGCGGCAGCGGCAAGAGCACGCTGCTGCGCGCGATTGCCGGCCTGACCGGCGTCGATCACGGCCGCATCTCCCTGCACGGCCGCGACGTCACGCACGTATCGGCGCGCGCGCGCGGCGTCGGCCTGGTGTTCCAGAACTACGCGCTGTTCCGCCACATGACGGTGGCCGACAACATCGAATTCGCGCTGCGCGTGCGGCGCATGCGCGCCTCGCAGCGGCGCGAGCGGCGTCGCGAACTGCTGCGGCTGGTAGCGCTGGAGGGCATGGACAACCGGCTGCCCGTGGAACTGTCCGGCGGCCAACAGCAGCGCGTGGCGGTGGCGCGCGCGCTCGCGCACAAACCCGAGGTGCTGCTCCTGGATGAACCCTTCGGCGCGCTCGACGCCAAGATCCGCGAGGAGCTGCGCCGGACCATTCGCGAAGTGCAGCGCGAACTGGGAATCACCACCATCCTGGTGACCCATGACCAGGAAGAGGCCTTCGCGCTGGCCGATCGCATCGGCATCATGAACCTGGGCCGCCTCCTGGAGCTGGGACGGCCCGAAGACCTCTATGCACGTCCCGCCACCCGCTTCGTCGCAACCTTCCTGGGCGCGGCCAACCTGGTGCTGGCGCAACACACGGCGCGCGGCATCTGTATCGGCGGCGATCCGGTCATGGCACTCGGCAGTACCACGGTGCCGGGGGGACGCGATCACGAAGTGGTGGCGGTACTGCGGCCCGAGGACATTGAGATCGCACCCTCGCGCGATGAGCTGGCGTCGAGTTTTCTCGGGCTTGGAACGGTGGAACAGCTGCTGTTCGTGGGTGCCAACGAACGTCTGCGCGTGCGCCTGAACAACGCTGCCGACAGCGGCCACGTCGTGACGTCAGCCGACAGCAATGCCAGCGAGGCACTGCTGGAAGTTACCCGCACCCAGCACGATCGGCGCAGCTACCCGGTGAGCGCCGGACAGGCCGTGACGCTGGGCGTGCGTCGGCTGCACGTGCTGGCCACGCCGCTGTCGAGCTTCACGGCCTGCGCCACCAGCGAGCCGCAGGCGCAGGCGATCAGCGACGAGCCGCTGCTGGTGCAGCTGGCGACGCGCATGAAGACCCGCGTGAGCACGCGCGTGGAACCGACTCTGCAGCCGGGCGATGCCTGCGCCGCGGCGGCGCGCTTCGCCGGCGTTGCCGTGATCAACACCGATCCGGACGCGGGTCCCACCGTGCAGTGGCTGCTGCAGCAGGGCGCCGAAGCGGTGCTGCTGCTGCCCCACAACGCCGCCTCCCCGGCGCGCGTGTTGATTCACTGGCTGGACGAGCCGGCGCGGCGCGCGACGCTGGCGGTGTCCGCGAGCCTGCTGCGGCACGTGTCCGCCGAAGCCGTTTACATCGGCATCCTGCCCGATGCCGGCGAGGGCGGACGGCCGGATGGCATGCGCGCCTTGCTCGATGCGCGCTCGGAGGCACAGGCCGTGCACGGCCTGGAAATCCGTACCGAACTGGGCTTCGGCGATGTGGCCGAGGAACTCACCCGCCGTCTCGCGGAAATGCCCGAGCAGCTGCTGATCCTCGGTGTATCGGACATCAGCGTGCTGACCCAACGCTTCGCCGCGCTGCTGTCGCGCACCGCCAGCCCGCTGCTGGTGGTGTGGCAGCCCGGCGATTCACCGCAGCAGGCTTGAGGCGGACTTAAGAGGATGGCAGCGCGCGAAGCAGTCGCCAAGGGAACGTTCAGCCAACCCAGCGTGCTGCCGGGTTTTGGACTCACCTTCGGCTTCACCACGTTTTTCCTCAGCGCCATCGTGCTGATCCCGCTGGCGGCGCTGGTGAGCATGGCGGCCTCCTCGCGTTGGGACCAGTTCATCCACACCGTGCTCAGCGCCGAGGCACTGGCCTCCTACCGGCTGTCCTTCGGCGCCTCGCTGGTCGCGGCCAGCATCAATCTGGTGTTCGGCTTCATACTCGCCTGGACTCTGGTGCGTTATGACTTCCCCGGGCGCAAGCTCATCGATGCGCTGATCGATCTGCCGTTCGCGCTGCCCACGGCCGTTTCCGGCATCGCCCTCACCACGGTGTTCGCACAGAATGGCTTCCTTGGCCGTTACCTGGCGCTGGCCGGTATCAAAGTCGCCTACACCTGGATCGGCGTGACCATTGCGCTCACCCTGATCGGCCTGCCCTTTCTGGTGCGCACCGTGCAGCCGGCGCTCGCCGAGGTGCAGCGCGATCTGGAGGATGCCGCGGAGATTCTCGGCGCCAGCCGCTTCTATGTGTTCCGGCGCATCATCCTGCCCACCGTGATTCCGGCCGCCCTGACCGGTTTTGCCCTGGCTTTCGCCCGCGGAGTCGGCGAATACGGTTCGGTGATCTTCATCGCCGGCAATCTGCCGTTCAAAACCGAGATCACCCCGGTGCTGATCGTCACCCACCTCGAGGAGTACGACTATCACGGCGCCGCCGCGCTGGGCTGCGTGATGTTGAGCATCTCCTTCCTGGGACTGTGGGCGATCAACTACCTGCAGCACTGGGGCCGGCGCCGCTCCACCGTGGCGAGGCGCTAGATGGCCGGCGGACCCTCACAGGCCATGCTCGCGGAACTGCGCTCGCGGCCCGGGCATGACTCGCTGCTCGGCAACCTCATGCGCTGGGTGCTGATCAGCATCTCGCTGCTGTTCCTGGCCGCGCTGCTGTTTGCGCCACTGATCACGGTGTTCGCTACCGCCCTGGCCAAGGGCATACACGCCTACCTGGCCGCCTTCGATGATCCGAATACCCTGTCGGCCATCAAACTGACTCTGACGACCGCGGCAGTGGTGGTACCGGCCAATACGATATTCGGGCTCGCCGCCGCCTGGTGCATCGCCAAATTTGAGTTCAGGGGCAAGAGCTTCTTCACCACGCTCATCGATCTGCCGATGGCGGTCTCCCCGGTCATCGCCGGCCTGGTGTACGTGCTGGTGTTCGGTCTGCAGGGCTGGTTCGGCGGCTGGCTGCAGGATCACAACATCAGCATCATTTTTGCGCTGCCTGGCATCATCATCGCCACCATGTTCGTGACCTTCCCCTACGTCGCCCGTGAGCTGATTCCGCTGATGCAGCAGCTGGGCAATGACGAGGAGGAAGCCGCGATCACCCTCGGCGCCGGGGCCTGGCTCACCTTCTTTCGCGTCACCTTGCCGAAGGTGCGGTGGGGCCTGATCTACGGCATCATCCTGTGCAACGCCCGCGCCATGGGCGAGTTCGGCGCGGTGTCGGTGGTATCCGGACATATCCGTGGCCTGACCAATACGCTGCCCCTGCATGTCGAGATCCTCTATCGCGAGTACAACACCGTCGGGGCCTTCGCCGTGGCCTCGCTCCTGACCCTGCTGGCCGTGGTCACGCTGGTGATCAAGACTCTGGTCGAGCGGCGCGGTTACAAGCGCCGCTGATGCACCCCATGCTGGATCGTCTCGCCAC
>DASZCK010000331.1:0-2147 GCA_035943195.1 Steroidobacteraceae bacterium
GTACCGGCGAGTACATTTCGCGCGCCAAGCAGTAGGGCGGCCCGCCGGCGCTCACGCCCTCTCGGTCGGAAACGGCAGCACTTCGCGGATGTGGGTGACCCCGGCCGCCAGCATCAACATCCGATCAAAACCCACCGCCACGCCCGCACATTCGGGCAGCCCCGCGGCGAGCGCCGCCAGCAAGCGTTCATCGACGGGGTGGCTCGGCAACCCCAGGCGCGCGCGCTCGCGCAGATCTGCAGCGAAGCGCGCCCGCTGCTCGGCTGCCGCCGCCAATTCCTGAAAGCCATTGGCGAGTTCCAGCCCCCCTAAGTACAGCTCGAAACGCTGCGCCGTGTGTGGATCACTCGGGTCAAGTCGTGCCAGTGCCGCCTGGGAAGCCGGATAGCCGTGGATGAAGGTGAGCGCTTCATGCCCGAGCGCCGGTCCGATTACGGCGCCCATGATCAGATCCAGGAGTTCATCGCGCTGGCTGGGCTCCTGGGCCTGGTAGCCGAGGTGCGCGACCGCGCCGTGCAGCTGGGCAATCGTGGCCGCGAACGGATCAAGTCCGGTATGCCGCAGGAACACCTCGCGGTACGACACGCGCGTGGCTGGGTACCGCATTGCCGGATGCGCGACGCACAGCTCCCGCACCAGGGCTTCAACTTCATCCATCAGTTGCGGCAGATCAAACCCCAGCCGATACCACTCCACCAGCGTGAATTCGGTGTTGTGGATGCGGCTTTGCTCCAGGCCGCGCACCACATGACAGATCTGGTAGATATCCCCGGCACCCGCCGCCAGCAGCCGTTTCATGGCGTATTCTGGCGAGGTGTGCAGGAACAGCAGGGGCGCGCCGCTGATCTGTACGCTGACCGAATGAATATGCGTATCGCTGACCGCGGCATTGACCAGCACCGGCGTGTCCACCTCCAGCACGCGGCGTGCGGCAAAGAAGGCGCGGGTGCGCGCCAGCAGCGTCGCACGCAGCTGCAGCCGTTCGCGCGAGGCCGTGGGCCGCCAGTCCTCGGGCACGGTGCTCATGGCGGCGGCCGGATCTGGCCCAGGGGCTGGCCGACGCGGATGGGCATGCCGGCGCGAAGCTGCGCCTGCCATTGCACGCGGCCCTTGGGAAACAGCAGGATCACGGTCGAACCCATGTTGAACCAACCCATGAGATCACCGCGCGCCAGTGCTGCGTCGGGACCGGCAATGGGCGCCAGTTCCCGCACCCTGCGCCGGCTGGGAGGTGTGATTTCGCCGTGCCACACGGTGCTGATGCTGCCCACGAACAGGGCCCCGACCAGCACCATGGAGAAGGGCTGGCGCGCCTCGTCCCAGATGCACACCACGCGCTCGTTGCGCGCGAACAGGTCCGCCACCGCCGCCGCGGTCACGGCATTCACGCTGAACAGCCGGCCCGGAACATGCCGCGTGGTGCGCAGCTGTCCGGCCCGCGGCATGTGGATGCGGTGATAGTTGTAGGGCGCCAGGTACAGGGTCGCAAAAGCGCCCCCGGCGAACTGCGCCGTTTGCGCATCATCGGCGCCGAGCAGCGCCGCCAGGCTGAAACTACGGCCCTTGGCCTGCAGGATGGACTGCCCGTCGAGATAGCCGATCTGGCTGATGGTGCCGTCGACCGGTGAGCTGACCGTCAGCGGATCCTCGGGCTGCGGCCGGGCTCCCGCGGCCAGTTCGCGGGTGAAGAAGGCGTTGAAGCTTTCATAGGCCAGCGGCTGCGGCTGGCGCGCATCGCTCAGCTCGGGCCTGAAGGCGCGTATGAAGGCGCGGATCAGCAGGTTCTTGCAGCCGCGCCAGCGTACGCGGGCGAGCGCATGAACCATTCGCGACAGGGCATGCTGCGGCAACAGGCGCTGCAACAAGATGAAGGCGGCATTGCCCATGGCTCAGAGGTCGCCGGCGGCGCGCCGCAGATCGTCGGTCAGGGATTTCACATTGTAGGGGGCATTGAACACCGCTACGTTCCGACCCCGCCGGTCCATCAGGAAAATCGTCGAGGAGTGATCCATGCTGTAGTCACCGCCGGGCAGATCGACGCGCAGGAACGCCACCCCGAAGTGTCGCGCCACGGTTTGCAGCATGGCCGCCGTTCCGGTCAGGCCGATGAAATCCGGATCGAAGGCATGAACATACTGTGCCAGCTG
>DASZCK010000332.1:0-7898 GCA_035943195.1 Steroidobacteraceae bacterium
GAGCAGGATCGAGCGCTCGATGCTGCCGGGGAATTTCTACATTGCCCGGGATGTGCCGCATGAGTGGTTGTTCCCCCGCGTCAGCGTGGCCATTCATCACGGCGGCGCGGGTACCACCCACACAGCGGCTCGCGCCGGCACTCCGCAAGTCATCCTGCCCTTTGGCTCGGATCAGTTCTTCTGGGCCGGACGTGTTGCGGCCAGAGGTGTCGCACCGGCAGTTTCACGCCGGGGAGCCAGGAACTGGGCTGCGCTTGGCGCGATGATAGGATTCGCGCAATTGGGGTCGACCCAGCGCAGCGCGCAGGCATTGGCACAGGCCATGGCTCGCGAAGAAGGGGTGCGGGTCGCCGTCGGGGCCATCGAAGCGCTGCTGCCGGAGCGGTGAACCGCCGCTACTTGCTCAGCTGCCCTGAATCTTGGTAACCGTGGCGCTCGCCGGCCGATCCAGCGTTCGATCCGACAGCCAGTCCGGGTCGGGCAGCTCGACGAAAGCCTCGCGCAGCGCGGCACTCCAGCGCGAACGGATGCCGCGAAAGTAGACGTTCTCCGAGTCGATGCTCATATGACGGGCGACGCAGAACTGGTCGCGGCGCACGATGACCAGGTCCAGCGGCAGACCCACGGAGAGATTTGACTGGATGGTCGAGTCCATCGACACCAGTGCGCATTTGGTGGCCTCGTTCAAACTGCTGCTGCGGCGGATCACCCGATCGATGATGGGCTTGCCGTACTTGGATTCGCCGATCTGAAAATAGGTCGTCTCCGGCAGTGCCTCGATGAAGTTGCCGGCGGAATAGATACTGAAGAGGCGCGGCACTTCGCCGCGGATCTGCCCGCCGAGGATCATGCTGGCGTTGAATTCGACGCCGAACTCGGACAGTGAGGCGGCATCGCGTCGGTGAACCTCGCGCAGTGCCTCGCCCACGCAGCGCGCCGCCTCGAACATGTTGGCGCAGGACTGCAGGTCGAGGTTGGGGTTCTTGGTGCTGTTCTCGTGTTCCCGCAGCAGCGTCACCACGGCCTGGGTGATGGCGAGGTTGCCGGCGACCTGCAGCACCATGACGCGGTCGCCGGGCCTTTGGAACACCGCCGTTTTGCGGAAGCTGTTGATCTGATCGACACCCGCGCTGGTGCGCGAGTCGGCCAGGAAGACCAGCCCGGTGTCGAGCAGCATGCCGACGCAGTATGTCATTGGTCGCGGATCCTCAAGGTTTCCACCGACTCGCCCTGGCGCGCGATGCGCACGGGCGCCGCCTCCAGGTAATCGCGCCCCACGGCAAGTCGGCAATGGCGCGATCGTGCCGGTTCCAGGCGGTCCACGTCCAGTGCAATCCATCCATCCTGAGACGCACTCCAAATATCCACCCAGGCGCTGCGATCCGAGCGTTCATCGTCTATCTGCCGGTACCCGCTTACATAGCGCGCCGGCACGCCGGCGGCACGGCAGCAAGCCAGATAGGCATGTGAGATATCCTGCGCCGAGGCGGCCGCCGGCTGCTTCTCGCGCACGTCGCGGCCCAGGCGCGTGATCCACTCCCAGTTCGCACCATGGTGGGGCCGGTGCGTGTGACCCAGTTCCAAAATTTCCGGCGTCGGCCGGGTCAGCGCGGTGGTGGCTAGATACGCCATCGGGGACACCGGACCCTCATGTGGCATGGCGTGTTCGCGCCAGCCGATTTCAACCAGGCCGGTGACCACCACCTCGACGAACCGGTGCGGCTCCTCGAGGGTGAGCAGGTGGGTGATATTGCCGTGCGCGTCGAGCCTTTCGGTGCGACGGCCCGGCGCATGCAAGGTCCATTTGATGGCGTGTTGCGTGTGGTCCCGGCGTGGGGTCAGGCGCAGTGCCTGCGCACTGTACTTCAGGGAGTGCGGATAGCGATGTTCCCAGTTGTGCTGGATGCGCAGCAGAGTCATTCGGCGCCCAGTGGGACCAGGAAGTCCTCGGCAATACGCTGGCCCAGGTCCCGCAGGCGCTGCTGGAAGCGATCCAGGAACACGGTGATGCCATCGGCCGCCAGCTGGTCAAACGTACCGTAATGAAACTGCGCATGCAGTTCCCCGGCGCGTCGCAGGGTCTCGCCGGAGCTATTGTTGGCCACGGTCTTCAGATCCCGTTGCAGCTCCGCGAGGCAGCGATGCACGGCTTGCGGCACATCATCGCGCATCAGTAGCAGCTCCGTGACCTGCTTCGGGGTGACCTGCGCGCGGCAGATGCGCCGATAGGTCTCGAACGCCGACATGGCACGCAGCAGCACAGCCCACTCGCTGGCCTCCTCGTTCAGGCGTTCGCCCTGACCGCCCGGGTCGCGCCAGCGTGCCTCCAGCATCCGCGTCGTATTGTCCGCCCGTTCGAGATACGTGCCGATGCGGGTGAAGCACAGCGCCTCATCCCGCTGCATGGTGCCGATGGTGACACCACGGGCCAGGTGCGAGCGGTACTTGACCCATTCCAGGAACTCGCGGCGCGCGGCCTCCGGGCCCGCTGCGCTGAAGGAGCGCGACTCCAGGTAGGTGGCGTTGACCGTCTCCCACAGCTCCGAGGTGATGGTGCCGCGCACCGCGCGGGCATTGTCCCGCGCCGCGCGAATGCAGGAGACGATGCTGCCGGGATTGGCGAAATCAAAGGCGAGGAAGTCGAAGGCCGAGCGCGCGGTCACTTCCTCGTGACGTTCCTGGTAGGCCTGCTCCATGCCCAATGAGACCAGGGTCGCCGTCCAGCCTTGCAGCACCGCCTCGGGCGGCCGCGGCAGCAGGCTCAGGCGCGCATGCGCATCGAGCATGCGCGCGGTGCTCTCGGCCCGCTCCTGGTAGCGCGACATCCAGTACAGGTGATCGGCGGTGCGGCTGAGCATCTACAGACCGGTGGCGGCCAGCACCCAGGTGTCCTTGGTGCCGCCGCCCTGTGAGGAGTTGACGATGAGTGACCCTTGGCGCAAGGCGACGCGCGTGAGGCCACCCGGAACGATGGTGATGTCCTTGCCGGACAACACGAAGGGCCGCAGGTCGATGTGCCGCGGCCCCACGCCTGCGGTGCCGAAGGTCGGTGAGGTCGACAGCGCCAGCGTCGGTTGCGCGATGTAACGCTCCGGGTGCGCCTTGATGCGTCCGCGGAAGTCCTCGATCTCGGCCTTCGTGGCCGCAGGCCCGATGAGCATGCCGTAACCGCCGGCCCCATGGACCTCCTTCACCACCAGCTGCGACAGGTTTTTGAGCACGTACTCCAAGTGATCTGGATTACGCAGTACGAAGGTTTCCACGTTCTGGATGATGGCCTCCTCACCCAGGTAGAACTTCACCATGTCCGGCACATAAGGATAGATGGACTTGTCATCGGCGATGCCGGTGCCGATGGCATTGCAGATGGTGATATTGCCGGCGCGGTACACGGTCATCAGCCCCGGCACGCCCAGCATCGACTCTTCGCGAAACGCCAGCGGGTCCAGGAAGTCATCATCGACGCGGCGGTAGATGACATCCACGCGCTGCGGACCGCGGGTGGTGCGCATGAACAGCATCTCGTCGCGCACGAAGAGGTCCTGGCCCTCGACCAGTTCCACGCCCATCTGCTGAGCGAGAAAAGCATGTTCGAAGTAGGCGCTGTTGAAGGCACCGGGCGTCAGCACCACCACGGTGGGATCGGAGACCGCGCTTTGCGCGACGCTGCGCAGGTTCTCGAGCAGCACGTCCGGATAGTGGCCCACCGGTTCGATGGACTGCTGCGCGAACAGCTCCGGGAACAGTCGCATCATCATGCGACGGTTCTCGATCATGTAGGACACGCCCGAGGGTACACGCAGGTTGTCCTCGAGCACGCGGTAGGACCCGTCATGCGAGCGCACCACATCGACGCCGGCAATATGGGCGTAGATCCCGCCCGGCACATCGATACCCTGCATCTCCGGGCGATACTGGGCATTGCAGAGGATATGCTCGGCGGGGACCACGCCGGCTTTGAGGATGTTCTGCTCGTGGTAGATGTCGTGGATGAAGGCATTGAGCGTGCGCACACGCTGTTTGAGTCCCGCCTCCAGCGTGCGCCACTCATCCTGGGGGATGATGCGCGGGATGATGTCGAAGGGGATGAGGCGCTCGGTGTCACCGCCCTCCCCGTAGACGGCGAAAGTGATGCCGACGCGATGGAAAATGGCGTCCGCTTCGGCGCGTTTGGCCGCCAGAATCTCGGGCGTCTGGCTGGCGAGCCATGTCTGGTAGGGCCGGCAATGCGCGCGCGGGGCCTGGTGCGCATCCAGCATCTCATCGTAGGGTATGGCCGGCGCGTACGAGGGATTGAGCATAGCGAGGGTTACGATAGCCTATGCGCCTTCAGAGTGCGCCGTAGTGCCTTAAGATAGGGCACCGCGACCTCATTCCGAACCCATTTAGTGCACACTCCCAATCACAGTCTGACTCCCGCGCAGGGGTTCGCCACCGCCCTGGTGGCCTGGCAGGCCGCCCATGGCCGCCATGATCTGCCCTGGCAGAAGAATCGATCGTCTTACCGGGTCTGGGTCTCTGAGATCATGCTGCAGCAGACCCAGGTGTCGACCGTCATCGGCTACTTCGAGCGTTTCATGGCGCGCTTCCCGGAGCCCGCCACCCTGGCGGCGGCGTCCCTGGATGAGGTCCTGCATTTGTGGACCGGTTTGGGCTACTACGCCCGCGGCCGTAATCTGCATCGTGCCGCGATCCGCATCCGCGATGAGTTCAAGGGGCAGTTTCCGACGCGCTTCGAGGACGTCGAAAGCCTGCCGGGAATAGGGCGCTCCACCGCGGGCGCCGTCCTGGCCTTAAGCCAGGGCCAGCGTCATCCCATCCTGGACGGCAATGTCCGCCGGGTGCTCAGCCGCTGGTTCGGCATTGCGGGCGATCCCACGGATCGGGCGACGACCAAGCTGCTCTGGACTCGAGCCGAGGAGTGCACGCCGCAAGCCGAAGTCGCCGCCTACACGCAGGCCATCATGGATATGGGTGCGACGCTCTGCACCCGCACGAATCCCTCGTGCCTGCATTGTCCGGTGGCGCAGGCCTGCGTCGCGCGCGTGACCGGTCGTCAACACGAACTGCCCGCTCGCAAAGCACCCCGTGCCACCCGGCCCGCTCGCCACACTCATATGGTTCTTGCCCTGCGCCCCGATGGCAGTGTGTTCCTGCGTCAGCGGCCGCCGACCGGTATCTGGGGCGGCCTGTGGGCGCCGCCGGCCTTCGACAGCGCGGCCGCGGCACGGGGCTTCGCCAACCAAAGTCTCGGCAGTGAGCCGATCGAGCTGCCCGCGATCGAGCACGCCTTTACACATTTTGATCTCACCATCATCCCCTGGCTGGTACGCTGCCAAGGGCCGTCGGGCGTCATGGATGTGTCGGACAGCCTTTGGTATAACGCGCGCCATCCGGCCAGCATCGGCTTGCCGGCCCCGATGAAGACCCTGCTGGAAGGGCTGCATAAGGAAATCTGAATGTCGCGAATGATCCAGTGCGTGTATCTGAAGCGTGAGGCTCCCGGTCTCGACCGCGTGCCGTATCCGGGGCCGCTGGGCCAACGCCTGTTCGACAACGTCTCCAAGGAGGCCTGGGCCAAGTGGCTGGGCCACCAGACCATGCTGATGAATGAATACCGGCTGACTCCGGTGGACCCCAAGGCGCGCAAGTTTCTGGAAGGAGAGATGGAGAAGTTCTTCTTCGGCGCGGGATCCACCAAGCCAGAGGGGTACAAGCCCCCCGAACCTGGCTGATCAGTGAGTTTCTGTCAGAATCAATAACTTATGGAAGTATGCCGCTTGACGGCCCGCCCGCCGGGCCGGTTTAATACGCGCCCTTCCCAAAAGGCGGCCAGGTAGCTCAGTTGGTAGAGCAGCGGACTGAAAATCCGCGTGTCGGTGGTTCGATTCCGCCCCTGGCCACCACTTTTCAAAGCTGGAAAATCGCAGCCGCCCGGCGGTATTCCCCTTTCGGGCGCTAACTACCCTTGAGTTCCTCGCGCACGAGTCTCGCCAGCAGTTGCTCTGCCACATGCTTGATGATGGAACCATCGACGTAGCGCTTGGTGAGCGTGCCGATTTCGGTGGAGACATGGATCACGCCATCTTCGAGCCGGTAATGTCCGGTGAACAGCTTTCCGTCCACCTTCATCGACACGGAGCCAGACTTTTCGACGGCCATAGTAGCAACCTGAAACCACGGCGTATTCGATAGGATCACGCAGTATTGCTCACACGCATGCAGGTTTCCACCACGTTTGCGGTCTCAGCGGTCGGCACGATAGTTGTTGCCCGGAATGTGCCGAATTCAGATTCGGTGCGGCGGGAGTGTGCCGTAGCGGGCATGGAACGAGGACCGGCAAATGCTGCAAGCGGTTGATCAATTGACCCAGCGAAGCCTCACCATACGTTCGAAAACCCGCGCGTCGGTGGTTCGGTCCCGCCTCTCGCCACCACTCGATTCGTCCTTGAATATCAATGACTCACTGGCACTTCACGAAATAGCGACCGGCATTTGGCTCATCCAAGCAGCCCCGGTTTACGGCCCTTGGCAACCACTTCTTTGCGCCAGGCATCGCCTTTCTCCAACACCACCACGCTGTCGTAGTAGCTGATGCCGAAGGTCTCGCGCGTAATGAGGTCGGGCGCGAGTGCTCCGCGGCTGTGATCGGCATTGAGCTGATCCACAAACCGCTTGGTCAGCTCAATAAACGAGTCTGGCTTGCGCAAGCCGCCGCCATACTCGTCCCAGTACGCCGTGTGCAGGTCTTCAACCAAGTACACGCCATTCTTCGGCATCTTCGGATACAGATAGTTGAAGGTTTTCGCCAGGTGATCCATCGTGTGACTGCCGTCATCAAGCACGACGTCTGGAACACCGAACTCACTGATGATGCTTCCGAGGAAGGTCTCGTCCGACTGGTCGCCGATCCTGACGAATATCCCGGGCTCTTCAGCCTCCTTGCTCTTCGGAAGGATGTCGATCCCAACAATCTTTGCCATCGGCCCGAAGTAGCGCTGCCACATCGCCAGGGAGCCACCGTTGGCAACGCCGATTTCCAAGAAAGTGAGCGCCTTGTTCCGGTACCAGGAAAAGTGCCGCTCATAGATTGGGAAGTAATGACTCCACTTGTGCATCAGTCTTCCCTGGTGCGAGCTGAAATCCTGCCAAAGACTCATGTTTTCTCCGAGCTGTTCCCAGCGGCACTGGCCAATTTCTCCATTCACTATACCAAGCAGCGGACGGCACCTGGCTAGCTGCTTGGCCGTCCGGGCTCCAGTTCGGATCGGACTTGACCCCCGGGAGCATTTTCCGCTTGCCTGGGACACACGCCGCGGTTACTTTGCAAAACAAAGTATTCAGGGGCCGCACGCCGGTGCGGTAGTCGGTGATCCGTTGCGAAAATTGTGGCTCGCGGCGCTGTGCGCCTGCGTCGCGGGGGCCGGAATGACTGGCCCGGTACGGGCCGATGGCATCGAACCGGCCGATTTCATTCACGATGCGGGGCTGTACTTCACGGCGCCGCTGCGCTGGAATGGCACGGATTGGATGTACTTCGGCGGCACCCTGGCGGCGGTCGCCGCCGCGCACTCCTTGGATGGCAGGGTGCGGGACCATTTCGCCGGCAGCCAGCCGCTGCTCAACGGCCAGGATACCCATAGTACCGATGACTACCTGCCGGCGATCGGGCTGCTCGGCGGCACCCTGCTCGTGGCGGAGGTGGCCGGTGATCACTACGGGAAGGGGGAGGTGGCCACGATGGTGGAGGCCTCGATCTTCAGTGTGGTGACCGCCGAAGGCCTCAAGTACGCCGCCGGCCGCGAGCGGCCCAATGAGACTCTGGATCCGAATAACTGGCGGATGGGGGGCAGTTCGTTTCCGTCTCTACATTCGGACCTTGCATTCGCGATCGGTAC
>DASZCK010000333.1:0-6809 GCA_035943195.1 Steroidobacteraceae bacterium
ATAAAACATACGTATGAACTTTTGGCAAGCCAGGTTGCATCAGCCGCCGCGGCGGCGTCACGAACGGCGGTATAAACTGTCATAAATCCACAACTCTTCGGGGGAACCCCCATGCCCGATGCGAAGCTGAGCCCACTGGAAGACCGACTGCTGGTGCGCGAACTGGTGGAGAACTGGGCTGTGTACCGCGACGCCGGCGACTGGGACCGCTTTCGCAGCGTCTGGCATCCGGACGGGCGGATGATGGCAACCTGGTGCCAGGCCGATGCCGAGGGCTTCATCCGGGCGAGCCAGCAGGGTCGGGCCAAGGGCGTGAGCATCCTGCACTTCCTGGGCGGCTCTGCGATCGACATCGCAGGCGACCGTGCCATCGCCCAAACCAAGATGACCATCAGTCAGCGCGCCAGCGTCGAGGGCGTACAGGTGGACGTGGTGTGCACCGGCCGCTTCTACGATTTCATCGAACGCCGCCACGGCCGCTGGGGCCTGGTGCTGCGCCAGCCCATTTATGAGAAAGACCGCATGGATCCGCTGGACCCGGCGGTGCGATTGTCACTGGACCCGGACCTTTTGGCGCAGTTTCCAGAAGGCTATCGACATCTCGCCTATCTTCAGACGCGCATCGGCTATGCGGTGAAAAAGGACATGCCCGGGCTCCAGGGGCCGGAAGTCGAGGCACTGTACGCGCGCGGTAAATCCTGGCTGGATGGCACGGGCGCGGCCGGCTGAAGCGAACCGGAGACGCAATGTACATACCAACACTGCACGAAGTAACCGATCTGAGTGCCCTGCACGGCCTGATGCGCGCCCATCCGCTTGGCAGCTGGGCCACCGTGGGCGATGGCGAGATCATCATGAACCACGTGCCGTTTGTCCTGGACCCCTCGCAAGGTGCCTACGGCACGCTGCGCTGCCATGTCGCCCGGGCGAACAGCGTGTGGCAGAAGTTCTCGCGCAACATTCCGTCGGTGATCGCGTTCCACGGCCCGCAGACCTACGTCAGCCCGTCGTGGTACCCGAGCAGGCAATCGCACGGCAAAGTCGTGCCAACCTGGAACTATGTGGTAGTCCATGCCCACGCCATACCGCGGGTGATGGAAGAGCGTGCGCAGGTCCTCGAGCATCTGACCCAGCTGACGATCGCGCAGGAAGCCGGCCAACCCGTGCCGTGGCGGATATCTGACGCACCGGCCGACTTCATCGAGCAGATGACGGGGAACATCGTGGCGCTTGAGATGCCCATCGTGCAGATTTTCGGCAAATGGAAGGTCAGTCAGAATCGATCAGCGGAGGATCGCGACGGAGTCGTGGCAGGACTGCAGCGCCAAGGCGATGCACTTTCTTCAGACATGGCGGGGCTCATCAATTCAGGATGACAGTCGGGCCATCACCTGGCTGATGCACTGGTCCAGCGAGCACGAGCCGGTATCCAGTATTTCACAGCCGCGCCCGATTGCCTGACGGCGCAGGAAGCGCGCCCAATTCATCATGGTTTCATTGGCCAGTTCCGGCTGCTGCCGTTCGAGCTGCAGACGACTCGCCCGGGTTGCATCGTCGCAGTCCACGAGAATGGGAACAAAGGCAACCCCGCCGGCCGCCGCGGCACCTTCGGTAAGGAAGGCCAGGCGGGTCTGACCCTCGAACAGCAGGCGCCGCCCGGGTCCGACGCGGGGCGCGAGCTTCGCCATCCACTCGATGGTCTTGGCACGCTGCCATTGCTCACTGGATCCGCACTCGGTGATCATCTGTGCTTCGGCGGGCACGCCGATGGAATCGAAGTAGAACACTTCGACCTCACCGGCGCGGCGTTGCGCGATGGCGCGGGCAATCGTCGTCTTGCCAGAGCCCGAGGCGCCAATCAGCACGACAAAAGCCATTATTGCAACCTGCGCAAATCACTCCCGCGGTGCGGGATCGCGCGCCATGCGGGCCTGCAGGTAGTCCTTGATGGTATTGGACAGCGTGACGAAGTCCGACGGGATCATCAGTACCGTGGTGCTGTTGTTCTCCGCACCCACCTCGGAAACCATCTGCATCCGCCGCAACTCCAGCGCCACCGGGTTGCCGGCCATCTGCGCGGCGGCGGCCGACAGCTTCAGGGATGCCTCCAGCTCCGCTTCGGCCTTGATGATACGGGCGCGCTTCTCGCGGATGGCTTCGGCCTGCATGGCCATGACCTGCTGCATGGCCTCCGGCAGTTCCACGTCCTTCATTTCGAAACGCTCGACCTCCAGACCCCAACGGGTTGCCGAGTCGACAATGCTGCCCTTGAGCAGATCGTTGATCTTGTTGCGCTCCTGGAGCACCTCATCCAGATCGTGCTGACCGATGATGTTGCGCAGACCCGTCAGGGCCAGCTGATACACGGCGGCCGGCGCGTCAGCCACGGAGATGACCGACTTCGCGGCGTCCTCGATGCGATACCACAGCACGCCGTTGACCTTGATGGTCACGCTGTCGCGGGTAATCGTCTCCTGCTGCTCGGCCGAAACGGTCCGCGTGCGGATGTCGATCGTGACATTGCGATCGATACCCAAAGGAATGATCCAATACAGGCCCGGGCCGCGCAAACCCCGATAGCGCCCGAGCCGAAAGACCACGCCGCGCTGGTATTCCTGTGCGATGCGCACGCCGGAGAGCAGAACGAAGCCGATGATGAGAAGCGCCAGAAGCCCGGACATGGAAACCTCCCGAACGGTCGCCCGATGGAGCAGGCCGGAGGAGTCTAGCAGTTAACAATATTCGACCGAATTTTGTGCGCTGCGGCGGAAATTAATTTTTACACTTGTGAACTGGCGCACGTCCGTGAGCAATGGCGGGGCATCCCCGTGAACCAACCGCGCTGTTCGTGAACACAGCCGCAGATTCATTCGGGGTAACTCTGGGAAAAGAATGTTTGATGTGACCGCTTCATCGGGAAGCGGGTCAAACCGTTCAGCCAGAGTGTGCCTGATGTCAGCCAGTAACAAGGTCAGTGCGCGTCCGTCCGGAACTGCAGCTGCGGAACCATCCAAAGCCAGCAAGCGCCGTATCGAGGTCGTGATCGTCGGTGCGGGCGATGAGACGCTCATCGAAGTCGGTCCGGCTCTCGGCGATGAATATAGGACCTTCAGCGTCGACACGGCCGCTGAGATTGCCGATCTCGCAGCCACCTCCTGGATCGGCCTTTACGATGCGACCACCCAGGACGCGGGCCGCAGCGCCTTTGCGCAGCTCGAAACCCAGTACGGTAGGCAGCCATGGATCGTGCTGTGCTCGGACGATGACCGGCCCAACTGGCGGGACGTCCTGTCGCGAGGCGCCGCGTGCGCGGTGATAGCACGCGGGGAGCTCGACACCGCGAGTCTCACCGCCGCCCTGGTTCGGGCCGCTCAGCGCCTGACGGACTCATCCCACGCCGGCTCGACGGCCGGCGGTTTCACGGCCCGTAGCCCCGTCGTGTGGGGCGCAGCAGCCGCCGTCATCGCCGTCGCCGGCATCGGTTGGTGGCTGAGCCATTCACACCACGCCACCCCCACGGCGGCGGCCCCAGCCGCCAGTCACAAGATGGTCATCACCGGCGGCGTGAGCGGGCATGCCGCAACCGCAGGCACCAAGCAGGCCCCGCAGGCGCCCGCAAGCGTCGAGGATCTGCTGTCGCAAGCGCGCATCGCCTTCCGCGACCCCAATGCACAGCTGCCCAAGCCCGATATGCCCCTGCAGGGAACCTCCGCCCTGGAACTGTACGGCGCGGTGCTGCTGCAGCAGCCGAAGAACGACGAGGCCCTGGACGGCGTGCGCCGGCTGCAGGATGTGGCACGACTGCGCGTTCAGAACGCGCTGGCGGCGGGCGATGCGGAAACCGCCGCACGCCTGCTCGCGATTCTGCAGCGCGCCGCCTTCGCGCCCGAAGAACTGCGCACGCTGGAAGCCGCCGTTGCCGCGGCCCGGCCCAAACAGCTCGCCGCTCAGGCGCGCAGTGCCATGGCCGCGGGCAACCTCCCGGCCGCCCATCAGCTCATCGACCAACTGGTGGCCCTGGTGGGCGAGCGCTCGCCGACAGCGGAACTGCGCAAGGAATTCGACGCCCGCACACTTGATGCGCAACTGACGACGGCTGCCGAGCAGGTGCGCGCCGCGATCTCCTCCGGATCGCTGCTCGAGCCCGCGGCCGACAATGCCCGCACCCGTTTCGCGGCCATGCGTGAATTGAATCGCACCGGCCCACAGACCGTCGCGGTCCAGCACGAACTGCTGGCCGCCCTGTTGCGCCGGGTTCAGGCCGCCATCGGGCGCCAGGACCTGGAGGGCGCCCAGCAGACGTTGAGCGCGGCCCAGGACTTCGGCAGCAAGGCGGAACTCGCCGACGCGCGCGGCGCGTTGGATTCGGCCCTGGCCGCCAGGCGCGCCGCCGAGGCCGCCAGCGCGGCGGCAGCGGTCCGCGCCAGCGCCCCGACGGCGATCGCCGCCGCGGTCGTTCCGGTCCTCTCGCCCAAGCCGATCCGCAACCTGCAGGTCGACTACCCGCCGGCCGCGCTGGCGAATAACGTCAAGGGCTACGTCGTCGTCGAATTCATGCTGAACCCGAACGGCAGCGCCTCCGGCGCGACCGTCGTCGAAGCCTCGCCGCGCGCTACTTTTGATCACTCGGCGCTGGCCGCCGTCAAGCGCGCCACCTTCTCCACGGCCGAACTCGCCGATCCGAAGAAGGCGCAACATGCGCGCTTCCGGATCAACTACAGCGTCTCCGATACCGCCTCGCAGGCGCCGACACTGGTCCTGAGTCGTACGACGGAAGCTGCCGCGGAGACCGCGCCCGCCACTGCGCCTGCCGCCAACGCGGCCCCGGCGGCGCCACCGCCGATTCTTTCACCGAAGCCGACGCATCCGCTCGAGGTGAACTATCCGAAAGTTGCCCTGGAGCTGAACAAGACGGGTTACGTGGTCGTCGAGTTCATGCTCAATCCGGACGGCACGCCGGGCTCGCCCACGGTCATCGACTCCTCGCCGGCCAAGATGTTCGACTACGAGGCAATCGAAGCAGTGAAGCGCGCCAGATTCGTCACCACCAATCTCGCGGATCCGACGAAACCGCAGCGCGCCCGGGTCAAGATTAATTTCAAGGGCTCTTGAGCCCGCGGAGTAGCGTGTATGGCGAAGCAGTCTGTCTGGTCACAGGTGTCCATATGGCCTCTGGTGACCGCCTCAGCGTCCGCTGCAGCCCTGACAGCTCTGCTGCTGTACGGCATGCAGTCGGCGCGGACGCTGCAGGCGACTTCGACGGCATTGCAGCGGGCCTCCGAACTTTCCGGTGAACCGCAGGTCGCGCATTCGCAGCTGGCGCTGTTGCAACGAGGCCTGGAAAACCGCACCTACGTCGGGGACAGCCTGCGCTCGCTCGCGGCCGATCGCGACCGCGGCGACAGCACGCTTGCGGCGCTGGGCTCCGCCATCACCAATGCCGGACTGACGCGCGACAGCGAGCTTGCGCAAAAGATGGCCACGGTGCGCGGACGCTGGGACAACCTCGATCATGACCTGCAGCACATCGGCACTTTCAGCGCCGAGGATCTGTATATCGACACCGCCGCCGGGTCCGGCTACTCGACCCTGGGCACGCAGCTGAAGCACGCCGTCGACACCAGCCTCCGGGAGCAGGCGCAGAGTGCGCGCCAGCTCACCCAGGATCTGACCGAAGTCTCGACGCTGCTGCGCCAGGCCGTCACCGCCGAAGGGGCTCGGCTGCGCGAGAACCTCATTGGTGGCACGGCCCTCGCGGCGGCACTGCTCGGACTGATGCTGTACTTCGCCTGGAGCGCGCGTCGCGGTGCGCTGCGCGCCGTCGAGGCAGAACAGCAGATCGCGAACATTCTCGGAACGGTGCGCGAGGGTCTGTTCCTCATTGACCGCCAGGGCCGGATCGGCGGCACGCACTCCGCCTCCCTCACGACCCTGCTGCACCTGGAGACCCCGGCCGCCGGCACCTTGGAAGACCTGCTGCAGCCACTGGTAGACCAGAAGACCCTGCTCGCCGCGACCAAGTACGTGGCGCTGCTGTGGAAGGACAAGGTCCACGAAGACCTGATCGAATCCGTCAATCCGCTCAGCCAGATCGAAGTGGCCTTCAACAAGCCGCGTGGCAAGGAAGTGCGGTATCTGTCCTTTCAGTTCCGCCGGGCCCGCGATCCGGCGCAGTCACAGTCGTTCATCTTCGGCGTCGTTTCCGACGTCACCGACCGCGTGCTGTTGCAGCGCGAGGTGGCCCACGTCAAGGCGGACAGCGATGCTCAGGCCGCCGCACTGCTGGAGCTGCTCAAGGTCGAGCCGACCCAGCTCGAGCAGTTCATCGTCTCGGTGGATATCGGCGTGCGCAAGGCCAACGCCATGCTGGGCAGCCCGGGCAAGGATGCTGCAACGCTGCGCTCCAAGATCGACGGCGTGTTCCGCGAGATGCACGCCCTCAAGGGCGAGGCCATGGCGCTCGGTCTCAGTGCCTTCGGCCGCCATATCCATGCCATCGAGGATCTGCTGTCGCTCCTGCGGCAGCGCGACGATCTGACCGGCAATGAATTCGTGCCCGTCGTGGTCAAACTCGGCGAACTGATGGACTACCGCGCCCAGATCATCGAACTGCAGACCCGGATCTCCCAGTTCCAGACCTCGCAGCGGCCGCAGGCCAAGGGCGATGAAGGCTATACCGGCGTCGATACCGAGGTCTTCTCGACCCTCGAGGCCGGCATGGCTCCGCAAAACTCGCTGATCAGCATGCTGAAGACGCTCACGCAGACCGTGGCAGCCGACTGCGAGCGCTCGGTGAAACTCGTGACCAG
>DASZCK010000334.1:0-21021 GCA_035943195.1 Steroidobacteraceae bacterium
TCGTGAAGCACGGCGAAGTGGGCGGACATCGTCGCCTTGGAGACGTCGAACTGAGCGCTGAGCTCCCCCGCCCCCATCGGCCCCTTGCGAAGCAGCTGCAACACCCCCCGGCGCGTGGGATCAGACAGGGCTCTGAAAACCGAGTTCATAGTCCGATAATTCGCTAATCATCGAACTAAGTCAAGCGTTGGGTGCAGGACGATTCTGCCAATGGAATTGGTCTTTTGGACCCACTTTCCCTCTGACTTAGTCTCGCCATGGGCCATGGATCCCCGCCAAACTCCCTGCGTGAAGGCTTGGAAGCTGCAATATCGCCCACGTGGTCGAGGTCCAAATACGGGCGGTGAACAAATCTATTTTTCGGAGGAGGACTTCCTGCGGGCCTTGCAGACGGCCTATCACAATTTTCCCACCGAGCTTAGCGCGACGCTTCCGGACGGAAGTCGACTTGCCGAGACCGAACTGCGCCAACGCTTTCCGCCCAAATAGCAGATCCCGGCGGGCATGGTGATCTTGCGGGATACGGCAATAGGAGCCAGCAATGCAACGCGACACGTTAGGTAACCTGGTGAGATCAGTCCCCAGTCCGTGCATCGCCACTATTCTCATCGTTGCGCTCAGCGCCTTTACCGCTTCCGCGAACGCCGCGAATTCGCGAGGAGCCGAAAGCGCCCCGCGGACTCAGCTTTCCATCGGATACAGCATGCTCTACCAAGAGGCCGTGGGCATCCCCAAGATAAAGTGGCTCCTGGCATTCAAGGACAAGAGCGAAGAAGTGGACCGGCTTGCGGCAGATCTCATCTCGTATTACCAGCAACTTGACAAAACCATGAAGAGGCTCTCCGAGCAGTTTCCGGCTATGCGCATTGACGAGCAGCCAATGTCTACAATAGAGGCGGATGCCAGAAAGGCCATCGGAGATGACCAGGCCAAGGACTTTGCGCCGCTTATTGGCAAGAAGGGCGTTGACTTCGAACGTGAAGCGCTGCTGATGTTCTACAACGCACTCAATGAGCAGCGACACCTTGTCGGCGTGATGGAAGGCCTCGAAACAGAACCCGCACTGAAGAAGTTTCTGGAGACTACGAAAACGGACCTCGACGCCCGCCATGCGAAGGTCGGAGCGCTATTGAAACGCCGGTATTTCACTCATTGAATCCGTGATCCGCCTCACAAAGCACGCTGTGCGGTGCTACGCAGCTAGCATGATTCGGGGCGTTCTCGTCATCGCTTTCGACGACTTGCGTGACCCGGATCACTGTTCTACCTGGTGTAACAATGTGTAGTTGGCCGAGGCGGCATTTGGCTCGAGCCGGTGTCGCGCGCGACTGATTGAACGAGGGCTACACGTTGACGATTTTCAAAGCGTTTCGCCGCGGTTCTGCGCGCGCGAAGGCCACGCAACAATCCACCTCCGGCACTACCGCCAAAGCGGCGCCGACTCGCGGCGACTACCGTGCCGTATCGGTCGCGCCAGGCAGTCCCTGCTGCTCTGCGGCCACTACCATTGCGGGCACGCGCTACCTGCCTCGGGACGCCCCGCGCCTACCGCTGGTCGCTTGCACGATGACGCCGGCCTGCTCCTGCAAATTCAAGAAGGTTGTGGATCGTCGTGACGGTGAGCGTCGCGATACCGACGCAAAGGCGAACAACAGTGTGGTTTCAGGAACCAAGGATCGCAGGCGCGCCGGTCGGCGCGCCGCCAAGGCGTGACGGCTGATTTGCCGATGAATTCTGAACAATTGGAGCTACCACGGTGCCGGCAAGCTGGCACGCGTGCCGTAGTCGGTCAGCGCGAAGCCAATGAGGATCGCCAGCCAGATGAACCCCAGCAGCGAGACCATGATGGTCAGCCGTCGACCCTCGGTCGCATGCATGAAGATACTCATGACGAGGGCAGTCTTGATGCAGGAAATGCTCAGGGCAAGGATGGTATTGAATGGGCCGAGCTTCAGTAACGCAAGCCCCGCGGTCAGCGCCAGAAGCGCCAGCAACGCGGCAAGCACCATCAGGTAACGACTGACGCTCATCCGCCACGTCCGATGAGATACAGCAGCGGAAAGACGAATATCCAGATGATATCCACCAGATGCCAGTACAGCGCTGCCAGCTCCGGAAATGTGTAGCGGTGCGGACCGAAGCTGCCGCGCGCGACACGCACCGCCAGGGTCGATATCACCACCACGCCGATGGCGACGTGCAGTGAGTGAAAGCCCGTAATGCAGTAGTACAGGCAGAAGAACAGCTCCACCGCATGGGCGTGGACCCCGGGTTGTGAGAAATCAATGCCCGGAATCAGATGCTCGGTGTATTCCTTGTAATACTCAAATCCGTGCATCACCAGAAAAGTGAGTCCGAGGGCGGCAGTCGCCGCCATGAGGGTCACCGCGCTGCGGCGCTCGTTGAGACGCACTGCGCGCACGGCCAGTGCAATGAGGCTGCTGCTGGTAAGCAGCACACCGGTTTCGAGCGTGCCGAGCAACATGTCGGTATGGCGGCTGGCCACCGCAAAGCCCTGGTCGTACTGGAACCTGAGGGCGGCATAGCTGGCGAAGAGCACACCGAAGAACAGGATTTCGGTGGCCAGAAACACCCACATCCCGAGGGTGGCCGCATAGCGCTGCTGGCCAGCATCATCGTATTGGTCGGCAACTTGAGCGGCAGCCGTCACGGGGCGGCCTCATCGTAGGCATAGGCCTCGCGAACCACCGGTTGGTGCCGGAAATTCTCTTCCGGTGGCGGAGAGCTGGTCTGCCATTCCAGGCCGCGGGCATTCCAGGGGTTGTTGCCCGCAGGCTGACCGGCACGCAACGACCACAGCAGATACGCGATCGGCATGAGGTAGGCCAGGGCCAGTATGGAGGCGCCCGCTGAGGACAGCACATTCAGGGCCTGGAAGTCCGGCAGATAGGAGTGATAACGGCGCGGCATGCCCTCATAGCCCAGGACGTATTGGGGAAAGAAGGTCAGGTTGAAGCCGAAGAACATCAGGATGGCGGCGGCGCGGGCCCAACTCTCCGAATACAGCCTGCCGGTGATCTTCGGCCACCAGTAGTGCAGTCCGCCGAGGTAGGCCATCACCGAACCGCCCACCATGACGTAGTGGAAATGCGCCACCACGAAGTAGGTATCGGTCAGGGGAATGTCGAGCGCGGGGGCCGCCAGCATCAGCCCCGTGAGACCGCCCAGCATGAACAGCCCTATGAATCCCAGCGCATAGAGCATCGGAGCCTCAAAGGTGATGGCACCCTTGCGCAAGGTCGCGGTCCAGTTGAAGACCTTGATGGCCGACGGCACCGCAACCACGAAACTGAGAATCGAGAACAAAAGGCTCGCATACATGGACTGTCCGGCGACGAACATGTGGTGGCCCCAAACCATGAAGCCGATCACGGTGATGGCAAGGATGGAGTAGGTCATGAAGCGATAGCCGAAAATCCGGCGGCGCACGAAGCAGGGAATGATTTCGCTGACTACGCCCATCGCCGGCAGGATCATGATGTAGACCGCCGGATGGGAATAGAACCAGAACAGGTGCTGGAACAAGAGCGGATCACCCCCGAGCGCCGGGTCGAAGATTCCCAGATGCGCGAGACGCTCCAAGGCGATGAGCGCCAGGGTCATGGCCAGCACCGGTGTCGCCAGCACCATCACCAGACTGACCGCGTACATCGTCCACACGAAAAGCGGCAGGCGGAACCAGGTCATGCCGGGCATGCGCAAGGTATGGACCGTGACGATGAAATTCACGCCGGTGAGGATGGAGGCGAAGCCGGTCACAAAGACGCCAATGACCACGAGGTAGACGTGGGTATTGGAGAACATGGTGGAAAACGGCGTGTAGAAGGTCCAGCCGGTATCCACGCCCCCGGCCAGCAATGCCGCGACCGTGAACAGACCACCGGCCATGTACAGATACCAGCTGGCAAGATTCAGGCGCGGGAAGGCGACATCCCGCGCCCCGATCATCAACGGCAACAGAAAGTTGCCGAGCGTCGTCGGGATGGAGGGAATCAGGAAGAACCACACCATCACCACGCCATGAAAGGTGAAAGTCTTGTTGTAGGTCTCGGCACTGAGCAGCGAGCCTGCAGGATTGACCAGGTTGAGCCGGATCATCGTCGCAGCCGCGCCCCCCAGCAGAAAATAGAAGGTGATGCCCAGTGCATAGAGGATGGCGATGCGCTTGTGGTCATGCGTCGTGAGCCACGAGCGCAATCCTCCTTCGCGATAGAAGGCGGCATCAATCGTGGTCATGATGCGATTCCACTGTGGATTTGAGGTAGGCGATGAGGGCGAGGAGTTCCTCCTCGCTCAACTGCCCGGAGAAGGAGGGCATGAGGGGCTTATAACCCGCCACGGTCCTTTGGTTGGGCAGGAGGATGGCATCGCGGAGATAGCGCTCGTCGGCAATGACTGCGCTGCCATCGGCCAGATGTACCGTTTGTCCGTACAGCTCGTTGAGGTCCGGGGCGTGGATGGCTGCATCCGGACTGTGGCAGCCGCTGCAGCCGTGGCTGCGAAACAAGATGGCGCCCTGCGCCGCCAACGTTCCTGAGGCAGCATTTCCGTCGAGCCATCGTGCGTACTCGGGCGGTCTCATGACAATGATGTGACCGCCCATCTTGGCGTGATCCAGGCCGCAGTACTCGGCACAGAACAGGTTGAAATCGCCGAGCTTGGTGGCCATGAACCATAGCTGCGTATAGCGTCCCGGCAGTACGTCCTGTTTCACGCGAAAGGCCGGCACGTAGAAGCTGTGAATCACATCCTCCGAAGTCATGGTCAGACGGATCGGCACGCCGATGGGCACATGTAGAGTATTGATTTCGCGCTGCCCACCCGGATGCTGCGCCTTCCACATCCATTGCTTGGCGACGATGTAAATGGTCTGCGCATTGGCGGGCGGCGTACGCATCTTCACGAACACGAACAGACTCCAGATGAAGACGCCGATGAAGAGGACTGCGGGAATGCCCGTCCAGGCCAGTTCCACCGGAATGCTGGTGGAAGGCTCGCCGCTGCGATCGGCGTTGCTGCCGCGGCGATAGCGCACCGAGTAGTAGAGGACTGCCCAGACCACTGCCGCAGCCACCGTACCGCACAGTGCGACCATGAACCAGAACAGGGCATCAACCTGGGGCGCCAGGCTCGAGGCATCGACCAGCAGCCGCGCCAGATCACTCATGGCGACCAGCGAATTCAGCTCGCAGGAGCAGTATCACGAGCAGCAGGAGCGCGACCACGGTCGCGATGCCCAGCCACCGCATCAGATGATGGACCGTCAGGCTGTAGCGCCCGGTGGAAACATCGTAATCACAGCACAGCAGCAGAAAGTGATCCACAAGGTTGCCGACATGGCCAGCTGAGGCGCTGACGATGCCCAGTCGCAATGCTTCGGGCTGGAAGTGCGCGCCGAAGAAGTATTGGGCGATGCGACCGCCGGGCATCAGCAACACCAACCCGACGTCGTGTGCGAACTGTCCATTGCGCGGATCGAACCGGTAGCGAAAGCCGATGCTGGCCATCAGCGCGTGGAGGGCGGGTTGCTGGCCGCTGAGGTACTGAAAGTCCATGACATCGGCCGCCTTGGCGCCATGAGCGTCCAGGGTCTGCGCCTCCCGGGCATCCTTCGGTGTCTCGCGCGGATCGAAGCTCACCAGCAGTACCGCGAAGTCGCGGCCCGGAACAAGACCGGTGCGCGCGACCGCATCGGCCACGCCGGCACGCACCACGCTACACACGTTCGTGCAACGGTAGTAATCAGGAACCAGGAGCGTGGGGCGCCTGCTCACCAAATCGCCCAGCCGCACGCTCGCGCCGTGGATGTCCTGGAACTGCAGCTGCTGCGGCACCGTGGCGCCGAGCCTCTGGTCAAATCCCACGCTCGTCAGCAGATCCGGGGGTGCGCGCACCAGGGGTTGCGCCATGAGCGTGCCGCTGAGCATGAGCAAGAGGAAACGACCGCACTTCATCGCCCAGCTTCCGATGAATGGGTCTTGGGCTGCTGCTGCGCATAGATCGTCATGGCGCGGGCGATCGGTATGCGGGCAGTGCTGTGCGCGGCATCAAGCCATGCGTACTGCGATAGCAGCGACTCCTGCTGAGCGCGCAGGGCGGAAAGGTCGGCGGGCGCATGGGCCTGCAACCGGGGCTGCGGGGGAATCGGCGCCGGCGCGGCGGCCTCGAGCGCGCTGGTATGGAGCTCATGCTTCAGGGTCCCGTACAGCAGCAGGCCCAGGCTCAGCACACCCACGATGAGGATGCTGGCGGTAATCACTACCGGTCGAAGCTTCACGGATGGCGGCTCATGGCCGAAGCGTTGCGGGGAAGAGTTAGACACGAACCCCCCGGCGCACGACATATAGCCACAGCGCCCCGAGCACTACCGGCGCAGCCAGATCACTCCAGCGCACCGCCAGTGCCTGCGGGTAGGCGTCGGGCAACACCAGCCACAAGGCATTGGCCAAGTGGGCAATCAGCAGCAGCGCGGCGATTGCCGCGAGCATCAGGCGGCGTCGCTTGACCCACCGCGAGAGCAATGCGGCAAAGGGGATGCAAAAATGAAACACCACCAGGAACCCGGTCCATAGCTGCCAGCTGGTGAGCGTGCGCGGCCGGTACCAGGCAGTCTCGGCCGGCAGATCAGCCGTCCACACCGTGAGGTACTGCATGAAGGCCAGATACGACCAGCCGAGGAGCAAGGCGAGTAACAGACTCCCGAGGTCATTGCACAGGGCCGGAGAAATGCGCGAGTTCGCAGGCCCAGTCGCCCACAGGATGGCCAGCGCGGCCGCCGACAAGGTCCAGCCGGTGGCCAGCATCATGCCGAACGCCGTCGAGCGCCAGTGCGGCTGCAGCGACATGAGCCAGTCCACGCCCGCGAGGCTCGCGGTGAGCACACAGATAATCAGGCCCGGCGCCGCAAGGCGCGGCCGGCGCGGCAGTTGCACCCAGCACAGCCACCACACTGCAAAGTAGGCGACGGTGCGCAGGGTGAAGAACGTGCGATTCAGGTACCAGGACTGCGCCTGCAGCACGGCATCGTGGCTGCGAGCTTTGGGCGCGGCCCAGGGATACAGCTCTGGGACACCTATCAGAAGGATGAGCGCCAGCAGCGCCAGCAAGGGCAAGCCCGAGGTCGAGGCGAGTAGGTACGGACGCAGGCTTTTGCCCCAAGACCCTCCCGTGAGGGCGTGCGCCATGAGCAGCATGAGACTGCCGACCGACAGCCCCGTAAAGAACACAAACGCAAACAGCCAGGACAAGAGCACCTGGCGCGTCATCGCCGTTCGCTCAGCGCGGCAATATCCTGGGTACCAAGGCTGCCGGCTGGCGCATTCTGGCTCAGTTGCAGCGCCCGGATATAGGCGACGATGGCCCATCGGTCCTGAGGGCTGATGCCATCGGCGTAGGGATACATGATCCCGTAACCATCGCTCATCACCTGGAAAAGATGCGCGTCAGAGGCGTTGCGCAGTGCCGGTGTGTGAAAACTCGGCGGCGCCGGAAAGCCGCGTCGCGCAATCATGCCGTCGCCGTAGCCTGCCCGGCCGTGGCAGGGCGCGCAGAAAATGTCGTAGCGACCACGCCCGCGCGCCAGCAGATCGGCGGTGACCCGTGGAGCGGACGCCGGTGCCGTCACGCCGGCGCGACCGCTGCTGACTTCGGCCGCGATCCCAGCAGAATGGGCCACGGTGCCTGAAACCTGCGGTCGGGCCGAGTTGCCATCCGGAAACAGCTGCGTCGGGGTCAGAGGGGTGTATTTGGGCTGATCATACATTTCGTGCAATCCGCGCTCGCAGCCCGCGAGCATCAGCGCCCAGACGGCGAGCAGCACTGCTCGCGCCTTCATCCCCGCACCTCCGTCACGGCCAGCGGCCGCAGCGCGTGAAGCAGGTGGCGGGCGCGCTGCGGTTCGAAGCCCGGGGCATCGCCGCGCAGCACCAGAAAAAACCGGTCCGCGCTGGCGCGCTCGAAGGAACGATGCGCGAACAGGGGATGATGCAGACGCGGCAGGCCCGCGCTGGCTATCATGGCGATGACACCGAAGACCGCAGCCCCCAGTAGTGTCATCTCCAAAGCGGGGGGCACGAACGCGGGCCAGCTGGCCGTGGGCCGTCCGCCGATATTCAACGGGTAATTGATCGCGGCTGAGTACCACTCCAGAGCATAAGTGCCGACGCACCCGAGAAGTCCCCCGAGGAGTGTCCAGAAGGCCACGTGACCGCGGCGGGTGCGCAACGGGCCATTCAGTTCCGGCAGCGCACAGGGGGAATAGGCCTCCAGGTGTGCCCGGGGCTCGTCCCGTCGCATCTGCCGCGCCGCCGCCACCAGTTCGCGCGCGCTCGTGAATTCTGCGAGCACCCCGTACAGGGGCATAGGGCTCATGTGCTTTCGCCGGAGCTGCGCGGTACCAACCTGCGCAGCTCGAACATGGACATCACCGGCAGCAGACGCACGAACAGCAGAAACAGCAGCACAAAAAGGCCGATGGACCCAGCGAGGAAGGCGAGGTCCCAAAAGGTTGGGTAGAACATGCCCCATCCCGAGGGCACAAAGTCCTGATATAGGCTGGTGATGATCAGCATGAATCGTTCCAGCCACATTCCGATCAACACCAGCAGTGAAACCGTCAGCAGCACGCCTCGGTTGCGCCGCAGTCGGGCGGACCACAGCACCTGGATCGCCAGGACATTGCAGGCAATGGTCGCCCAGAAGAGCCACGCATAGGGACCCACCAGACGATGGGCCGTGAGTGCCAGCTCGTAGGGGTCCTGGCTGTAGTAAGCGCTGAAGATTTCGCTGGCATAGCTGTAATCGACCACCAGGCCCGCGGCCAGCATCACCTTGGCAAGATTGTCCAGATGTCGCGGCGTGATGTAATCCTGCAGGCCGAGCGCGCGCCGCAGCGGAATGCCCAGCACCAGCACCATGGCAAACCCGGAGAACAGGGCGCCGGCCACGAAGAACGGCGGGAACAGGGTCGAATGCCAGCCGGGCAGCAGGCCTTCGGAGAAGTCCAACGCCACCATGCTGTGCACCGAGAACACCAGCGGCACCGCGAGGCCGGCGAGTAGCAGGCTCAGGGCGTCAAAGCGGCGCCATTGCGTGGCCTCTCCCCGCCAGCCCAGGGCGAAGAGTCCATAGAAGCGCGCCTTGCCCAGGCTGGGGGCGCGATCGCGCAGCGTCGCCAGATCCGGAATCATGCCGACATACCAGTACAGAATCGACACAATCAGGTAGGCGAGAATGGCGAAGAAGTCCCATTCCAGTGAACTTCGCCACTGTGGCCACACGTTCATGATGTCCGGATAGGGAAAGAGCCAGTAGAAAAACCAAGGGCGGCCCAGGTGCAACACCGGAAAGATGCCCGAGACCGAGACGGCGAACACCGTCATGGCTTCGGCGTAGCGGTTGATGGAGTTGCGCCAGTCGCGCCGCGCCAGATACAGCGCACCGGAGATGAATGTGCCGCCCATGCCGATGCCGATCCACCACACATAGTTGGCGATCGCGAAAGCCCATGCCACGGGGATATTGATGCCCCAGATTCCCACCCCTTTGCGTAGCAGCCAGATAATGCCGATGACCAGGAGCAGGGTCAGCGCCGCCGCCGCCGCCAGCGCCGCCAGCCAGTAGGGCCCGAATCGACGCTGCAAGGTGATGTGGCAGACGGTGTCGGAAATGGACGCGTGGGTCAGCTCATTCACGAGTCCTCCTCAAGCAGAGGATTCGGATTGCGCAGCCGCGCCAAATAGCCGGTACGCGGGCGGGTATTGAGTTCGCCGAGCATCACGTAGTGGCGCGAGGAGGCCTTGGCCTTGGCGACTTCGGAGCGCACATCGGCCGTATCGCCGAAGCGAATCGCCTGCGTGGGACACACCGCCTGACAGGCGGTCAGCACTTCACCGTCGCCGATACGGCGATTCTGCCGGTCGGCTTCAATATGCGCTGCTTCAATGCGCTGGATGCAGTAGGTGCATTTTTCCATCACCCCGCGGCGCCGCACCGTGACCTCCGGATTGCGCTGCGCCTTCAGCGGCTCGCTGGTGTCGTCCGTGTACTGCAGGAAATTGAAACGGCGCACCTTGTAAGGACAGTTGTTGGAGCAGAAGCGCGTTCCCACGCAACGGTTGTATACCTGAACATTCAGCCCCTCCGCATCGTGTACCGTGGCCCCCACCGGACAGACGACCTCGCAGGGGGCGTGCTCGCACATCATGCAAGGCACCGGTTGCGAGTACACCCGCGGTTCGGCCGCATCCCCTTCGTAGTAGCGATCGACCCGGATCCAATGCATTTCGCGTCCCCGCTGCACCTGCTCCTTGCCGACCACCGGAATGTTGTTTTCGGATTGGCAGGCAATGGTGCAAGCCTTGCAGCCGATGCAGGCATTCAGGTCGATCGACATGCCCCAGGCGTATTCGCCGGGGGGCTGCTCGGGATATAGCGAGGGGGGCTTTCCCGGAAAGACGTCCACGGCGGTTGCAAAATGCGGCTCGCGACGGAACTGCTCCCACGTGCCGACCCGCAGCAGGTCGCGACCTTCGATGCCGAAATGGTGCTGAGTGCCGGCAAGTTCCGCGCGCGCCCCGGTTCGCCGAATGCGCAGATTCGATTCGGACCAGGGATGGGCCAGCGATCGCAATTGGTAGGCATCCACACCGCGCCCGTCGCCGACGTGTCCGGCCTGGCGCCGGCCGTAACCCAGATGAAGGGTGATGCTGCGGGTGGCCTGACCCGGCATGACCCACACCGGCGCCTGCAACAGCCGCTGGGCCAGCTGCAACTCGATGACGTCCCCGTTGGCCAGCTGCTCTTGAGCGGCCAGCGCCGGGCTTACCAGTGCGACGTTGTCCCAGGTCAGCTGGGTCAGGGGTTTGGGCAGCTCCTGCAGCCACGCATTGTTGGCCCAGGTGCCGTCCCCGATGGTGGGGTCGGCCCGAAACAGTAGCTCGAGTGTGGCGCTCGGCGGGTCGGCAGGCATGAAGTCGCGCAGAAAGGCGCTACTGACGGCGGCGGTGCGTGCCGGAAACGCCGTCTGCCCAATCACACCCTGCTGCAGGGCTGTATGCCAGCTGCTCTCATCCGGCAATTGCTGCTGCCACTGCTCCCGCACCAGAGCGCGAGCCTGTGGGTTGGGCACTTCCCGCAGCAACGCCAGGACCTCCGCGGGCGTGTGCCCGTCATACAGTGGTGCAATCAAGGGCTGGGAGACACTGGCGGTCCCGTCATACGCGCGGGCATCGGACCAAGCCTCCAGCACATGGGCAAGCGGCAGATGCCATCCGGCCCGCATACCGGTTTCATCCCGATACAAACCCAGATGAACGACCTGCGGGACCTGCTCCAGGGCGGTCGCGAAACGCAGCTCGGCTGGGGCGTCGTAGCAGGGGTTGCAGTCCAGGATCCACAACTCACCGACCTTGCCCGCGCGCATCGCCGTGACGAGATCCGCCACAGAGGCTGACGGTTCGGCATTGCGTTCCACCGGCACGGTGTATTCCAGCGTTTGGCCGACATTGCCGAGGGCATCGTTCAGCAGATGCCCCAGGCCATGGACCCAGGGCGGCTGGCCTGCGCCGACCAGGATCAGGGATGCTCCGCGTTCGCTCGTCAGCTCCGCCACCAGCGCATCCAGCCAGCGCCGCTGCCGAACATTCTCGGTGCCTGACACCTCGACATTGATTCCCAGGCGGCGGGCCAGCAGGCGCGCAAACTGGCCGATGCCGTCGGACTCAAGGGCGAGGTGGTGATCGGCCATGCCGCCGGTCACCGAGGGAGTGGATTCCACCACGTACAGCCGGCTTGGAACGCCGGCACCTTCCGGCGCGCGGGTCGCGGCATAGTCGCGGGCGTAACGCACTCCCGCCGCCGCATCGCTCAAGAAATCCGCATCCAGCGACAGGATGGTCCTGGTGCGTTCCAATCGGAGCCGAGTCGCCAGCGCCATGCCCAGTGCCAAGCGCGTCCCGGCCCGGGCGTTGGCGTTGCCCAAGGTTTCATGTACATGCCAGGTGGCGTGCGGATATTTTTCCAGCACCCCATCCAGTTGCGCGGACAAGGTGGGAGAGGTGATGGGTCCGGTGAGGATCCGCAGGCCTGCGCCTCCGTCCCGCGCATGAATCTGGGCGCCCTGAGCGACGACGGCCGCGAAGGCATTCCAGGTGGAAGTCGCGCCGCGATGGGTTACCCCTTGAGAGCGATCCGGATCCCACAGCTGCAATACCGCGGCCTGCGCAAAGATATCCGTGGCACCCAGACTCGCCGGATGCAGCGGGTTGCCTTCGATCTTGGTGGGACGGCCCATATGATTCTCGACCAGTACGCCGCGCGCGTAGCCCTCGCGTTGCAGGGTGGTGGCGAAGAAGCGCGGGAGTCCGTCGACCTGGCCAAGTGGGGCATGCACATAGGGCACGAGCTGATCCTGCGGCGGATGCCCACAGGCACTAAGGCCGGCCAGCGCCAACGATGCCCCCATGAGCTGCAGGAAGGCGCGCCGGTCCAGGCTCAACACTTCGCTCATCAGGGGCGGCTGCCCACGCAACCACTGCGCCAGGCTTGCGTCATCGACACATTCTTCTAGGCTGCGCCACAGCGGCGGCCCGCAGGTTTTCAGCGATGACATATGGAACAATCCGTCAGGCGTCGTTTATCGATGTGATAGGCCCGCAGCAGCTGCGCGCCGGTTGGCGTGCCATCATGCGGCTGCCAGCGCAGGTTGAAGACCGCATCTGCCGGGCGCAGCTGGCTTTCCGGATTGCGGTGGCAGTCCAGACACCACTGCATGGTCAGCGGTGCGACCCGCGCCGTGAGGGGCATCTGATCGATCTGTCCGTGACAGCTCACGCAGCCAACACCCTTGCTGACATGGATGCTGTGATTGAAGTAAACGAAGTCGGGCAGCTTGTGCAGCCGCTGCCAGCGAAACGCCACGCCGCTGCGATAGGCGCTGAGCAATGGCGCGAGCACCGGCTGATCGGTGAACAACTGCGAATGGCAGGTCATGCAGGTGGAGAGCGGCGGTATGCCGGCGAAGGCTGAGGTCTCCACCGAGCGGTGACAGTAGCGGCAGTCGATGCCGTCATCCCCGACATGGTGTTTGTGGCTGAAGGGAACCGGCTGCTCGAGTGCTTCATGCAGTCCCGCCGGGTAGGCCATGGCCGCGCGCCAGACCAACACCAGCAGAACGATGATCAAGATCGACGCCAGCAGACCCAGCTGCACCACAAATCCAAATCGTCTGTCAAAGAGCTGGGCCACCCGAGGGTACTTTTAATCCTTCCACCCTATGCTCCGCCGGTGGATTTGGGTGCAACGCGTGTCAGAGATATCTGACACGCCCGGCCTCGCGTAATGACTGACAACCGGATGGCGCTGCCGCTGATCGCGGTGCAGCGATGCGGCCGACTACTCTTGACTCCTTCGATTTCCTCGAGGTGAGCCATGGCGACGGTGGGTGATTTCTTGTGGGAGCGTCTGCACCAGTGGGGCGTGCAGGTGGTGTTTGGCTATCCGGGCGATGGCATCAACGGGGTCTTCGGCGCCATGAACCGGGCGCAGGGAAAAATCAAATTCGTGCAGGTCCGGCACGAGGAAATGGCGGCCTTCATGGCATCGGCCTATGCCAAGTTCAGCGGCCATCTGGGGGTATGCATTGCAACCTCCGGGCCCGGCGCGACCCACCTCATGACCGGCATGTACGACGCGCGACTGGATCATATGCCGCTGCTGGCCATTACCGGCCAGCAGGCGCGGGCGGCACTGGGTGGTCACTACCAACAGGAAGTCGACCTGGCGAGTGCCTACAAGGACGTCGCCGGCGCTTTTGTTCAACAGGCGAATGTGGCCCCTCAGGTGCGCCATCTCATCGACCGGGCGATCCGCATCGCGCGCGGTGAGCGGCGAGTGGCGGCCATCATCCTGCCCAATGATTTGCAGGATGAAGCGTATGAAGAGCCACCGCGGATGCATGGCACGGTGCATTCCGGCGTCGGCTTCACGGCGCCCAGGGTGATTCCTTATGAGGAGGACCTGCGCCGTGCGGCCGAAGTGCTCAACAGCGGCAAGAAGGTCGCGATCCTGGTGGGTGCCGGGGCCCTGCACGCCACGGATGAGGTGATTGCCGTGGCCGATGCACTGGGGGCGGGTGCCGCCAAGGCGCTGCTGGGCAAGGCGGTGCTCCCGGATGAGCTGCCGTGGGTGACGGGCTCCATCGGACTGCTCGGCACCAAGCCCAGCTGGGAACTCATGAGTGGTTGCGACACGCTGCTCATGATCGGGTCGGGCTTTCCCTACTCGGAGTTTTTGCCCAAGGAGGGATCTGCTCGCGGCGTACAGATCGACATCGCACCCGACATGCTCAGCCTGCGCTACCCGATGGAAGTGAACCTGGTCGGCGACAGTGCCGAGACATTGCGCGCCCTTTTGCCAATGCTGGAGCGCAAGGCGGATCGCTCCTGGCGCGACCAGATCGAGAAAAGCGTGACCGAGTGGTGGAAGCTGCTCGACGATCGGGCGCACGTCGCCGCCAAACCCATCAATCCGCAACGGGTCGCCTGGGAGCTTTCCAAGCGTCTTCCGGATCGCGCCATCATCACCAGCGATTCGGGCTCCTGCGCGAACTGGTACGCCCGTGACCTGAAGATCCGACGCGGCATGATGTGCTCACTGTCGGGTGGACTGGCCTCGATGGGGGCAGCCGTGCCGTACGCGATTGCCGCCAAATACGCGCAACCGGGCCGCCCGGTCATTGCCCTGGTGGGAGATGGGGCGATGCAGATGAACAACATGGCCGAACTCATCACCGTGGCGAAGTATTGGCGGGAGTGGGAAAACCCGAAGTGGACGGTGTGCGTGTTCAGCAACCAGGACCTGAATCAGGTCACCTGGGAGCAGCGCGTGCAGGAGGGCGATCCGAAGTTCGAGGCTTCGCAGAACCTTCCGGACGTTCCCTACCACAAGTTTGCCGAACTGATCGGCTTGAAGGGCATCTTCGTCGATGACCCCGAACGGCTGGGAGCGGCCTGGGACGAGGCCCTGGCCAGCGAGCGTCCGGTGGTTCTGGAGGTTCGCACCGACCCCAATGTGCCCCCGCTGCCGCCGCACATCACCCTGAAGCAGGCCAAGCACTTCATGTCGACCCTGCTGCATGGTGATCCGGATGAGGCCAACGTCATCACCGGGACGGCGAAGGAACTCTTGAGTTCGATCCTTCCGGGACACAAGAAGTAGCGGAAAGCGCGGAGTGAGCGACTCTCAGGCCAAGATCCGCGATGTTCGTGCGAGGGCCTATCGTATTCCCACCGATAAGCCCGAAGCCGATGGGACCCTGGCCTGGAATTCGACCACCCTGGTCGTGGTCGAAGTCGCTGCCGCGAATCATAAGGGCCTGGGGTACACCTACACCGACGCCTGCATCGCCGCTCTGATCGAAGGAACCTTGGCCGACGCGATCGCAGGCGGCGACGCGCTGGATGTGCCTGGCTGCTGGCGCGCCATGCAAAAGGCCGTGCGCAACCTGGGGCGCGAAGGCCTGGCGGCAACCGCCATCTCGGCCCTTGATGTCGCGCTATGGGATCTTAAGGCGAAACTGCTCGAGCTGCCGCTGGCCACGCTGCTGGGCGCATGTCGTGAAGCGCTCCCCATCTACGGCAGCGGCGGTTTTACCACGTACAGCGACGAGGAACTGGGCCGCCAGTTAGGCGGATGGGTGGAGCGTGAGGGCTGCGCCTGGGTCAAGATGAAGATCGGAACCCATCCTGAACGCGACCCGCATCGGGTGGAGGTCGCGCGCCGGGCGATCGGCGAGCGCGGGTTGTTCGTCGATGCCAATGGCGCCTACACCGTGGGTCAAGCCCTGGCAATGGCGCATAAGTTTGCGGACGATCAGGTGCAGTGGTTCGAGGAACCAGTGTCCTCGGATGATCTCGAAGGCCTCAGGCGCGTTCGCGAGAGGGCCCCCTGTGGAATGGAAGTCGCCGCCGGTGAGTACGGCTATACCACCGACTACTTTCGCTGCATGCTCCAAGCCGGTGCCGTGGACGTGCAGCAGGCGGATCTGTCCCGCTGTGGGGGCGTGAGCGGATTCCTGCAGGTGGCGGCGCTTTGCGATGCCCACCATATCGATCTGTCCGCCCATTGCGCGCCGTCGCTGCATTTGCACGCGGCCTGCGCTGCACCCCGCTTTCGGCACCAGGAGTGGTTCCATGATCACGTGCGCATCGAGGCGCTGCTGTTCGATGGTGCCCCCGTGCCGCAGGCGGGCCTGGTGCGCCCGGACCTGTCCCGACCCGGTCTGGGACTTGAGTTCAAGGACTCCGATGCGGAGCGCTATCGTCTATGAGCAAGAACCTCTCCTGGGAAGCCCTGGCAGGCCTGGCGGTACTTGGGGCTGTGGGCGTTGCGGCACTGGCGGCCCCGCGCCGCCGCGCTGCGCGCGCCGCCCCGACCGGCGCACAGACGGTGGTGGTCGCGCGCCGGCTGAACCGTGCGGCCGGTACGCTCGCGGCCTGTGTGCTGACCGATAGCGCGGTGGAACACTATCGGGGGTCGTTTCACAACAAGAGCATGTACGCACCACTCGCCAGTGCCACGTTGAACCTGGCGTCCAGCCTCCACGGCACGGCAGACCCCCGGGCCGCGGCGCACTATGGTCGCAACACGATCAGTGCCATAGCGGTCGTGACGGGCCTCATCGGCACGGCCTTTCATCTCTACAACATCGGCAAGCGCACCGGCGGCTTCTCCTGGCAAAACTTGTTCTACGCGGCACCCATCGGCGCGCCGGCCGCACTGGGGCTGTCAGGCGTTCTGGGCGCGGCGGCGGAGCGGGTGAGAAATACCCCGCCGGGCGCGGCGCCGCGAATCCTGGGTGCTCCGGCAGGCCGGATGCTGGCCGCCATTAGCAGTATTGGATTGTTCGGCTCGATGGGCGAGGCCGCACTGTTGCATCTACGTGGGGCTTATCACAATCCCTTCATGTGGGCGCCGGTCGGCCTGCCTCCGATTGCCGCGACGCTGCTCGCGGCCACCGTGGTGGCGCCGACACCGCGCCTGCGAGCCGTGACCAAGGCTTCATTGAACCTGACCGCATTGCTCGGTTTCCTGGGGATGGGGTTTCATTCCTACGGGGTTTCCCGCGGCATGGGTGGCTGGAGCAACTGGGGTCAAAATCTTCTCAATGGGCCGCCGATTCCGGCACCCCCGGCTTTCACCGCCCTTGCACTCGCGGGCCTGACAGCACTGGAACTGCAGGCGGCCCATCATGAGCGCTGAGGTCCGTTTTCCAGGCTACGACGTCCTGGCCAAGCATGACGGCAAGTCCTGGAATGAGGCGACTCGCCGCACCTTGGATGCGCGCATGTCCGTGCCTCGGCAGCCCCGGTTTTTCGACCCTGCGCAGTGGCAGACGCTGTGCGCGCTGTGCGATCGCATCATCCCGCAACCTCAGGGAAAGGAGCCCGTGCCGCTGGCGGCGATGCTCGATGCGAGACTGTTGAGCGGTCGGACCGATGGATTTCGCCGGGCAACCCTGCCGCAGCAGGATGAGGCGTGGCGGCGCGGCCTTGCGGCCCTGGATACCGAAGCCCGTGCTCGACACGGCGCCGCCTTCCATGAACTCAAAACCGAGGACCAGGAGCAACTGCTGCACAAGGTGCAGGGCGGGGAGGTCTCGAGGGAAGTATGGGGGGACATGTCCAGTCAGGAGTTCTTCTGCCATCGCGTGCTCCTGGATATTGCGGCCGCTTACTATGCGCACCCCACGGCCTGGAATGAGATCGGTTTCGGCGGCCCGGCGAGTCCGCGGGGCTACGTGCGCATGGACTTCGATCGACGCGACCCCTGGGAGGCGGCCGAGGCGCACCAGGGCGAAGAGGAACAGGCACGCCGGGACAATCAGCGTGTCCGCTGACATCCGCGCGCATGTGCTCGACGCAGCGTTGCGCGCGCCGCGTGCCACGCAGGGCCGGGCGCCCGATGTTTTTCGGGAGGGCGGCTGGGTGCCCATGCGCGAACATCCAAATGATGAGGCGGTGGACTTCGTCATCGTGGGTACCGGGGCAGGTGGGGGCACCCTCGCTTGCCGGCTCGCGGAACTGGGATTTTCGGTTATCGCGCTGGATGCGGGGCCGTTCTTCCGGCCGCTCGAGGACTTCGCCTCCGACGAAACCGAGCAGACCAAGCTTTACTGGCTCGATCACCGTATCGTCGATGGCGCGAACCCCATCACCATGGGCGGCAAGAACAGCGGCAAGGCCGTCGGCGGCAGCACCGTGCACTTCGCCATGGTGTCGTTGCGCTTTCGGCCCGAGTGGTTCCGCTCGCGGTCCGCCTTAGGATATGGGGCCGACTGGCCGCTCGACTGGCACGATATGTGGCGCTACTACACCCGTGCCGAGCAGGCGCTGAGCATCTCCGGACCCTTGACCTATCCATGGGGACCTAAGCGTCCGCGCTATCCGTATCGGCCGCATGAACTCAACGCGGCAGCATTGGTGCTGGCCCAAGGCGCTGAGGCGCAAGGTTACCGGTGGACGGCCACCCCTCTGGCCACGGTCTCGGCTCCGCGCGGCCGTTCGCCGCCGTGCGTCTATCGCGGCTTCTGCCGCTTCGGCTGTGCCACCAACGCCAAGCAGAGCGCGCTCACGGTGTGGATTCCGCGGGCCCTGAAGGCCGGTGCGGAGATCCGCGACTTGGCGATGGTCGGACGCATCGAGACTGATGGACGGGGTCTGGTAACCGGCGTTCACTACCAGCGCTCGGGCGGCTGGCATTTCCAGGCGGCGCGCAATGTCGTCGTCGCCGGTTACGCCATCGAGACGCCGCGGTTGTTGCTGGCCTCGACGACGCAGCGATTCCCGCAGGGGCTGGCCAATAGTTCGGGCCTGGTCGGGAAAAATCTGATGACCCAATCGAACCAGGCGGTCTTCGGGCGCATGCGGCGCGAGGTGCGCTGGTACAAGGGACCACCCTCCTTGAGCATCTCGGAACACTGGAACTATGAGGACCGTAAGGACTTCTTCGGTGGCTATTGCTGGATGGCACAAGGGCCGCTACCCATCGAGTGGGTAACGGTGCAGACGGGCGCACGCGGCCTGTGGGGAGAGCCGCTGCGGCGCGAAATGCAGTATTACAACCATCAGGTGGGACTGAAGATGGTCGGAGAGATGTTGCCGGATGAACGCAACCGGGTGACGCTATCCGACGAAAAGGACCAGTACGGCCTACCGGTGGCGCGGATCACCTACTCCTGGGGCGAGAATGACAAGCGGCTGATCGAGCACGCCCTGCAGCAGATGCAGGAGAGTCTGGAATGTGCCGGGGTGTCGCACCTGTTCCGCCAGGAGGATGACACCAACCACCTCGCCGGTACCGCCCGCATGGGGTTCGATGCTGCCACCAGCGTGGTCAACAGCGATTGCCGCTCCTGGGACATACCAAATTTATGGGTCTGTGATGGCTCGGTATTCCCCACCACAGGCGGCGTAAATCCCTCCTTGACCATCCAGGCCATTGCGCTGCGTACGGCCGACCGCATCAAGCAACTGGCCAGCCGCGGTGAACTGGTGTGACGGCTTGCGAGTGCGTCGGGGAGTACGCCGCCATCACCGGCGAGTCTCCGCTGTGGAGCCGGCAAGAGCAGGCACTGTACTGGATCGACATCCACGAGCCGGCGCTGCATCGCTTTGATCCGGCGTCCAACGCGGATCGGCGCTGGCGGCTGCCGGATGAAATCGGCTGTTTTGCTCTCGACGCCGAGGGGTCGCGCGCCATCCTGGGACTGCGCTGCGGCGTGTGCGAGCTGCGACTGGACACGGGAGAGCTGCGTCAACTGGCGCCGGCGCCTTTTGACCCCGCGCTGTTTCGCTTCAACGAGGGCGCCTGTGACAGCACCGGCCGCTTCTGGCTGGGAACCATGTTCGATCCCCGAGACCCGCGCCGCAAAAGACAGCGGCTCAAGGGCGAGTGGCACTCCTATTCCGAAACCGAGGGTCTGGTTGCCCACGGCGAACGGGCGCTTATTCCGAATGGTCTCGCCTGGGATGAAGGGTATTCCACCATCTATTTCGCCGACTCTGAGGCGGGCGTGATCCGCTGCGCGCATTTCGACTCCAGGGAAGGCACGATCAGCGAAGCGCGCGTCTTCGCGAGCATCCCCAAGCAATTGGGCGTCCCGGATGGCTGCGCCATCGATGCACGGGGCGGCTACTGGAGCGCCATCCATGGCGGGGGCCGGCTTAGGCGCTTTCGCTCGGATGGCAGCTTCGATCGTGATCTGCTGCTGCCGGTGAGTCAGCCGACCATGTGTGCCTTTGGTGGCGCAAATCTCGAGGCTCTCTACGTCACCTCCGAGACCCGGGGCTTGTCCGCGTCCGAACGTCCCCGGCAACCGCTGGCCGGAAAACTGTTGCGCCTGACACCTGGGGTGCGCGGTCTGCCGCGGGCGCTCTTCAGCGCCGCGGTCGCGTCATGAGCACGATGCCGAGCGCGAGCGCGACGCCGGCTAGCGTCCAGGTGGCGAGCCGATGGCGTTCGGTCCACATCTGCCGGCTCGCGCCCTGTGCCTGTCCGCCAAAACGGCCATGGGCCCCATACGGGCCGTCGACGCTGTGGAATAGGTTCGAGGGCGCATCCGGCGATAGCGGTTCATCGGTGAGTTGTCCGGTGTAGCCGGCTTTCGCCAGGTAGCGGTCGAGCAGACCCGGGGCGATACGATCGGCAAGAATGGCCTTGACGGTGGGAAAGCCCACCCAGACATTGCGGCGCTTGTGGGTGGCGGCGAAGTAGATGGCACGGGCGGCGACTTCGGGCTGGAAAATGGGGGGTACGGGCTGCGCCCTGCGGCCAGTCTTGTTCAGCGACCAGTCGAACTGCGGGGTGTTCATAGCCGGCAGATCCACCATGCACAGGTGCACCTTGAGGCGATCATGGAGGATTTCCGAACGCAGCGAGTCGGTAAAGCCGCGGATGGCAAACTTCGCCCCGCAATAGATCGATTGCAGCGGTATGGCACGA
>DASZCK010000335.1:0-5476 GCA_035943195.1 Steroidobacteraceae bacterium
GTGTTCATGTTCACGGTGGTGACATTCTTCCTGGCGGAAATGGGCGATAAGACCCAAGTGGTGGCCGTGGCGCTGGCGGCCCGTTACCAGGAGCTGGTGCAGGTGGTGCTCGGAACCACCCTGGGAATGATGCTGGTGAATGTCGCGACCGTGCTGTTCGCCGACCGCGCCGTGCGCTGGATACCGCTCAAGCTGGTGCGCTTTCTCGCCGCGGCCATCTACACGGTTTTGGGAATCGCGACGCTCCTGGGCTATCAGGGAATGATGCCGGGCCGCTGATGGCTCATTCAACCTCGTCCGTCAGGGACTTCTGCAGCGCCTCCAATTCCTCCCCTTCGGCCAGCCACCGGGCCTCAACGCCTTCGGTGTCGCGGGCCAGCTGCGCCTGCCGTTCCAGGAGTTCACGCAGCCGACCCTTGGCGCCCTCCGCATAGATGTCCGGAGCCGCCAGCGCCGCCTGCACCAGTTGTGTGTCCTGCGCCAATCCATCCATCTGCTTTTCGAGGGCCGCGAGCCGCGCCCTGAGGGGACTTAGGGCGGCGCGGCGCAGCGCATCCTCGCGCCGCCGCTGGCGCCGGGCCTGCGCCGAGTCCGCCGGCTCGACGGCGGGAGCCGCGGCGGCCACGAGTTCCGACGCCTGGCTTGTCAGCCATTGCGCGTAGTCTTCCAGATCACCGTCAAAGTCCTGAACGCGCCCGTCGTGCACCACGTAGAGCTGGTCGGCGACGGTGCGCAGCAGGTGCCGATCGTGTGACACCAGCACCACGGCACCGGCGAAATCCTGCAACGCCACGGCCAGGGCCTGGCGCATCTCCAGATCCAGGTGGTTGGTGGGTTCATCGAGCAGCAGCAGGTTGGGTCGCCGGAAGGTCACGACCGCCAGCATCAGGCGCGCCTTCTCGCCCCCGGAAAAAGGCGCCACGGGTTCGAAGACGCGATCCCCGGTGAAGCCGAAGCCGGCCAGAAAATCCCGCAGCTCCTGCTCGCTGGCGCACGTCGCGAGCGCCCCGCCCAGCCGTTTCAGATTGCCAAGCGCGCTATCGTCTATCTGCAGCTGCTCGAGCTGATGTTGGGCGAAATACCCAAGCGCAAGATCGCGCGCCTCGGTGCGCGCTCCCGAGAGGGCCGCGAGTTCACCGGCGAGCAGCTTCATGAGCGTGGACTTGCCCGCGCCATTGCGACCCAAGAGCGCGATGCGGTCTCCCGGCGCGAGCGTGAGGTTCACACCCTTTAGCATGACGCGCCCGCCATAGCCCGCCGATTGGTCTTCCACGGCCAGCAGCGGCTGCGGCAACTTCTCCGGCGAGGCGAATTCAAATTCAAACGGTGAATCCACGTGCGCCGGGGCGATGCGCTGCATCCGTTCCAGCGCCTTCAGCCGGCTCTGCGCCTGGCGCGCCTTGGTAGCCTGCGCACGGAAGCGCTCCACAAACGACTCCATGTGCCGGATCTGCTGCTGCTGGCGGGTGTACAGCGCGGACTGCTCGGCCAATTCCGCCGCGCGCTGCTCCTCGAACGAAGAATAGTTGCCGCGATAGGCGCGGGCCCTGGCGTGTTCGATATTGACCACTCGGTTCACGATTCGATCCAGGAACTCGCGATCATGGGCGATCAGCAGCAAGGTTCCCGGGTACTCGATCAGCCAGCGTTCCAGCCACAGAATCGCATCCAGGTCGAGGTGATTGGTGGGTTCGTCCAGCAGTAGCAGGTCCGATCGACACATCAGGGCCTGGGCGACATTGAGCCGCACCCGCCAGCCGCCGGAGAAGGCGCGCACTGGGCGCGTCTCATCGGCGCTGACAAAGCCCAGGCCGTGCATGAGTCGCCCGGCGCGGCTGCGTGCATCGTAGCCACCCATCGCAGCATACCGGCCATGCAGTTCACCGATGCCGACGCCGTCATCGCAGGATTCGGCGGCCGCGATATCCCGCTCCAGCATCCTCAGCTCCGCATCACCATCGAGGATGAATTCGATTGCGGCCTGGTCGCTTGCCATCAGTTCCTGGGACACGTGGGCGACGGCCAGGCCCGCGGGCATGTCGAAGCTGCCGGAGTCAGGGTGCAGATCGCCGCGGACCAGGGACAGCAAGCTGGATTTGCCACTGCCATTTTCGCCGCTGATCCCGACCTTTTCGCCGCGGAACAGCCCGAAGGTGGCAGCGGCGAACAGCACCCGCGGCCCGCGCCGCAGGGTCACATCGGTGAAATTCAGCATGCTCCGGCAAGGTCACTCGACAGATGGGCCGGCAAGGCTAGCGGCGGCAGCCCGGAGCTGCAATGCCTGCGCATCGCAGACAATTTTGCGCATAATGGCGCGCACCAACGGGAGTCCGCATGATAGACGCCAGCAATCTGCCCAAAATCGCCGCCGTAACCGCGATCGTCGCCTTCGGCGTTTATCGACGCGTGCGCCGCAACATCGGCCGCCAGCTGCTCACCGCTGCGCGGCAGTATGTACGCATGGGACTGTTTACGGTTCTATGCCTGGCGCTGACTTTTGTGCGTCCATTGCAACCTGCCGCAGTGGCGTACATCGCCAGCGGCCTGCTTGTCGGCGCTGCAATCGGCTGGTTTGCGCTGCGGCACACGGAATTTGCCGCCACGCCAGAGGGTTACTTCTACACGCCGCACCTGTACATCGGCCTTGCGATCACCGCTCTGTTCATCGGGCGACTGCTCTATCGTGTGGTTCTGGTCTACGGCAGGGTGGCCGATGCCGCCCCGGGTACCGTTCCGACAGCGGACAACAACCCGTTGACCCTGGGCATTCTGTTTCTGACCGCCAGCTACTACATCGTCTATTGCACAGGTCTGTTGCGTTGGTTGCGCAATGCCCAGCAGACGGCCGGTGATAAACTTTCATCAGGCGCGCCGGATGGCGCATCATCCACGTCCGTTTGATCCACTTGAGGGGAGATACCATGAATCGCTCGTTGCTGGCTGGTCTGCTGTCCTGCGCGGTAAGCGCCCAAGCCCTGGCTGCGCTGCCCGCTGGCACCGCGGCTCCCACGTTCAAGACCCAGGCGTCATTGGCTGGCAAGGAATTCACGTACGATCTGAGCAAGGCACTGAAGAAGGGTCCGGTGGTCGTGTACTTCTATCCGGGAGCCTTCACCGGCGGCTGCAACATCCAGGCGCATACCTTTGCCGAGAACATGGATAAGTTCAAAGGAGCTGGCGCGACCGTGATCGGCGTCTCTCTGGACAAGATCAAGACGCTCGATGAGTTTTCCTCTGATCCGAACTACTGCGCCGGCAAGCTGCCGGTGGCTTCGGATGCCGATGGCAAGATTGCTGCGAGCTACGAGCTCAAGATCAGCAAGCTGCCGGAGGGCAAGCAGATCCCGAACACCAAGGGCAACATCATCGATCACGATTTTGCCGAGCGCACGACCTTCATCGTGACCAAGGACGGCAAGATCGCGGCCACCGTGGGTGGCGTCAAGCCCGATGAGAATGTGATGAAGTCGCTGGAGATCGTGCAGAATCTGGCGGCCGGCAAGCCCGTCGGCTGATGGCGATCTCAGCTGACTGACGGATCAGCTGATTCGCAGTTGCAGGTCGCTCCCGGTTCAGGCCGGGAGCGACAAATCGATGCTTACGGGGCAATGGTCACTGCCCATGACACCCGGATGGATGTCAGCCTTCTTTACCGCTTCGCGAAGTGACTTCGACACCAGCACGTAGTCGATTCTCCATCCGACATTGCGCGCGCGGGAGTTGGCGAAATTGCTCCACCACGTGTAGTAGCCATTGCCCTGCTTGAACTTGCGGAACGTGTCCACGAAGCCCGCATCGACGAAATTCTGGAAGCCCTCGCGCTCCTCGTCGGTGAAACCCTTTTTGCCCTTGTTCGGTCCCGGATTGGCGAGATCGAGTTCGGTGTGGGCCACGTTCAGATCACCGCAGAAGATGACGGGCTTGCGCCCCTGCAGCTCCACGCAGTAGGCGAGGAAGGCTGGATCCCAGGCCTTGTGGCGCAGCGCGACCCGGCTCAGGTCGTCCTTGGCGTTCGGTGTGTACACCGTGACTACGAAGAATTTCGGATATTCGGCGGCGATGACGCGGCCTTCGTCGGAACTATCGCGCTCCAGTTCGTCGGCGAACTTATAGCGTTGGGCGAGCTGGTGCGGAAATCCGTTGATCACGGACAGGGGTTGCTGGCGCGAGAAGATCGCCGTGCCCGAATAGCCCTTCTTGGTCGCTGAATTCCAAAACTCGTGGTAGCCGGCGAGCTCGATCTCGACCTGGCCACGCTCCGCCTTGGTCTCCTGCAGGCACAGGATGTCCGGCTGGTGATCGGCCAGAAACTTCTGAAAGCTGCCCTTCTTGAGCACCGCCCGAATGCCATTGACGTTCCAGGAATAGATCTTCATACGCAACTCACGCCGGAAAAACGTCCCGCAGTTTGCCTTAATCACCGAGCAGGTGAGATTTCCATTGACATACGGATGCGAATCATTATCATTTGCTTTCTATAATGCGATTGGTACGGCGAATGCGCAAGATTGACAAGTACCTCGGCACAGCGGGCCTGTGCGCCTCGAGCGTCTTGGGAACCGTGGTGCATGCCGACAACACCGCCACTGGCGTGCCGGACAATGACGGGGACGAGAACATAGAGCAGATTTCGGTCACCGGAGTGCGCTCGCTACTGCGCGACAAGCTCGGCGAAACCGAATTGAACGCGCCACGCAGCGTCACCGTGGTCAGCAGCGAATTGATCGGCGAGCAGGGAGCCACCCGGCTCGAGGACGCCCTGCGCAATATCCCGGGGATCACCCTCAATGCCGGTGAAGGCGCGGCGCGCGGCGACACCGTCAATATCCGCGGCTTCTCGGCCTTCAATGACTTCTTCATCGACGGCGTTCGCGATGCCGCGGTGTACACCCGCGACATCTTCGATGCCGACGCCGTTGAGGTGCCGGTGGGTCCTTCGGCGGTGCTGTTCGGTCGCGGCTCTACCGGCGGCGCCATCAACCAGGTCACCAAGGCGCCCCTGCTGATGCCCTTTGAGAACCTCGCCTCGATGGTGGGAACCAATGACCTGATCCGCACCACGGGGGACATCAACAGGCCGTTTGGCGCTGCGTCCGCCTGGCGCCTCAACGTCATGGGCGAGTCCTCGCAGGGCGCGGGTCGCGATTTCGCCAAGAACCGCCGCTGGGGAATCGCACCGGCGGTGGCTTTCGGCATCGGCGAAGCCGACACCGTGACCTTCAGCTACCTGCATCAGCACGAGAACAATGTTCCGGACACGGGCATGCCCTTCATCGACGGACTGCCGGCACCGGTGCCGCGCAGCAGCGACTTCGGCCTGGCGAGTGACGTCAACACGACTTCGGCTGACATCGCGACCGCGCGCTACCGTCACGATTTCAACGCCGACCTGTCGATCGCGGACACCTTGCGGTACGCGCACTATGATTTCGATTATCAGAGCGCCATGCCGAATTTCGGCACCACGGTACCCACC
>DASZCK010000336.1:0-5029 GCA_035943195.1 Steroidobacteraceae bacterium
CGTTGAACTCCTGGGGTCCAGGGGTAAGCGCCGCCAGGCGCGTCCCCTGGCGCTACTGCAGAAAAGTCGTAGGCCGCGCAGCGGCCGGAGACTTTTCGTAAGTGCGCCCTTCGTCCGAACTTCGGGCTAGGATGCGGCCCACCCACCCGGTCCGCAAGTCCCGCATGGTGCAGCTCCTCTGGCCACTGACGCGGAAAGCACCACTCACCCATCGGCGGCCGCGACAACTGGCTCCGCTTGTTCGATCGCGCTACCGTCGCTCCATGAGTGTTACAGCCACCGTTGATCCCGCCGCACGCCGCTCGCTCGCCGAGGGGCTGCGCCACCTGGCCACCGGTTGGATCACCAATGATGAATTTGAAGATCGCTATGCGCGGGCGGCAGCCGGCTCACGCGACAAAGGCGTGCGGGCGGTCTTCTGGCAAGGCGCCTGGCTGCTCTACAGCGACTTTGGTACCGAGCGGTTCACCGACCAGGATCGCCTGCCGCGCGCCAGCCGCCGGCACATCGCTCGCTGGATCCTCTTTCTGAAGTCCACGCTCCCGTACGAATGGCCGCTCGACCCCTGGTGGGTCAAGTTGGCCTGGGTGCCGGTTCACCTGGTGACCCTGGGCACCAGCGCCAGATTGCGCGCAGGCAAATGGCGACGAAGGGGCGAGTATCCCGTGTGGCCATTTTACCGGTGGCAGGACTACCGTGTCGCGATCCGCCATCCCGTCTACCTGCGGAGACACCCCTCGTGACCCCGAAGCTCGATGAACGCATCAGCAGCCTGGAAGAGAAGCTCAAGCAGCTCAAGACCCGCCAGGCCCGCCTCGATGCCCGCAAGCGCGCCCTCGCCTCCCGCCAGCAGCGCAAGGACGACACCCGGCGCAAAATCCTGGTCGGGGCGGTGGTGCTCGCCAAGGTGGAGCAAGGGGTGATTCAGGAATCTGCTCTGCGCGGCTGGCTGGATGGAGCCCTCACCCGAGAGGATGATCGGGAGTTGTTCAATCTAGAGTAGCGGCCGCCCCGGCTGAATCGTGTTCAACTCGCGCCTTCGATTGAGTGAATTGACTTACCCCTGTTAGGGATGGGATTGTCAGCCGCGATCGGGCACAGTGTGCCGGCGACCAAAAAGAGCTCCGCCGGGCCGAACACGAAACAACACAAGCCGGAACGGCGCCGTCGATTCGACCGCCCACGGTCGCAGCGGAGTGACCTCGAAGAAGAAGAATGAAGCGTAGGGGGAATGTATGCGCCACCACCGTGTGCGTTACTTGGCTCTATTGGGTCTGCTGATATTCGGCCGGGGCGAGGCCGCCATCGTCAATGTCGATCTTCCAACCCTCATTGATCAGTCCGTCGGTCACCCCAATCGTTTTGCCGTCGATGTGCCCTTTCGAGCCAGTGCCCAGTCGACGGGCACGTGGGCGACTGCAGGTTCAAATCAGGTCTGGCGCTACAGCGTGCAGATACCCACCGCGGTATCGATGTCCTTTTTCGCGGACTCCGTACATCTGCCCGCCTCTGCCACACTCACCATGACCGCGGGCCCGACCGTCTATACGTATCGGCCGCTCGATATTCGACGGGGCACGCTCTGGAGCCGCGTCGCGCGGGGCGATCGGCTGGATTTTGAACTGACCGTAGCAGCTGCGGACCGGGCCCGTGTTCGATTCGAGATCGCAAGCCTGCAAGCCGGTTATCGCAGTCTCGATCGGGGCGGGGGCAATAACCCGCATTATGATCAGCTGCGCCGGACTGCGCGGGCTAGCGTTGCCTCGACCTGTGTCGAGAACTACGAGTGCGACGCCGACGCAGCCAACCAAGGGCCTGGCCGGGCTACCGTGGCGCTGATCATCGGCAACATCGGCCAGTGCACTGGAACACTGTTGAACGATGTGCCCGTCGACGGCACTCCGTACGTTCTGACAGCTCGCCACTGCGAGAACGACACCCTCGGAGGCGGGGCACCGCACAGCGCCGCGAACCTCAGCGTCTATTGGGATGCGACGACAGCGTGCGGACAGGTCCTTGGGACCATCTACGACCCGGGCATTTCGGTTCAAACCGGCGCGACATCGGTAGTGGAGCAACAGGATGCCTGGCTCATCCAACTCGATGACAGTCCAATCGTTTCGGACGCCTATTTCGCCGGATGGAATGCAACCGGCCTCACATTCTCCGGTGGCTATACCATCCACCATGCCGAATCCAATTCCAAGCAATACACGGCCTGGTTCGGGCCGGCGCTGCAGCTCACCGTCCCTGGCGCTCAGCTTGAAAACATCGGCTACACTTCGAATTTCCTGGGCGTGGTCAATCAGCTGGGCAGTATCGCGCCTGGCGCCTCCGGGAGTGGCTTGTTCGATGACAACGGCCTGCTCCGAGGTTCGCTGTCTCTTGGCGTCGTCCAAGTCGGCAGCGGTATCCAGGGCCAGTGCCCGGCTTCCCAGCCCATGGCGCCCACTGCCAACAATATCGCTGCCGAATTCACGGACTTCGGCTCCGTCTTCACATCCACAGCAGATACTACGAGCACGACGAATTCGCTCACGCTGCAAACGGTCCTGGATCCACAACGCACCGGTGTACTCAGTCTCACAGGTAATGCCGGGGCTGGAACGATCTCCATTGCAGCCAGTTCGACGGCGCCCGCCGTAGGATCCAGCGTTACTCTCACCTGGTCCGCCCCGGCTGCATCGGCCTGCACGGCAGCCGGCGGTGTCGCGGGGGATGGTTGGGCCGGCGCGTTGGCGCCCGGCGGGAGCCGCTCCGTGAGCGAATCGACCCAGAGCGACGCGACCTATTCGATCAATTGCGTCGTGGGAACACAGCACCTCACGGCCCAACTGCAACTCAACTGGGGCAACGCATCGCCCACAGTCGGTCTATTTGTCATTCATAACACCCAATGGATTGGCGGCTCAGTCGCCGTCATGTGGTCTGGCAATACCGCGAATTGCACCCTCAGCGGCCCCGGCGTCCAGTTAACAGGGCAGTCGGCCTCCGGGTCCTACACGGTCTCGGAGAGCGTCGCCGGCAGTTATCTATTCACTGTGAGCTGCGGTGTCGGCTCGCAAACAGCGCAGGCACAGGGCACCGCCATATTTATTGCACCGATGGTCACGCTCACGGCGCTATCGCCGCGGCTCGCAGGTGAGCCATTCACCATCAACTACCAAGCCTACGCGGACAACTGTGTGCCCAGTGGCGGCGGCTCCGATCCGACCTGGACCGCGAACGATATCGTGGGCGGAGACAGCGTCGTGTGGCTGAACGAACGCAGCCCCGGAACTTTCACCTACACACTGACGTGCACTTCAGGCACTTCAACCGCGCAAGGGTCTGTCACGGTGACGGTGGAGAATGGGCCTCCCAGTGTGACGCTGACCTCCCTGGCCGGGTCGTCCGTACCGTTTGGCAATCCTATAAATCTGAGCTGGAGTTCCAATGTCGATGACTGTATCGAGTCCGAGCCTACGCCCAATCCAAGTAACCAGTGGGATCATGGCGTGTCGGCCGAGGGCACGCAGGTGATTCAGGAACCCGTCGCGGGCATGCACACGTACGTCATGACATGCGGTGCCGGTTTCAGCTTTGGGACGGCACAGGCGCAGGTGACGGTAAACGTCACGCCCTCAACGACCGGCGTCTCGTTGTCATCCAGTGCTTCCCAAGTATCTCCGGGACAGTCCTTTACGCTGACGTGGAGTTCGACCAATGCCTTCGGCTGCACCGGATCCGGCGCCGGCAGCGGTAATCAGTGGGACGAAACGGCTCCGACCAGCGGAGCCTTGACTTTTTCTGAGTCAGCGGCCGGGACTTATACGTTTGTCATGACCTGCGGCGCGGGTAGCCAGAACGGGATGGCGCAGACGATCGTGACGGTGGGCAACCCATCATCGAGCGGTGGGAGTGGCGCAACCGGCGGCACCGCCGTCGCGGCAAGTCATGGCGGCGGTGCACTGGCTTTACCTGACTTGATCGGGCTTGCCGGATACTTTGTCATGCATCATAGGAGACGACGGCGGTTGGTTGGACGGCGCCCTCACCCGGACGGATGATAGGGGGTTGATTGGACTGTGACGATCGTCTTAGGCAAAACAGACTCAAGATCCTCAGCGCAATAACTGGTGCTCCATGAAACGCATTCTTGTTCCGACCCGTGACGGCAGTGACTGGCAGCGCCTGTTGGCAAAGCCAGCTCTTCACTGGAAGAAAGGCGCCTCGGCAATGCCGGCCGCCGCGTCCTGGGAAGCAGCCGCCGGCGCGCTGCCTGCTGAGCTGTCCACGCTACTGGATTCATCTGGCGTACCGAATCTCGCGCGCCTAGAGCTGCTGATGGCCATACCGGAATGGGAAACTGCACTGGAAGGTGGGGTCACGAACTCCCAAACGGATGTCCTGGCGATCTGCAGCAATGCTTCTGGGCTCTGCGCGATAGCGGTCGAAGCTAAGGTCAATGAGGACTTCGGGCCGCTGATTGGAGAGAAGCGCCGCGCTGCCTCGCCGGGACAGAGCCGGCGTCTTGAATTCCTGCAAACGCTTCTCGGGGCACAGGAGTTCAATGACACGATCCGATACCAGCTCTTGCATCGAACTGCCGCGGCGTTGTTGATTGCACGCCAGTTTCATGCGCTGGCCGCGGTAATGCTGATCCAATCCTTCGGGAACAAGCCGTCTTTGCGAGCGGATTTCGATGCCTTCGGTGACGCCCTGGGCGCGGTTGAGCAAGCGCCGGGGTTGCTGGCCGTTCGGCGATTCTCCGCGCCGGCACTTTTCCTTGGCTGGTGTGATGGAGACGGGCGATTCTTGAACGTCCAAATCCCGAGCGCACCCGAATTCAATTCCTGACCGCGAAATCTCCAACCAAGGCGGACTGAAGCACTCCCTACTCTCTGGTCTAGTGGACTGTAACAGCTGATTTGGTAGTAATACGTCGAGTCGGATCGAAGTACTTCCACTTCACCGTCTTTGGGTCTTGATTGTAATGGCGGATGTAGCGCATGAGTTTTCTCTTCAGGTCGGGGACCGAAGTAAAGAC
>DASZCK010000337.1:0-6140 GCA_035943195.1 Steroidobacteraceae bacterium
ATGCACTGGTTCTCATGCCTACCGGTAGCGGCAAATCGCTGTGCTACCAGATCCCGGCGCTGGTGCGCCCGGGGCTGGCCGTGGTCATCTCGCCGCTCATCGCTCTCATGCAGGACCAGGTCGCCGGTCTCAAGGAGGCCGGCGTGCGGGCCGAGGCGCTGAACTCGTCCCAGGACTGGCAGGAGACACAGCGAATCGAGCAGCGGCTGCGCGCCGGCGAGCTCGACCTGGTCTACCTCGCCCCGGAGCGCTTGCTGACCGAGCGCTGCCTGGAGCTGCTCGGAGCGGTCGAGTTGAGCCTGTTCGCCATCGATGAGGCGCACTGCGTATCCCAGTGGGGCCATGACTTTCGTCCCGAGTACATCCAGCTGTCGGTACTCGCCCGACGCTTTCCCGGTATCCCGCGGGTGGCGCTGACCGCGACTGCGGACGAACAGACGCGGGCCGAGATCGTGTCGCGGCTGGAACTTAGCTCCGCCCGGATCTTCATTTCGAGCTTTGACCGACCCAATATCCGCTACCGGATTGCCGAGAAGGACAATCCGCGCCGGCAGCTGCTGGAGTTCCTGAAGAGCGAACACGATGGCGATGCCGGCATCGTCTACTGTCTGTCGCGGGCCTCGGTGGATGACACGGCGGCGTGGCTGGTCGAACAGGGCGTGCGGGCATTGCCCTATCACGCCGGTCTTGATGCGCGCACCCGCGAGCAGCATCAGCGCCGCTTCATCCGCGAGGAGGGCGTGGTGATGGTGGCGACCATCGCCTTCGGCATGGGCATCGACAAGCCCGATGTACGCTTCGTTGCGCACCTGGACCTGCCCAAGAGCATCGAGGGCTATTATCAGGAGACCGGGCGCGCCGGCCGCGATGGCCTGCCGGCGGATGCCTGGCTGGTGTATGGCCTTTCGGACATCGTGCAGCTGCGGCGCATGATCGAGCAATCCGAAGGCGCGCAAAGTTACCGCCGCGTAAGCGCGGCAAAGCTCGATGCCATGGTCGGGTTGTGTGAGGCGGTGAGCTGTCGGCGGGTGCGGCTGCTGGAGTACTTCGGTGAGGCTGCCACGGCCTGCGGCAACTGCGACAACTGCCTGGAGCCGCCGGCCCAGTGGGATGGAACGCGCGCGGCGCAGATGCTGATGTCCTGCATCTATCGCATCGGCCAGAGCAGCGGCGTCTGCTTTGGCGCGCAGCATCTCATCGACGTGCTGCGCGGCAAGGCTACACCGAGGGTGCGCGAATACGGTCACGAGGCCCTGAGCACCTTCGGCATCGGGTCTGAACTGGATGCGCTGCAATGGCGGGCCGTGGTGCGCCAGCTGGTCATGCACCGGCTGATCCAGGTGGACCATGACCAGTTCAATGTATTGAAACTGTTGCCGGCCAGCCGTGAAATCCTCAAGGGCGAACGGCAGCTGATCCTGCGTCGCAGCGCCCCGCGGGGGACGGGGCGCGGCCGGGGACGCCATGGCGCGACTCCAGGACGGGGCAAGGCCGCGGTGATCATCGCCGGTGCCAATGCGCTGTTGTATGAGGCGCTGCGTGAATGGCGGCGCATGACGGCGCGTGAACACAACGTCCCGGCGTACACCGTGTTCCACGATGCCACGCTGGCGGAAATTGCCCGTCAGCTGCCGCGCTCGCCCGTGCAGCTGCGCGGCATCGCCGGAGTGGGCGAGGCCAAACTCAGCCGCTATGGGGTGGTGCTGTTGGAACTGGTCCGGCTGCACGCGCCGGCCTGAATTCCGAGCGGTCTTATTCCATGCCACCGGGCATGGGTGAGGAGGGGGCCGCATCCTTGGGCTTACGGCGCGGTCCATCCAGCGGATCACCCAGCAGCCGGCGCACACAGACAAAGAACACCGGCACGAACAGCACGCCCATCATCGCTGCCGTGATCATGCCGCCGGCGACACCCGTGCCGATGGCGTGGCGGGCATTGGCGCCCGCGCCGGTGGACAGCACCAGCGGCATGACACCCAGGATGAAGGCAAAGGAGGTCATGAGAATGGGCCGGAAGCGCAGCCGCGCGGCTTCCACCACCGCATCGTGCAGGCTCTTGCCGGCGGCGTGTTCCATGACGGCGAACTCCACGATGAGGATGGCGTTCTTGGCCGCAAGACCGATGATGGTGATCAGGCCCACCTTGAAGAACACGTCATTCGAGAGGCCGCGGATCTGCGCGGCGGCAATGGCGCCAATCACGCCCAGGGGTACGACCAGCAGCACCGAGACCGGCACCGACCAGCTCTCATACAGCGCCGCCAGGCACAGATACACCACCAGTATGGACAGGGCGAAGAGCATGGGTGCCTGTGCCCCGGAGAGTTTCTCCTGCAGCGATTGCCCGGCCCAGTCCGAACCGATGCCATCGGGCAGCATCGCGACCTGCTTCTGCATTTCGGTCATGGCCTCGCCGGTGCTGCGGCCGGCGGAATTGGAGCCGTTGATTTCCACCGCCGCGTAGCCGTTGTAGCGGGTGAGATTGGGCGAGGCCACGGTCCATTGCGGGTGCACGACGCTGGAGAGCGGAATCATCGTGGGCAGCGTGCTGGCGCCGGCGGCAGTGGCGGCGGCAGTGAGTGTGCTGGGCAGATAGAAGTGCTCCAGCGCCTCCGGACCCATGCGAAACGGCGCATCCGCCTCCACCATCACCCGCAGTACGCGGCCGCGGTAATAAAAGTCGTTGGCGTACACCGGGGCCATCATCAGCTGGATCGAGCCATACAGGTCGAGCGGCGACAGACCCATGGTTTCGGCCTGCACGCGATCCACGTTCAGATCCAGCCGCGGCGCATCCTCCAGGGTATTGGCCCGCACATTGGTCAGAATCGGTGAGCGGTTGGCATTGGCCAGCAGCGTCTTCTGTGCTGCAGCCAGCGCCTCGCGCCCCAGTCCGCCGCGATCCTGCAGAAAGAGGTCGAAGCCACCGAACTGTCCCAGGCCGCGCACCGTGGGCAGGTTCACCGAGTACGCCTGGGCGTCGTGGATGTTGCGGTTCAGCGTGCGGTTCGCCCAGGCGATGAAGGTCGCGGCATTGTCCTTGCGCTGATCCCAGGGCTTGAGGCGCACGAAGCCCAAGCCGACGTTCTCGCCCTGGCCCACGAAGCTGAAGCCGGCGATCTCCATGACGGCATCGACATCGGGCGACTGGTGCATCAGCTCACCGACGTGGGTCATGACATGCATGGTCCGATCCAGGGTGGTCCCGGGTGGAGTCTGCACGATGACATAGGCGTAGCCCTGGTCCTCCTCCGGCAGGAAGCCGCCTGGCATGCGTGCGAACAGCCACGCTCCCAAGGCCACCAGCACCACGAAGGCAACCATCCAGCGCGGCGCATGTCGCACCGACTGGAACACCCGGCGCATGTAGGCCGCCAGGCTCCACTCAAAGGCGCGGTTGAACCCGCGGAACAGCAGGTTCGGGTTCAGGTGCCCCGGGCGCAGCAGCGTGCCGCACAGCGCAGGCGTGAAGCTCAGCGCGAGAAACGCCGAGAACAGCATGGAGATTGCGATGGTGAGTGCGAACTGCCGGTAGATGGCACCGACGCTGCCGGTCTGCAGTGCGCTGGGCACGAACACCGCGGCGAGTACCACGGTGATGGCGACGATGGCACCGGTGATCTGCCCCATGGCCTTGCGTGTGGCCTCCTTCGGTGGCAGATGCTCCTCGCGCATGATGCGCTCGACGGATTCGATGACCACGATGGCATCGTCCACGACGATGCCGATGGCGAGCGCAACGCCGAACAAACTTAAGGTATTGACTGAAAATCCGACCGCGTAGATGCCGATGAAGGCACCCAGCAACGCCACGGGCATGACCAGCGTGGGAATCAGCGTCGCGCGGATGTTCTGCAGAAACACCAGCATCACCAGGAACACCAGCGCCACTGAGCCTGCCAGCGTATACACCACTTCGCGGATGGACACCGATATGAACTTGGTGGCATCGAAGGGTGTTATCCAGGTGACGCCCGGCGGGAAGCTGCGCTGCAGATCGTTCATACGATCGCGTATGGCCTGCACCACTTTGAGGACATCGGCCCCCGGCAGCACCGCGATGCCGCAGCCGGCGATGGGGTTGCCGTCCACCTTGTCGTCCAGGCCATAGGCGTACGGCCCCAGCTCCAGACGCGCGACGTCACGCAGTCGCACGGTCGTGCCATTCGGGTCGGTGCGCAGGATGATGTTCTCGAACTGCTCCAGGGAGGTGAAGCGGCCCGGAACGCTGACATTGATGGACAGCTGCTGATTGGGTACGGTCGGCACCGCGCCGATCGAACCTGCCGCCACCTGCACATTCTGGCTCTGCACGGTGGTCAGGACCTGGGCCGGCGAGATGCCGTAGGCATGCAGCTTGTCCGGGTTCAGCCAGATGCGCATGGCGTATTCGGAACCGAACTGCTGCACGTTGGCCACGCCGTTGATGCGTTGGATCTGGTCCAGCACTCGCGTGGCCAGCAGATTGCTGAGCTCGTAGGAGCTCATGCTGCCGTCGGTGGAACGCAGCGCCAGCACGATGACATTGCTGTTCGAGGCTTTCTGCACGCTCAGGCCCAGCGCGTTGACCTCTGCAGGGAGCCGCGGCGTGGCCAGCGCCATGCGGTTCTGCGTCTGTACCAGCGCGGTATCCGGATTCGTGCCGGTGTCAAAGGTCAGCGTGACGTTGGCATTGCCCTTGGAATTGGAGCTGGAGGTGAAGTACAGCAGGTGGTCGATGCCGGTGAGCTGCTGCTCGATGATCTGGGTGACCGTGTGCTCGATCACCTCGGCATCGGCGCCCGGGTAGTTGGCCGAGACCTGTACCTGCGGCGGCGCGATGTCCGGGTAGGCTTCGATGGGTAGGCGCGTGATCGACAGAATACCCGCCAGGGTGATCAGGATGGCGATGACCCAGGCAAAGACCGGGTGCTCGATGAAAAATCGCGCCATGACCGCTTAGCTGCCCGACGCTGCGATGGGCAGGACCTTCACCCGCATGCCGGGGTGTACCTTGTCGACACTGGTCGCGATGATGCGCTCACCGTCCTTGAGGCCGCCGGTCACGAGCCAGTTGCTGCCCAGCATCGCATCAGCCTGGATGTAGCGCTGGACGACTTTGTCATCGGCGCCCGCCAATTCGACGAAGGCGCCCTGACCATCGCGGCGCACGATGGCCTGCGGTACCACGTAGGCGCGATTCCGGGTGCCCAGTGTCAGGTGCACGGTGACGAACATTCCCGGCAGCAGCTCGCGCTTCGGATTGGCCACGATGCCGCGAAAGGCCAGCGCCGCATTGGTGGGATCCACCGTGACATCGCCGAAATCCACGGTGCCCAGCGGGGTGTAGGGCGTGCCATCCGGCAGAATGATCTGCAAGGTGGCCTTGTCGCGATCAAACAACGTCACCTCGCCGTGAGCCTGCGCCGCCTGCATCTTGAGGATCTCATCGGCCGGGCGGTCGAAATTCACATACAGATGGTCGATCTGGTCGACCGTCGTCAGCAAGGTGGCCTCGCCCTGTCCCACCAGGGCACCTTCGGTGACATGCTGCTGTCCGGAGCGGCCGGAGATGGGCGCGGTCACGGTGGCATAGCCAAGATTGATGCGCGCGGTCTCGACATTGGCCTCGGCCTGCTTCACCTGCGCCGCCGAGGAGCGCTCGGTGGCATTGTTGTTGTCTACATCCGAACGGGATACCAGCCCGCGCGGCAGCAGATCGCGGGTGCGCTTGGCATTGACGGCGGCATTGACCGCGGTGGCCTGCGACTGGGCCAATGCCGCCTGTGCCGCATCCAATGCGGCCTGGTAAGGCTTGGGATCGATCTGGAACAGTACTTCGCCTTCGTGGACCTCAGAGCCCTCCCGGTAAAGGCGTTTGAGCAGGATGCCCGGTACCCGCGCCCGCACGTCGGCCGAACGCACGGCGGACACGCGGCCGACCAGGTCGCGGGTCAGCGGCAGTACCTGCGACTTTGCCTGCAGCACCGAAACTTCCGGCGTCTGGGTGGTCACAGAGGAGGGTGCCGGCGAGCAGCCAGCGGTCAGGGCGGCGGCCAGCGCCAGCCCGAGGACCGGCGCCGAAGCGGTTAATCTGAATCGCATGAGCTTGACATTCTATGCCATCCGTTGCAGCGACCTGTGAAGATTGATCACCGCTG
>DASZCK010000338.1:0-11942 GCA_035943195.1 Steroidobacteraceae bacterium
ATGCAGCCACGGGGGTTCTCACGGGCGGTGAAGACGGGGTTGGCGCGGGTGCCGCGGGTCGGGCAGGTGGCGCCGGATGTGGCGTTGACACGGGCGCCGGGGACTGGAGGTTCGCGTCCGGGATGATGGCCCGAACCGTGGCCGCGGGAGCCTCGAATGGCTCCAGTTCGGGCATCAGATCGGCATAGGGATCATCGTTTATCGGGGCCTGCGGGGCGACGGTGCGCACCGTGGCGGTGGCGCTGCTGCGATCGGTCAGCTTGGGTGTGGGGCCTTGTTTGCGGCCCGACCCGGCCGCCGCCGCCATCGCGGCATGGGCGCTCAGCGCGTCGCTTTTGGAGGTTTCCAGCAGTTCCATGTCCGGAACCAGCGCCATCAGGTCATCCTGGGACGGTGAGTCCTCGGATGACCCGTCCGGATGGGGCGTAAGGGAGTCAGGATTCGATTGCGGGGCCATCAGCTCAACTCTCATGAGATCCGCGTTGATCCAGACGCCTATCGTGCAGCGTCGCCCAAAGGAAACACAGGGGCTGCCTCACAGAACCAGCCTACGCCAGCCGATTGCGAACTGCGTCTCAATTATTTCAATGGTACGTCAGGCATGCGGCCAATCACATCTGTGGAGTCCCGGCTCTGCTAGTTTCGACAGTCACTGCCCGGATGCGCCACTGATCTGACATGGTTGGAGACAAGAATTCGATGCGGCCAGCCTCCTCCGGGCAGCACCTGCCGTGGCGGTTCCCCGAACCGATCGAATCAGAGTTCATCGAATTCAGCCTAGGCGTCTTCAAGCCCGGCATCCGCGCCTGGCACACCGCGATTCTGTGCGTCGCCGTGGTGGTGCTGATCGGCCAATCGGCCTTGACCATGGCGGGTTACCCGCCTTCGGCGCTGCCCTTCTCACTGCCGCAGATGGGGCCGCTGCAGCTGATACTGGCGGCCCTCGCTGTGTCCTCCCGTGTCGCGCTGTGCGTGCTGTCGTGGCGTGAGGATTTCCTGCGCGTCTACGCCAGGGCCGCCCTGCCCCTGGCCCTGGTCGGGCACCTGTGCATCAATGCGATATTTGCCGGCCAGATCTACGGACCGCATCCGGGCAATATCGCGACGGTCGCCGTTTGGGCCTTTGGGGCGAGCTTCCTCACCGGCCTGCAGTTGCGCCAGTCGCTGCTGGTGAACTGCGCCGTGCTGGGGCTTCTCGCCGCGAATGCCTGGGGGCGTTCACTGCCGGCCGTCGCGGTGGCATCCGTCATCGGCAATATCGCGCTGGCCGTGTTCATGGCGGGCGTCGTGGCGCTCGCCCTCGAACGCTCGGTACGCGCCCTGTACAGGGAGAACCAGAGGGTCACGGAGATGGCCGCCAGTGACGGTCTCACCGGCCTTAGGAACCGTCGCGCCTTTGATGAGCATCTGCGACGGGTGTGGCAGCTGGCCCTGCGCGACAAGCGTGCGCTGGGTGTGCTGCTGATTGATGTCGATTTCTTCAAGGCCTTCAATGACAGCCTGGGGCACCAGGCCGGCGATGCGGCCCTGCAGGCCATCGCCAAAGTCGTCGCCGCCACGGCGCGCCGGCCACTCGACCTGTCGGCCCGTTACGGTGGCGAGGAGCTGGCCATCATTTTGTACGACGTCACGCGCGAATACGTGGCCGATGTGGCGCAGCACGTGCAGCGCAAGGTCGAAGAACTCGAGATCCGTCATCCCCGCTCAGCGGTGGCACCGGTGGTGACCGTCAGCACGGGGGGTGCCTTCGTGCGGCCGAACAACGAACGCAGTCCGCAGGGGGCCATCATGTTGGCCGACCGTGGTCTTTACGCCGCGAAGCGGGCAGGGCGCAATCGCGTCACCTTGCTCGACCGGGATCTGGAGGCGATCACCACCGGCGTCTTTTCTTCAAACCTGGCGCCGGCCAATCGCGGCTCAGGCTGACGCTGGCTCCAGCAGCCGCTGCAGCGATTCGCTGGCCGCAGTCTGACTGAAGTCGAAACCGACCGCTGCCAGCCAGCGACGACCGGACTGCGAGTCGACGTACTTGGCGGCGCAGTGGGTCCCCAGGACCTTGGCGGCCTGGGCGATGGCGACGATGCGGGCCTGCGCGAGCTTGTCACGCATGGCCGTGGCGGCCAGCCGGCTCTCCACCTTCACCATGCGTACGGCGTTGGAGCGCAGGAGTTCCAGTACGCCGGTATTGAACGTGAAATCATCGATGACGGCGAAGCAACGGGACTGCTCGCACTGCGCGAGCAGGGTCTCGACCTGGCGCCGATGACTCAGGCAGGTCGCCTCCCGGACCTCAAAACCGATCATTCCCGGGTCCAGGGGCGAGGTCGCGAGGGCACGGCCCAGCGCGGCGGGCAGTTCGGCATTTTCGAGCGCCTCGGCGGAAACCCCGATGGTGAAGCTCAGCGGATCGCCGTGCACCGCCTTGGGATTGCGCGTCAGCCAGTCCACCAGCTGGGTGAGCGTGGCCACGGTGTCGCCACGCTGCGCCTCGACCACCGGCACGACCTGGTAGCGACGCGTACGCGCTCCGGCCCTCAAGCGCACCAGTTCGCGCAGCCGCAGCGGCTGCACGGCATCCAGCTTCGGCAGCGCCGGCGCAGGGTCGCAACTGAAAGTGATCTCGGAGGTGCCGGTAGTGTCGGCCGCAGGGGTGGTCTCAGGCGCGGTCCAGGCCAGCACGTCGCTGGTGGCTAGCGGCGGGTCGGCGGCCGCGGGTTCGAGAATCTCCAGCACCTTCGCATCGTCGGTCGTCGCGGCCAATGGTGCCGCGGGCGTCCACTCCAACGCATCCTTGGGGTCCTTGCTGAAGGAGACATTGGCCGTGTCGCCGACGCTGGCGCCGGGGATGACGGCCACTTCCAGCGGCACGGTGCCCGATGAGAAGGGGCGTATTCCGGCAAAAGTTGCCGTCGCCCCGAGTTGCGGCGGCGCCAGCAGCAGCGCGATCTTCTGCAGGATCGAGCGCATGCTGGTGGTGAGCAGACGGGCGGCGAGATTGCCGGAATTGAGGATCTTCGCGTCCATCAACACCATGACCACGCCCGCCAGGGTCGCGCGCGGCGTGCGCACCGCAAGGAACAGGGCGGCGCGGGTGTCATCGGCAAGCGCCATCTCCAGATGCGCGCGAGTGCTGGTGGCGGTGAGCGAGGTGATGGCTTCTTCGACGATGACCTGCTCGTCGGGGCCGAGAGCGCCTTCGCTCAGCCACTGGACGTCACCGGCGGCGTTGAAGATCGACGCCGAGTTCAGGCGCAGCGGGGGCAGCAACGACAATAGCTGATTGCCCAGCGATTCCGCTGTTTCGAGCGTTTCCCCGGGCGCCTCGGTCGGCGGGCGCACGGCGGCATTGAGGTTGAAATTGGACAAGTACAGCACCCCGGTATCTGGCCCTAGGGTGGCAGTCTCTCGATGGCGACAGCGTGACGGCGCTCGCGTTCTGCGCGGCTGATGGCAGCGGGGCGCGCATTGCGCGCCCCGCTCTTGTCATAACTATCAGCGAATAGAACTTAAGGCAGAAAATCGCGCTTGCCGATCTCGACGCCGTTGTGCCGCAGGATCGAATAGGCGGCCGTGGCATGGAAATAGAAATTCGGCACCGCCCACTTGCGCAGGAAGTCGAGGCCTTTGAACTCGAGCTTCATGTCACGAATCGGAATCACGATGTCGCGGTCTTCAGCGCCCTTGAAGCTCTCGGCCTTCACGCTCGAGACGAAGTCGATGGTCTTCTTGATGCGCGCCTGCAGTTCGGCGATGGTCTGCTCGTTGTCCTCGAACTTCGGCGGATCGATGCCGGCGAGGCGGGCGGTGCTGCTTTTCGCAAAGTCGCTCGTCAGCTGCACCTGCTTGATGAGCGGGAACATGTCCGGCGCGAGCCGCGCATTGGCCAGAACCGCGCTATCGATTTTCTTGGCGGCGGCGAATTCGGTTGCCTTGTCCAGTTGCTTCGAGAGGTTCGCAAGCATGGGCAGGAAGGTCTCCACCGTCATGGTGTACACGGAAATCTGCATCGGGGTCTTCTCCTAACGCGGTTGGCCTGGCGACAGGCCGCGGATTCTACACCGGTGTTCTGCTGTACTTTGATGTCACAATGATGAAACAATAGGGGCCTCAGAGGCTCTTATTGGATCCTAAATGAGCTTGTTCTGGCTGCCGGCACAATTGGCCACGCTGTCCAAGGTGGTCGAACTCAATGGTTTCTCCGCGGCCGCCCGCGCGCTCGGCGTGCCCAAGGCCGCCGTCAGTCGCGCCGTGGCCGACCTCGAGCAATCCCTGGGCGTGAAGGTTCTGAACCGCACCACCCGCCGCCTGTCGCTGACCGAAGCCGGGCAGCTGATCTATCCCAACGCGCGGCGCCTGGCCGACGAGGCGGACGCCGCCCGGACGCAGATCGGCCGCTGGTTCGCACCCCCCACGGGGCCCTTGCGGGTCGCCGCCGATCCGACCTACGGCCGCATCCTGCTGGCGCCCCTGGTGCCGCGCTTCATGGAGAGTTTTCCGGACATTCCGCTGGAGGTGAACCTGCAGCCGCAGGCACCCGGTGCGGGCCGGGGCAGTGACGTCGCGATTCGCACCGGCACCGGGGACGAGCCCGGCATGGCACATCGCCTGCTCGGAGCGCCACCGGCCATTCTGTGTGCCACGCCGGCCTACCTGCAGCGCCGCGGCACACCGGAGCGACCCGATGACCTCAAGGGCCACGAGCTGCTGACCCCGGAAGGCGAGGGCCGCGAGTTCCAGATGACGCTGTCGCACGGGACGATGCGCGCCGAGATCCGTGTGACCTCGAGGCTTGCGGTGAATGACCCGACCGTGCTGCACGCGGCCACCGCGGCTGGTCTGGGTGTCGGTGTGCTGCCGGAATTCCTGTGTCGGCAGGGGCTGGCAACCGGGCGGCTCAAGCTGCTGTTGCCGGACTGGCAGCTGCCGCAGATCATGCCCCTGTATGCGGTGTACCCTGCCACCCAGGGTGCCGACACGCGTGTCCAGCGTTTCGTGGATTTCCTGGCGGCCAACGTGGTGCCGGCGCTGGCGCAGATCTGAAGCCGGAGGTGTGAAATGTACCGCGCACCACTGAAGGACCTGTCGTTCGTCCTGAATACTCTGTTGGGACCCGAGCCCCTGGCGGGCTGTCCCGCGCACGCCGACTATTCGGCCGACCTTGCTGAGTCGGTCTTGAGTGAATCGGCGCGCTTTGCCGAAGGGGTGCTCGATCCCATCAATCGCAGCGGTGATCAGGAGGGCGCGCATTGGAGCGAGCAGGGCGTGCGTTCGGCCAGCGGGTTTCGCGAGGCCTACCAGCAGTTCATCGCGGGCGGCTGGCAGCAGTTGCGGGCGCCGGCCGACATCGGCGGCCAGGGCATGCCGATGATGCTGGCCACGGCCGTGCAGGAGACCTGGGCCTCGGCCAACCTGGCCTTCAAGCTGTGCCCGATGCTGACCTATGGGGCCATCCATGCCCTGGAAATCACGGCATCCGCGGAGCTCAAACAGCGCTACCTGCCGAAGATGGTGACGGGCGAGTGGTCAGGCACCATGGTGCTCACCGAGCCGCAGGCCGGCTCCGACCTCGCACTGGTCCGCACCCGCGCCGTGCCCCAGGGCGGTGACCTCGCCGCAGATGAATTCCGGCTCTTCGGCCAGAAGATCTTCATCACCTGGGGCGAACACGATCTGACGGAAAACATCATCCACATGGTGCTGGCGCGCATCGATGGTGCGCCCGAGGGAGTCCGGGGCATCTCGCTGTTCCTGGTGCCGAAGTTCATGGTCCACGACGACGGCGCGCTCGGTCCGCGCAATGACCTGCGCTGCGCGTCCATCGAACACAAGCTCGGTATCCACGCCAGTCCCACCTGCGTGATGTCGTTCGGCGAACGCGACGGCGCCGTCGGCTACCTGATCGGCGAAGCCAATCGTGGCCTGGAATACATGTTCATCATGATGAATGCGGCGCGTCTGGCCGTCGGTCTGGAGGGCTACGCCGTGGCCGAACGCGCCTTCCAGCAGGCCGCCGATTATGCGCGCGGTCGGGTTCAGGGCCGTAACAGCGCGGCCAAGACGGGAGCGCCGGCGCCCATCATCAATCATCCGGACGTGAAGCGGATGCTGATGGAGATGAAGGCCGGCACCGAGGCCATGCGGGCACTGACGCTGTATGCAGCCCGACAACTGGATCTGGCCGAGTCCCACTCCGACGCCGCCGTACGCGCCCAGGCGCAGGCGCAGGGGGATCTGCTCATCCCCATCGTCAAGGGCTGGTGCACCGAGCTCGGTATCGAGCTCGCGAGCACCGGTATCCAGGTCCACGGCGGCACGGGCTTCATCGAGGAGACCGGCGCTGCGCAGTGGCTGCGCGACGTGCGCATCACGGCCATTTACGAGGGCACCACCGGCATCCAGGCCAACGACCTGCTCGGCCGCAAGCTGCTGCGCGACAAGGGTGCGGCCATGAGTGCCCTGTTGGCGCAGGTCGAGAAGCAGTTGGCCCTGAACACGGCCGATGCGGCCCAGGCCATCTGCGGCGAAGCGTTGTCGGGCGTCAGGATGCTGCGCGAAGCCACCGGGAAGGTGCTGAGCCTGGGCGCCGCCAATGCTGATCAGGCACTTGCTGTCGCGGTCCCGTACCTCATGCTGTGTGGGTTCGTGTTGGGCGGCTGGCTGATGGCGCGCGCCGCGCACCTGGTGAGCGCGCCAGGCGCGGGGCCGGGTCAGGCCTTCAATGCGGCGAAACTGGCCACGGCTCGCGCCTACATGGGGCAGCTGCTGCCACGCGCCTACGGTTATCGACAGGTCATCCTGAATGGGGCCGATGCCATTGCATCGGTCGATGCTGCACTGATCTAGGGAGTTTTATGCAACCGCTGTTCAAATCTGCAATGTGCCTGACATTCATGGCAGCCGCCGTCCACTCGGCGGGTGCGCTCGCGCAATCGATCAAATTTGCAGATCTGAAGGCGGGAACCTACCAGGTTGAGCCCTACCACTCGCAGGTGGTCTTTTCCGTCACGCACTTCGGCCTCACCAACTTCTACGGCATGTTCGCCGGGGCCTCGGGGACGTTGCATCTGGAGCCCACAAAACTTGCGGACTCGAAGCTGGAGGTTTCGGTTCCCGTGTCCTCGATCAGCACCACGGTGCCCATTCTGACCGAAGAGCTGAAGGGCGCGCAGTGGTTCGACGCGACACACTTTCCCGTTGCCACCTTCTCCTCGACCGCAGTGGCGTCCACCGGCAGTGATTCGGCCAAGGTGACCGGAAACCTCACCTTGCACGGCGTCACCAAGCCCGTCGTCCTCAACGTCAGGCTCGTGGGCATGGGCGTCAATCCGCTCAGCAAGGCGGACTCCGTCGGCTTCGAAATCGCAGGCACCCTCCGGCGCGGAGATTTCGGCATCAAGACCGACATACCGGCGGTCGGCGATGAGGTCACGCTGCGTATCGCCGGCGCCTTCGAGGCGAAGAAATAGCCCGTATCCGTGGCTTCATCCCGCCGTAACATCATTTCGTTACAAACACCGGCGACCAAGGTGGGGTGGGCCTAGTCTGCCTCCTCAACAGGAGGCGACCAACATGCGCAGTTTCATGCTGATGGTGCTCGCGAGTGGTGTAACGCTGACTTGCGTGGCCGACCAACCAACTCCGTCCAACGCCGCACCGCGGATATTCACGGCCGCGCAGGCCGGTGCCGGCAAGATCGCCTACGAATCAAGCTGCGGTCTGTGCCACCAGTTCAACATGCGGGGCCGTACCGGTGCGCCCGGTGAGCAGCCCGAAGTCAACTCGCTGCCGGAGAACATGATCAAGACCATCGACCAGAACGGCGATCAGGTGCCGCCGCTGGTGGGGCCGCGCTTCATGGCGCACTGGGGCGCGAAATCCGCGAAGGACTACAAGGCGCGCGTCGAGAATGCGATGGGGGCGTTTCCGCCGAAAAATGTCGGCAGCGACACCTCACTGCAGCTGACCGCGTATTTTCTGCAGATGAACGGCGCCAAGCCGGGCAAATCCCCCTTGAGTGCAGACACCACTGTCACATTGTTCGAAGCCACCGGTCAGACAGCGAAATAAAATCGTCGGCTCGGGGCTGGGCCGCCGGCAGGCCTCACCATAGTGCACTGCGACATGAAGATTTGTTCGCGGGATCCAGTCAGGACGGAACATCCTCGGCTTGGTAGGCTCCAATACTGCTCGGGCAACGAATTGCACAAACAAGGGGTCCGTTGGGTGGATCACAACACGCACTTGGGGCTGCGGGGGTTAAGTCGAAAATCCGGATTGGCGGTGGCATTGCTGCTCTCGGCATGCGCTGTCGGCCCGAATTTTCATGCACCGGCGCCGCCCGCCACCGCGGGCTATGCCCCGGGAGAGCTGCCGAAAAGTACCGCGGCCACCGGCGTGGTCGGCGGCGAAACGCAGCGCTTCGCTTCCGGTCAGGAACTGCCCGGGGAATGGTGGAGTCTGTTCGGCTCGGCCACCCTGGACCAGCTGATCTCGCAGGCGATGGCCAACTATCCGGACATTGCTGCCCAGCAGGCGGCCCTGAGGCAGGCACGGGAGAATGTGCGGGCCGAGGCAGGCGTTTTCCTGCCCAGTGCCACGGGCACCGGTTTGGCCGATCGCGACAAGACCAGTGGCGGCACCATCGCTCCCGGGTTCCCGGGCTTCATCACGAACATATTTCAGGCCAACGTCAACGTCTCCTACACCTTCGACCTCTGGGGTGGTGAGCGCCGGACGCTTGAAGGCTTGCAGGCGCAGGCCGAAGCGCAGAACTTCCAGCTCGAGGCGAGCTACCTCACCCTGACGTCCAATGTGGCCGCGGCTGCCATCCAACTCGCCGCCACACGCGATTTGCTGGACGCGACGCACCAGATCATCGAGCTGGAGGAGAAGCAGCTGACCGTCATCCAGCGCCGGGTGCAGCTGGGTAGCCAGACCAGCGCCGACGTTCTGCAGCAGCAGTCAAACCTCGCTTCTGTGCGTGCGACTCTGCCGCCGCTGCAGCAGCAGCAGGCGGTGACCGAGCACCAGCTGGCCGTCCTCACGGGACGCTTCCCGCACGACGTCACGGCCCCGGCGCTGAAACTGGCGGATCTCAAGCTGCCCGAGGACCTGCCGGTCAGCCTGCCCTCCTCACTGGTCGCGCAGCGTCCGGACATCCGCGCGCAGGCAGCGGTGATGCATCAGGCGAGCGCCGCCATCGGTGTCGCGACGGCGAACATGCTGCCGCAGCTGACCCTGCAAGGTTCCTTCGGCGGGGAGTCGCTGCGCTTCGCCAGCCTCCTCGAACCCGGCTCCAATGCCTGGAGCATCGCCGGGCAGGTTACCCAGCCGCTGTTCGAAGGCGGCGCCTTGCGCGCCAAGCGCCGCGCCGCCATCGACGCCTATGACCAGGCCAGCGCGCAGTACAAACTGACGGTGCTGGGGGCCTTTCAGAACGTTGCCGATACGCTGACGGCGCTGGATAACGACGCCCAGGCGCTGAGCGCGCAGTACGAGGCCCTGCGCGCCTCTCAGGCCGGACTCGATCTGATCCAGCGACAGTACGACATCGGGACGGCGAACTACGTGACGCTGCTGACCGCGCAACAGTCGTATCAGCAAGCGCGCATTGCCTATGTGCGCGCACTCGCCAGCCGTTATACCGACACCGTCACGCTATTCCAGGCACTGGGTGGCGGCTGGTGGCATCGCACGGACGCCGGCACCGTACCGGCGTTCAAGTAAGGGGACATGTATGGACGATCGTGCTGAGTTGCTGGAGCGGCTGCGGATTGACCGAGGAGAGGGACCGGCCACCACGGTGGTAGCCCGACGCTGGAAGGGACCCGTGATCATCGGGATCCTCATCCTGCTGCTATTGCTGGGCGGCGGCGCGGCCGTCTGGTCCTACATTGCTGACAGTGATGCCATACCCGTCAAGACTGCGGTCGCAACGGCGGTGCCGAGCCAGAGCGGCCCAGCGGTCGGACGCACGCTGCTGGATGCCTCCGGGTATGTCGTGGCCCTGCGCCAGGCCTCCGTCTCCGCGAACAGCATCTACAAGGTGAATGAACTGCTGGTGCAGGCCGGCGACGTCGTCAAGAAGGATCAGGTCCTGGCGCGACTGGATGACTCGAAGACCAAGGCCGCCCTGGAACAGTCGCAGGCGCAGGTCAGGCAGCTGGCGGCGGTACTGGAAGCTGCGAAGGTCCAGGAGGCGGACCTTCACCCCGGCTTCCTGCGCGATCAGGCGCAGCTGAAGGAAGGCCTGGTCAGCCAGGATACCTTCGACGCCGCCAAGGCCAGCTACGATGCGTCGGTACAGGCCGTCTCGGTGGCTGAGCAGAATCTGGCAGTCGCCAAGGCCAGCGTCGTCCTCAACCAGCAATATCAGGACGACACCGTCGTGCGCTCGCCCTTCGACGGCGTGGTGACCATCAAGAGTGCGCAGCCTGGAGAGATCGTGTCACCGCAGTTCTCCGGTGGTGGCGGCGTCGCCAAGATCGTCGACATGGATTCGCTCGAGGTCGACGTGGACGTGAGCGAGAACTTCATCAGTCGCGTGCATCCGAAACAGCCCGCTTCGATCACACTCAACGCCTATCCGGACTGGCACATTCCCGCAGAAGTCATCGCCATCGTGCCCACCGCCGATCGTTCCAAGGCCACGGTGGAAGTGCGGGTGGCGTTCAAACAGAAGGACGCACGGGTGCTGCCGGAGATGGGTGCACGCGTGTCGTTCCAGGATGATGCTCCGCCGGCAGCGGGCAATTCAGCCCCCACGGTCGTATCGACGGCGGTCGTGGTTCCGCCGGAGGCAGTTCAGACCGAAGGCGACAACAGCGCGGTATTCGTGGTCAATGGCCATACCGTCCAGCGCCACGTCGTCCAGCTGGGCGCGAAGGACAGCAGCGGACAGACCATCCTCTCCGGTCTCGAACCCGGCACGACAGTCGCCATTGGGGACTTCACCAAACTGAAGGACGGGGTGAGGATCAAGGTCACGCAGTAGCGCATCATGGCCGGTATCGTCTCGCTGGCGGCGGTTGGCAAAGGCTACCTGCGGGGCAATCAACGCGTTGAGGTGCTGCAGGACGTCAATCTCGATGTCGCCGAGCGCGAATTCCTGGCATTGATGGGTCCGTCGGGGTCGGGCAAGACCACGCTGCTGAACATCATCGGTGGCCTGGATCGCGCCGATCAGGGCAAAGTGACGGTTGCGGGAAGCGAGCTCGGCGCTTTGAGTTCGTCACAGCTTTCAAAGTGGCGCGCCCGCCATATCGGCTTCGTCTTTCAGCTCTACAACCTGATGCCCGGGCTTTCGGCCGAAGAGAACGTCGAAGTTCCGCTGTTCATACATCCCATGTCGGCTCTGCAAAGAAAGCGCAGCGTCGAAGCCGCGTTGTCCTTGGTGGGCCTGAGCGACCGGGTGAAACACAAGCCCAGCGAACTGTCCGGGGGTCAGCAGCAGCGGGTGTCGATCGCCCGCGCGATCGTCGCTGATCCTTCCATCCTGGTGTGCGACGAGCCCACCGGCGATCTCGATCGCTCCGCCTCGGAATCCATTCTGTCCCTGCTGCAGGAACTCAATCGCCATCACGGCAAGACGATCGTCATGGTGACCCATGACCCGCGCGCCGCCGATCACGCTTCCAGGCAGGTGCACCTCGACAAGGGTAAAACCGCTTGAGGTACTGGCCGCTGGTGCGGTCAGCACTGCTGCGACGGCCGGCCGAAGCGGCGCTCATCCTGCTCGCCGTCACGTTTGGATTTGCGCTGCTGGGATTCATGTTGGCCCTGAATGCGACCTCGCGCGCATTCATCGACTCGGCCCGGTCCGACCGAATCTACGTGAACTCGCGGTTCTCCTCGCCCAACGGATTGCCGCTGGCGCTCGAGCAGCAGATCAAGGCCATAGCTGGTGTGACGGGAGTGGGCGCGGCCCGCTGGGTGTATGGCTA
>DASZCK010000339.1:0-5297 GCA_035943195.1 Steroidobacteraceae bacterium
GTGTAGCTCATTGGTGTATCCTGCAGTTGCGCTGTATTTCCACGTGCATAACGCACTCCCGTTTGCTACGGGTGAACCAACACCAATCGTACTACACCTGCTCATCGCAATAACGCGTTGCGATGTTAAAGCCGGCGTGCCCGCATAGCTTTTCCCTCTGCAGCCTGCACCTTCCCCTTCCGGTCGCGCGCAACGACATCTCTGACGCTGACATCGCTGCGTCTGGGCCGCTGCCTCGCTCACCCAAACTACCGCCCCACTTCCGCGATCGTTAGGCCGCCGTGAGGCTTTGTGGCGTTGCATCGACGCATCAATTGGTCCGGTAGATCTTCGCCGCACCCACAATTTCGCACCACAATGGTGCCCGGGGCAGGTGGAGCTGTTTCATTCCAGTGCGTTCCCGCTGATCGGCAGCGGGATATCGGATGTAACTGGCTGTAATTCAATGTGAAGTGTATTTGGCATACGGATTGCACCCGTCGCGCATCGCACCGAAATTTGGGTATCCGTTCTGCTTTCGTTTCTTTTACGAGGACCACGACCATCATGCGAAAAACCACTCGCGCTCTCACGGCTGCCGCTATCGTTGCGATCGCGCCACAAGTGCTGCTGGCCGCTGACGCGCCTGCCGCACCGGCTGCGCCGGCAGTTCCCGGACTGTCCGACCTGCTGACCAGCTGGGGACTGACCACGAGCGGCGACATCGCTGCGTCTTACTATCATTCGAACGGGTATCCCGGGGCGGCCTGGCGTGGATTCGATCAGGACCACGATACCTTCCAGCTGGATGAAGCGGGCCTGCAGATCGGCTATCAACCCAAGCAGGGCATCGGCGGCTTCGTCGATGTGATCGCGGGCACTGACGCTCAGATCCTCAGCGAGAACGAAGGAGGCAGTGGCAATAGCATCGACGTGCGTCAGGCCTACCTGCAGTACGCCACCGGGCCGCTGACCATCATCGCCGGCAAATACGTGACCATGGCCGGCGCCGAAGTCATCAATCCGTCTGCGAACACCAATTTCTCCCGTTCGCTGTTGTTCTGGGAACTGGAGCCGCTGGATCACACGGGCCTTCGTGCCACCTACGCCGCCACCGATACGCTGAGTTTCTCGGTGGGCGTGAACAACGGCTGGAACTACACCGACCTGTCCACTGCCGGCTCGAAGACCGGTGAATTCAATGCCACCTGGACGCCGAACAAGATTGTGTCCGTCGCGCTGACGGGTTACTTCGGTAAGGATGACGTCCTGTTCAATGGCCAGGAACTGTCGCTGATCGACCTCGTCGCCACCTACAACGTCACGTCGGCACTGACTCTGCAACTGAACGCCGACGCGAAGCAGGTCTCCGGCAACGGCATTGCCGGCGATGACTCGACTCAGCACATCAATGGCTTTGCCACCTACATCAACTACGGCATCAGTGACAAGATGCGCGTGTCGGTACGCGGTGAGTATGTGGACTACGTGGGCGTCGGCCATGCGGCCGAAGGTACCGTTACCTTTGGTTACACGCCGGTCAAAAACTTTGAGGTGCGGGCCGAACTGCGCTACGACAAGGTATCCGAGGGCTCGGTCGCGGACGGTCTCGTCTACCTGCGCGCCATCGGCAACGATACAACGCCCAACACGTATGCAAACAACAATACGGAGTTCGCACTGCAGGGCGTATACAAGTTCAGTCTTCCCTAACCCTCGATGCGCTTAGCACGGGGAGGGCCCGCTGCCCTCCCCGCTTATTGCCACTCGTTCGGGCGCGGGAACCTGCGTATGATCGGCCGGGTCTGAACCTGAATGGACCGGCCCCTGCAACCGCTCTTCTCAATCCGCACCCGACTGTGGCTGCTGCTGCCGCTGCTGCTGACTCTGGCGCAGCAGGGCGCGTGGCAGCATGAGCTCAGCCATGTCGCCTATGCAGCGGCCCCGCACCACCTCAGCCTGCAGCAGGCCGAAAGCGGTTTCGAAAACGGCGTCTGCCCCAGCTGCCAGTCATTTGGCCAATTGGGCAGCGCGCTGGTCAGTTCCCTCACCTCTCTGCCGGCCGCCGTTGCCCGCATTTGCCCCTGCACTGACCCGCAGTATTCACAGCCGCGCGCGCAGCTGCCCGCGCCCCGCAATCGCGGCCCCCCTCGCCTGACCTGAATCGCCTCCGTGTCGCCTGAGTATCCGGATCAATCCGGTGTTCAGGTCGTAGGGTCTTTTCAAGTTTGCGGGTGTCATCAATGCTCACTTTTCGATTCAGCGTCACGCTGTCCGTGCCGCTGGCGATTGCGCTGTCGGGCGGCATTCCGGCCGCCTTAGGCCAGGTCGCCGACTCCTCCAGCAATCCCATGCAAACCGTGGTAGTCACGGCGCAGCACCTCAATGAGGAGCGCTCCCACATACAAACTCAAGTGGGAGCCTCGACCTACACCATCGATTCGGCGGCCATCGACGCCGCCCCGGGTGGCGACAACGTGCTCATGAATCAGGTGATGCTGCAGGTCCCCGATGCGGCGCAGGACTCGTTCGGGCAGCTGCACATCCGCGGCGATCACAATGGCCTGCAGTTCCGCCTCAACGGCATCATCCTGCCCGATGGCATCAGCGTCTTTGGCCAGACCCTGCCACCGCGTCTCATCGAGTCCATGCAGATGGTCATGGGCAGCCTGCCGGCCCAGTACGGGCTGCGCAGCGCCGGCATCATCGACCTCACCACCAAGAGCGGCTCGCTGGATCCGGGCGGCAGCATCACGCTCTATGGCGGCAGTCATGGCGAGCTTGAACCCAGCTTCGATTATGGCGGCTCGAGCGGTCCCTACACTTACTTCGTGACCGGCGACTTTCAGCGCAGCGACCTCGGCATCGAGTCGCCCGATGGCAGCAGTGATCCGCTGCATGACCATACCAAGCAGCATCATGGTTTCGCCTATGCCGAGGACGTGCTCGACCCCGAGGATCGCATCAGCGCCATCATCGGGGTGTCCGATGCCGACTTTCAGATTCCGAATCTGCACGGCGAACAGCCCTCATTGGGGTTGACGGTCAATGGCCAGAGCAGCTATCCCAGCGAATTGCTCAACGAAAATCAGCGCGAGGTCACGCAGTTCGGCATCCTGAGCCTGCAGCACTCCAGTGGCCCGCTCACGCTGCAGACCTCCTTCATTGCACGCAATTCCACGCTGGGATTCATTCCCGATCCACTCGGCGACCTGCTCTACAACGGGATTTCGCAAAACGCCTACAAACAGGACGTGGCCTACGGCCTGCAAAGTGACGGCGCCTATAAGCTAGATGACGTTCATACGCTGCGCGCCGGCGTGTACTTCCAGTACGACCGCCTGATCAGCAATAGCACCTCACAGGTGCTGGACACTGATCCGCTGACCGGCCTACCGCTCAACGATGCGCCGGTCAGCATCGTCCAGGACAGCAACAACGGCCAGATCATCGAGAGCGCGTACCTGCAGGATGAATGGCATCTGCTGCCCGTGCTCACCATGAACTACGGGGTGCGCTTCGATCACTACAATGCCTTCAGCAGCGGCAGCCAGGCGAGTCCGCGCGTCAACTTCGTGTGGCAGCCGCTCATCGACACGACGGTGCATGCGGGCTACTCAAAGTTCTTCTCGCCACCGCCATTCGAGCTGGTCGGCAGCGAGTCGCTGACGCAGTTTGCCCATACCACCGCGGCACCGAACGTGCTCAAGGACGACCCGGTCAGGGCCGAACGTTCCAACTACTACGACTTCGGCGTCGAACAGACCGTGTCAAAGGCCCTGACGGTGGGCATGGACAGCTACTTCAAGCAAGCGACGGACCTGGTCGATGAGGGACAGTTCGGCGCGCCCATCATCCTCACGCCCTTCAACTATGCCCATGGCCAGGTCTACGGCGTGGAGCTGACGGGGTCCTACCATCTGGGCGGCCTGTCGGCCTACGCCAATATGGCGACCCAGCGCGCCATCGGCAAGGGCATTGTGTCCAGCCAGTTCAATTTCGATGCGGACGCGCTCACCTACATTGCTGATCATTACATCCATGTGGATCATGAACAGCAGGTCACCGCCTCCGGTGGCGTGTCCTATGTGTGGAACGGCACGCGCGTCAGTGCCGACATGCTACTCGGGTCCGGACTGCGCTCGGATCTGGTCCTGCCGGATGGCAGCAGCATCCCCAATGGCGATCATCTGCCCTACTACACCCAGGTGAATCTGGGAGTGGAGCATGACTTCGAGCGCCAGGGGCTCAAGGGCCTCACGGCGCGCGTCGATGTGATCAATCTTACGGATAAGATCTACGAAATCAGAAATGGCACGGGCGTCGGTGTCGGTGCGCCGCAGTTCGGTCCGCGTCGCGGCCTGTTCCTGGGGGTGACCCAGGCATTCTGATTGGGTCTCAGGGCAGCAGCCGCTGCAATGCTTCGCGATAGCGCCTGACGATTCGTTCGTGGTGGACATGGCGGCCCGCGGCCACGACCTTGCGCCCGGCCCGCCACACACAATCAATGGCGGCCTTGCCGGCGGCGAATATCCAGCTATCCAGGAGGCCATCTTCCTGGCGACCCAGGAGCGCGGGATGCGCGACATCCAGCGTGAGGAAATCGGCGAAGCATCCCGGCGCAAGGGCGGCGTCGGGAAACCCCGTGGCCTGCGCGCCACCCTGAGAGGCTGCCGTGAACAAGGAGCGGCCCGTGGATTGTCCCGGAGCACCGGCGAGCACATTGCGCTGCTGCAGGGCGAGGCGTTGCGAGTACTCGAGTGCACATAACTCCGCGGCAGCATCGATGCGGATGTTGGAGTCAGTGCCGAGACCGAGTCGCCCTTGCGCCCACAGATAGTCGCGGGCCGGGAAAATGCCATCGCCAAGATTGGCCTCGGTCACCGGACACAAACCGGCAACCGCCCCGGAGCCGGCCAGTGCCTGCACTTCAGGCGGCGTCAGATGCGTGGCATGCACCAGGCACCAGCGCGAGTCGACGGCGGCGTGATCCAACAGCCACTCGACCGGCCGGCGGCCGCTCCAGGCCAGGCAGTCGTTGACTTCGCGACGCTGTTCCGCGACGTGAATGTGCACCGGCCCATCGATCGCGAGCCCCGCCACCCGATCCAGATCCGGAGGCGCGACGGCGCGCAGGCTGTGGGGTGCGACGCCCACGATGGCGCCGGCCAATGACCGCACGGCCTCATGACTGGCCGCGACCAGGCGCGAGTAGCGCTCGACATCGTTGACAAAGCGCCGTTGCGCACCACCGGGGGGCGCACCGCCGAAGTTGCCGTAGGAGTAGAGCACCGGCAGCAGCGTCAGGCCGATGCCGG
>DASZCK010000340.1:0-7714 GCA_035943195.1 Steroidobacteraceae bacterium
CTGCTGGAAGGCGTGGCGAAGGCCGGTCGTCCGCTGCTGGTGGTGGCCGAGGATGTCGAGGGCGAAGCCCTGGCGACCCTGGTCGTCAACAACATTCGTGGCATCCTCAAGGTTGTGGCCGTCAAGGCCCCGGGCTTTGGCGATCGTCGCAAGGCTATGCTGCAGGACATCGCAGTGCTGACCGGTGGCACCGTGATTTCCGACGAAGTCGGATTGGCGCTCGAGAAGGCCACTCTGAATGACCTCGGCGAAGCCAAGCGCCTGGTCGTAGAGAAGGAAAACACGACCATCATCGACGGCCACGGCAAGGCGGCTGAGATCAAGGGCCGCGTGGAGTCGATCCGTCAGCAGATCGAGGAAGCGACTTCCGACTACGACAAGGAAAAGCTGCAGGAGCGCGTCGCGAAGCTCTCCGGCGGTGTCGCCGTCATCAAGGTCGGTGCCGCCACCGAAATCGAGATGAAGGAAAAGAAGGCACGCGTTGAGGACGCTCTGCACGCCACCCGTGCAGCGGTCGAAGAGGGCGTGGTGCCGGGCGGCGGTGTCGCGCTGGTGCGCGCCCAGAAGGCGCTGCTGAACCTGCAGGGTGCCAACGAGGATCAGACCATCGGGATCAAGATCCTGGCCCGCGCCATCGAGGAGCCCCTGCGCCAGATCGTGGAGAACGCCGGCGAGGACGCCGCCGTGATCCTCAATCGGGTCCGCGAAGGCAAGGGCAGCTTTGGTTACAACGCGGCGTCGAGTGAGTTCGGCGACATGATTGAAGCCGGTATCCTGGATCCCACCAAGGTGACCCGTCTTGCACTGCAGAACTCGGCCTCAGTGGCCGGCCTGCTGCTGACCACCGAAGTGATGATTGCCGAGGCTCCGAAGGATGACGACCATGGCCATGGCATGCCTCCGGGCGGCGGCATGGGCGGCATGGACATGTAGGAGTCTTAATACGATCCGGCATACGGAATCCGTAATATACGTTCCGTATGCTGTTCGAATGGACGGGTCGTGGCCCAAGCTTACGACCCATCCGTAAAAGACGCGGAACAAGACCCCCCATTTCCGCGCAATATTCAAACCCCGCTTCGGCGGGGTTTTTTTTTCAACAGCGGCAGCTTATTGTGCGCGCCGCATGAGAATTCCAGCTTCGGCCTCGCAACCGGTGCGCGAGTCTGCGCCGCGGGTCGTCGCGGCCAGCGGCTTCGTGTCCGAGGCCTGTGAGCGCGACCCGGCGTTGCTCGAGTCGCTGATCGACAGCGGCGATCTTGAGACTCAGGTTCCCCCTGATGCTGTCCGCTTCCTTTCGGCCCGCGCGCCCTCCTGGCCGGTCGGCACGCCGCCAGATGAACCAGAATTAATGGCGGCCCTGCGGCGCTGGCGTACTCGTGAAATGGTTCGGATCGCGTGGCGCGACCTGGCGGGCTTCGCGAGCATTGAGGAGACCCTGCTGGACCAGTCGGCCTTTGCCCAAAGCGCCATCCAGCAGGCGCAGCAGCATGCGCGCCGCATTCTCACGCGCACGTTTGGTGAGCCACGCTCGGCTGCTGGCGTCGTCCAGGAACTCATTGTCGTGGGCATGGGCAAACTCGGCGGCGGGGAACTCAATTTCTCCTCGGACATCGATCTGGTCTTCCTGTTTCCCGAACATGGCGAGACGGACGGTGCGCGGCCGCTCGCGAACGAGGATTTCTTCACCCGCCAGGGGCAGTTGCTGATCCGTCTTTTGGAAAGCCGCACCGCCGAGGGCTACCTGTTCCGCGTGGATATGCGACTGCGACCCTTCGGCGACAGCGGTGCCCTGGTTGCCAGCTTCGCCGCCTTCGAGGATTACCTGCAGGTCCAGGGCCGGGACTGGGAGCGCTACGCCTGGGTCAAGGCGCGGGCGCTGACGGGAGCGGCGGACTACGCCCGCATCTACGACAGCGCCGTGCGGCCCTTTGTCTACCGCCGCTACCTGGACTATGGCGTGTTTGAAAGCCTGCGCGAGATGAAGGCCATGATCGAGCGGGAGGTGGAACGGCGCGAGATGGCCGGCAACATCAAGTTGGGTCCGGGTGGCATTCGGGAAATCGAGTTCCTGGCGCAGTCACTGCAGCTCATCCGCGGCGGACGCGAGCCGTGGCTGCGCACGCAATCGTTGTTGCAGGTGCTGCCGCTGCTGGATCGCAGCCGACTGCTGCCACCGGCCGCGGCGCAGGAATTGCGGGCGGCCTATGAGTTCCTGCGCCGGATCGAGAATCGGCTGCAGCAGCGCGCCGATGAGCAGACGCATACCTTGCCGGTCACACCGCCGGAGCAGCAAAGGCTCGCGGACGCCATGGCATTGCCCGATTGGCCGGCGCTGCTGGGGCAGCTCGATGCGCATCGCGACCGCGTCAGCCGCTACTTTCACACGGTGGTGTTTGGAGCGGCGCGGGCCGCTCAGGGCGCGGTGCTGGTGGATCTGGAAGCACCGCCGGAGGCGGGCGAGGATGCCACCACGCTGGCGGCTACTCTGCAGCACAGCGGCTGGTCGGTTGATCCGCTGCCGGCGGCGCAGCGCCTGGTGCAGCTGCGCGGCGCGGGATTCGTGCGCCGCCTGGATGCGGCCGGCCGCCGTCGGCTGCAGGCGCTGCTGCCGCAGATGCTGACGCTCATCGCAGCGGTGGCCGATCCTGACACGACCCTGGAACGGGTCTTGAAGATCATCGAAGCCATCGGCAAGCGTTCCGCCTACTACGCCTTGCTGAACGAGCGCGCGGATGCGCGCGTGCGTCTGGTCGAGATCTGCGGCTATGGTGAGTTCCTGGTGCGGCAGATCGCGGCCAATCCGCTGCTGCTCGATGAACTCATTGATGTGCGCCTGTTTGAGAGCCTGCCGGGACGCGCGGAGCTGACGCAGGAACTGGACTTGGAAGTGGACCCGCTCCTGGAGGAGGATCCCGACCGCCAGGTGGAGGCGCTGCGGCATTTTCAACAGGCCGCGGTGTTCCGCGTGGCGGTGGCGGATCTGTCCGGCCGCCTGCCGCTCATGCAGGTCAGCGACCGGCTCACGGAAATCGCTGAGCTCATCATCCAGCGGGTCATCGAGCTGTCGCTGCGCCAGATCTGCGCGCGCTGGGGCGTGCCGATGTGCGGGGAGGGCCCGCAACGGCGTCCGGTTGCGATCTGCGTCATCGGCTACGGCAAGCTGGGTGGACGCGAGCTCGGTTACGGTTCCGACCTGGATCTGGTTTTCCTGCATGACTCCGCCGGCGAACGCCAGGAAACCGAGGGCGCCGAGAACGCCGGCCCGAGCATCGACAACCAGCTGTTCTTCGTGCGCCTGGCGCAGCGCATCCTGCATCTGCTCACCCTGCACTCGGCCGCGGGCAGATTGTATGAAGTGGATGTGCGGCTGCGCCCCAGCGGCAAGGGCGGCCTCTTGGTCACGAGCCTCGCGGCCTTCAGCGAATACCAGCGGACCGAGGCCTGGACCTGGGAACACCAGGCGCTGCTGCATGCCCGCGCCGTGGCCGGCGATGCAGGTCTGCGCGCGCGCTTTGAGGCAGTGCGCATCGAGGTCCTGCGCCACCATGTCCATCGCGATGGTCTGCGTGCGCAGGTGCTGCGGATGCGCGAACGCATGCGCCGCGAGCTCTCACGCGGCAAAGCGGACCAGTTCGACATCAAGCAGGATGCCGGCGGCGTGGCCGATATTGAATTCTTGGCGCAATACTGGGCGCTCTGCTGGGCGCTGCGCTATCCGCCGCTGGTGATGTTCTCCGACACCATCCGCCAGCTCGAGTCGGTGGCGTCGGCAGATCTGGTGCCGCAGGCCACCGTGGACACGCTCACGCATGCCTATCGGGCCTATCGCGAGCGCACCCACCGCATGTCGCTCGAAGGTGGTGCGAACGTGGTACCGGCATCAGAATTCACGGCGACGCGCACGGCCGTGAGCGCCATCTGGAAGTCTGCCATGGTGGACTGAAGGCGTGCCGGATCGCGTATAATCCGGCCATGCCCGCCACGACCCAAGCGCTCATCCAGCCGAACGCGCAGAACCAGTACCAGGTTTCCAGCGCCGATCTGCCACTGGCCTGTCCGATGCCGCAAATGTATCTGTGGAATTCGCATCCGCGGGTCTATCTGGCCATCGAAGGCAACGGCTGGGCCAAGTGCCCCTACTGTGGGGCCGAGTACACGCTGAAGGACTGAGCTGCGGCGGCTAACGGGTCGAGGCGACGAATCCGGCCCAGAAGAACGGCTGCTCGTAGGGGTGGTGTCCGCCGACGCTGGTGGCCCGCACCGCGAGTTGCGCCTGACGCAGGGCGGCTGCACCGTCCTCACCGTTGGCGGCCAGCGATTGGTAGAGCCCGCGCATCAGGACAGCGGTGCTGCGATCTTCGACCTCCCACAGGCTTGCCACGACCTGCCGCGCGCCGCGCTGCTGCACGATGGTGCTGAAGCCTTCGATTTCGCGGCCGTCATCGCGGAGGGCCCCACCGAGGCCGGTCTGACAGGCGGACAGGGTCACGAGCTCAATACCGGAGAAGCTCAGCTGCCGGATTGATTCCAGGCTCAGCCTGGTCCCATCGCCCAGCACCAAGAAGGACCGCAGCGTATTGCCGGGTCGCAGACTGAAGTGTGAGCCGATATGCAAGACGGAGTAGTCGAGGGAGTTTGCCAGCACGGCCCGTAGGCGTGCCTCCGTGAAGGCACCATCGGCAAAGCCTTCTCCCAGCAGCGCGCCATTGCCCTGGGTCGGGCCGGCGCAATCCGCGCCCGCCTTCGCGAGACCGTTGATGGGACCGCGCACCACATCGCACAACTCGTCCGCCATGGCCGGGAGCGCGTCGAACCCGGCCGCGGCCTGGGTCATGCCGAGACCGCGGACCCGTAGCGGCGGGCGTAGCCGCGTGCCGCTATCCTGCGCCGGAGAATAGGTCTGCAGCGCATACCGGTCGATGAGAAAGTGATGGCCGTCGCTCAGGGCCGCGAACGGAATGTAGCGCAGTGATCCGTCCAGCCACAGTACCAGTCGCTTGGCGTGAGTACTCTGCGCTGCTGCATCGACGGGGCGACCGATGATTTCGTAGAGCGCTCGCGAGGCCTCGGTGGCATCCTCGCGTCGGCTGATCGCCGCGAGGAAGCGGCCAATTTCGCGTTGCAGCTGCGCCTCACTGACCTTGATGTGGTACTCGAGCTGCTGCCGTCGGGTAGCCACCAGAATGCGCAGATGGTCCGGCGTCATGACGAAAACCGCCATCGCCGTGTCCGGCCCGAAGCGGCGTAGTTCGCTTGCCAACCGCGCGGCCTGGATACTACGTACCTGCGTATCGACGGTGGCCGAGCCGCCCGTGCCGCCGGCGAGAAAGGCACGGATGCGCGCAACGCGATCCGCGTCGCTGGCCGCCTCGGCCGCCAGCAGCTCATCGAGCGTGGCCTGTTCGGCCGGCGTGAGGCGGCCGGCTTCACGCAGGCGTCCGAGCCGGACAATTTCCGCGCCGCGCTCCGCGCTGTTGGTGAGCGCCGCAGCGTAGAGCGCTCGCAGGCGCTGTTCCTGCTGGTTGTACTCAACCGGGGCATCGGTGCGCTGGGCGGCGCGCAATTCGAAATCGTACAGCTCCTGAGCCTTGAGTCTGCGCAGGATGTCCAGGCCCTCGTCGATCCGAGCAGCCTCCATCAGCCAGTCGGCAACGGTCCGATACATCGCGACCTTGTCGGTGAGAAACCGGCGCTCCATGCGTTGATCCGCGCCGGCGAAGCCCGCTCGCAGCCGTTCGACCTGACCAACGGCCTGCTTGCCGAAGAAAATTGCCAGATTGCCATCGCCACGATCGTGCAGCACGGTGGCGACCATGAGATCAGCGCGCCACAAGGGCTCCGGCGTGCCAACCGCTTCGGCAGCGGCCAGCGACTGCAGCGCCTGATCGAAGGCACCCGCCGGATCATGTCGCTGCGCGGCGAGCGCACTTTCATTCTGGTAGACCGCGCTGCGCAGCGAGGGCTCAACGTCCCGAGCGCGCGCCAGCCACTGTCCGGCGTCCTGGCAATCCGCCGCCGACGCCGATGCGGCGGCGATCTCCACCGCGCATAGTTCATTGATCACGCGCAGCACCACCGGATGGGAGGCGGGAAGGCGCGCCCGGAACAGGCTCAGGGCCTGCGTCAGGCGCTGGCGGCGCTCTGCGTCCGTAGCATCGGAGACCTGCGCGAGCCCCAAGAGGACGTACGCCCGCTCCACGCTCAACGTGGCATCCTCACCGGCCGCCGCAAGGCCGGCGCTCAGCGCCGCCCGCGCCGCCTCCGAGTCACCGAGCTCGAGTTGCAGGTTGCCCAGACCACGGTAGTGCGCGACCAGCACCTGCTGTTCCACGTCCGCACGGCTGCGTTCGATGATGGCGGCAGCGCGCTGATACTCATGCAGAGCTTGTGGCAGATCGCCGAGCGCCCGCTCGACCTCGGCAAGGGTGCGCAGAATGGCCACCAGCTTCGGCGCGTCGGGTCCGAGGGTGTCTTCGCCGACTTTGAGCGCGCGCTGTGCAAATGGCAGCGCCTCGCGCGGCCGGTCACGCTCATAAAGCAGTGTCGCAATCTGGTTCAGGGCCGTCAGCAGATGGCGTTGCAGCGGACCGTGATCGGATTCGGCGAGGCTGATGGCCTCACGCAGAGCCGCCTCGCTGCCATCGAAATCCTCGAGCCGCGATCGAATCGATCCCAGCAGTACATAGGCCGTCACCAGCTGCTGCTCGGTGCCGGGGAGCTGTCGCTCGATGGCAATCTCATCCTGCGCGTGCAGCTGTGCGGTTACGTAGTCCTCTTCGCGCAAGGACAGATTGGTCCTTACATTTGCGACCGCCGCGCCGGCCTCGCTGACCGCAGCGTGATTCGCATTCAGGATCGCCGTCGCACGATCCAGCGCCACATGGGTGGCGGCGAAGTCGCGCTGCGACAGGCGCACCTGTGCCAGTCCGACCAGCACTTTCTGCAGCTCGATCTGGTGGTCACCCGGAGTGTGTTCGCGAATCTTCAACGCCGCTTCCCAGGCGTTGCCCGCCTCCGCCAGCCGGCCCTGCCGAAAATAGATCCAGGCATAGGCAACGTTCAGATCGGCCACTTCGTTCGGATAGTGAGCGAGGTCCTTGCGCAGGATCGGCTCTGAGAACTCCAACAGCGGCACCGCCTCCTGGAACTTGTCCATGTAGGCGATCAGCGGCATCGCGAGTGACGCCACCCACCAGGCCAGCTGCGTGGAGCGCGGACCGCTCTCGCGCTCGACCCTGGGAATGGTCTCGCACATCAGGCGCACGGCCGCCGCCGGATCAGTCTCCGACAGCGCCACCACACGCTTGCGCAGCACCGGTAGCGGCACGGTTGCAGTGCTGGCCCCGGGTTTGCCGCAGCTGGCGGGCAGATCGAAGGCCTGCGCGCGGCTCAGCTGTAGCGCCGCGACGGTGATGAACGCGCCGAGGCTTATGCCGATGCGAACGCGACTCACCGGTCGTCCGATTCTATTTCGATCTGCAGGACAGAACCGCTGGGCACCGGAATGTCGTGCCGCTGCAAAACCTTCCGCACCCGATCCGGTAATGGCACGGGCAGATCCGCGTCGACGCCCTGGTGTCCCGGCGTTGTGAAGCCCGTGGCCGCGACGCCCACGGCGTTGAGCTCGCGCAGCAGATCGGATTTCAGTCGCGGCGGATCGCGGCTGCGCAGGTGCACCACCCCGGAAGTCTCGCCGCGCACCACCGTGCTC
>DASZCK010000341.1:0-90688 GCA_035943195.1 Steroidobacteraceae bacterium
CTGCAGCACACCCGTGAGATGCGCGAACGCCAGCGCAACGGCCTGGCAAAGGCGCGCGAACAATTGGCGGAACTGGCCGCGCTCATCGACCGCGACGAGCAGCAGGTGGCGCTGCTGCGCAACGAAATCCAGACCCTCGAACCCCAAAGTGCCGAGGCCACGCGCCTGGAGCAGCTGGTGCTGGCGAATCAGACGCAGTGCGAGCAGGAGCTGGCGCAATGGCAGCTGGGCTGGGATCAGTTCATGCGCTCGCTGGCGAGCGCCAATCAGACGACGCAGGTGGAACGCACTCGCATCGAGCAGCTGGAAAACCAGCTTGGTGGCTTGGCCGTGCGCAGCGAGCGGCTGAGCATCGAGCAGGAGCAGCTCGCCGCGCAGAATCCAGACGCGCAGCTGGCGGAGCTTGCGGAAAAAGAGGCGCACACCCGACTGCGCACCGAGCAGCTGGGTCGCGAACAGAATGCGGCGGCCGAGCGCGCCCAGTCGCTGCGCGAGCAGCAGCGCGCCGCGGAAGCCGGGCTCGAGGCGGCCCGCGCCGCACGCGAACGGGTGCGCGGAGAACTGGTGGCCCTGGAGGCGGTGCAGAAGGCTGCGCTCAGCCACAATGCGCCGCGCGCCGGTGAGTGGCTGACGAGCAGCGGCCTGGCGACCCGCGAGCGGGTGGCCCAACAGCTGGATGTGGCCGGCGGCTGGGAACGCGCGGTCGAAACCGCGCTCGGCGACTATCTCGAAGCGGTGTGCGTGGAGCGCCTGGAGGATGTGGAGGCCGCCCTGGGCAAGTTGTCGGCCGGTCGCATTGCCCTGGTGGAGCAGGGGGCGACCGACGGCGCGACCTTTGTACCGGAATCGCTGGCGGCGAAGATCACCCGCGGGCCCGCGGCGATCGCGGCGCAGCTGGCGGGCGTCATGGCCGGTGACTCCTTGGCCGAGGCGCTGCGGATGCGCAGCAGCCTCGCTCCGGGTCAGTCAATCATCACGCGGTCCGGGGAGTGGGTGGGCAAGGGCTGGATCCGGCTCAGCCGCGGCGAGGACCCGCACACCGGCGTCATTGAGCGTGAACAGCGCCTGAAAGCCCTGCGCGCCGATCTGTCGGCGTCCGAGGAGAAGGTGCGCAAGGCCGACAGCGGCCTCGCGGCGGTACGCCAGGCGCAAAGCGATGCCGAGACCCGGCGTGAGCAGTTGCAGTCGGCCATCCATGGTGGCCACCGCGAGCATTCCGATGCGCGCAGCGAGCTCGAAGCGGCCCGCGCGCGCGCGCAGGAACAGCAGTCGCGGCGCTTGAGCGTCGAAAACGAGGCGGCGGAAGTGGGCCGTGAAAGCGGGCTCGCCCAGGAATCGGTGGAGCGGGCGCGTGCGGCGCTCACGGTCTCCCAGGCGCAGCTGGCGGAGCTGGAGTCACGGCGCCCGCAGCTTGAAACCGAACGCGACGAACGGCGCGATGCCCTGGCCGGCGCGCGGCAGCGGGCGCAGTCGGCGCAGGTCGCGGCGCGCGATCTCATCATTCTGTGCGAATCACGGCGTACCCAGGAGAGCTCTTTGGCCATGGGCCTCGCGCGCATGAGCGAACAGCGCGCCCAGGTGGCGGCACGCTGTGCGGAGCTCGACGCGGAACTCGCCAGTGGTGATGCACCCATCACGCAACTGCAGGCCAAGCTCGATGCGCTGCTGTCACAGCAGCTGGAGGTGGAGACCGAACTTGCCGCCGCCCGTCGCAAGCTCGAGGAGGCCGAAGCGCAGATCCACGATCTGGAGCAGCAGCGCGCCGCCGCCGAAGCGCGCGTCGCCGAAGCGCGCGATGCCATCGAACAGGCGCGCCTGGCCGCGCAGGAAAGCCGGGTCCGGCGCGAGGCACTGGCGGAACAGTTTACCGCGACCCAGTACCAGCTGACCGAGATCACCCAAAGCCTCTCCCAGGAGGCGAATGTCGCGGCCTGGGAGGACAAGGTCACTGAACTGCGTGCCGAGGTGGCGCGCCTCGGCCAGGTGAACCTGGCGGCGATCGATGAGCTGAAGGAACAGACCGAGCGCAAGGACTACCTGGAGCGCCAGCATGCCGACCTGAATGATGCGCTGGCCACGCTCGAGGAGGCCATGCGCAAGATAGACAAGGAGACGCGCACGCGCTTCGAGGAGACCTTCGAGCGCATCAATACCGGATTGAAGGAGAAGTTTCCGCGGCTGTTCGGTGGCGGGCATGCCTACCTGGAACTGGTCGGCGATGACATCCTGGCGGCCGGTGTCGCGGTGATGGCGCGTCCGCCGGGCAAACGCAACAGCACCATCCACCTGCTATCGGGCGGTGAGAAGGCTCTGACCGCGGTAGCGCTGGTGTTCTCGATATTCGATCTGAATCCGGCGCCGTTCTGCCTGCTCGACGAGGTTGATGCACCGCTGGATGAGCACAATGTCGGGCGCTTCTGCGATATCGTCCGGGAAATGTCCGAGCGGGTGCAGTTCATCTTCATCACCCACAACAAGGCGACCATGGAGCTGGCATCGCAGCTCATCGGAGTCACGATGACGGAACCGGGCGTGTCAAGACTGGTTGCGGTCGATGTGGAAGAGGCGGTGCGCCTCGCCGCAGTCTGAGCCTGCGGTAGAATCGCCCCTATGCCGGAGCTGCGCCTGACACTGATGATTGGCGGAGCGATCTTCCTGATCGCGCTTGCCTGGTGGGAACTGCGCCGCCCGCACCAGGCGCGCGGCAGTGAGCTGCCGCGGCCCCATCCTGCGCCGCCGGAGCCGGCCGCGGACATGAGCGCGCAGTGGGACTCGCCGCCGCTCGAGTTGCCGCGGATGAGCGCCCGGGCCCCGGAGCTGGACCTGCCGGTCATCGAAGTGGCGGCGGAGGACTTCGCGGTGCTGGAAGCACAGGCCGATGGCGCTTCGCGGGACGAGTCGACCGACCCACCCGCGCAGGATGGAGTGGAAGGCCTGCTCGACGAACTCGGTTCCAGCCAGCTTGCCGATCCGCCGATTTCCGATCTCACCGAGGACCTGCGCAGCGCCGCGTCGGTTGCTGAGCCCTTCGATCAGGCGGCGGACGTGACGGCACCCATCCCCGTGACGGAGCCGGAGCCGCCGAACCCAGCCCCGGGGGTGGTCGTGAATTGGCCGGCGGCCGAGGACAGTCGGGTGCTGGCCGTGCGCCTGGTGAGCTCCGGGGAGAAGTTCTCCGGCCGCGCCGTGCGACTGGCGCTCGCCGCCGAGGGCTTTGAACTCGGCAAGTTCTCGATTTTCCACAAGCCGGCCGCGGACGGCCGGGCGCTGCTCAGCATTGCCAGTTTGAACAAACCCGGCACCTTCGACCGCCAGTCCATCGACCTGCAGCGCTACAGCGGCCTGAATCTGTTCACGGTTCTGCCCGGTCCCATGCAGGGCCCCGATGCCGTGGATGAGATGCTGATGTGCGCGCAGGTGCTCTCGCAGCGCCTGCGCGGCACGCTGCAGGACGAGCGCGGCGAGCCGTTGAGTCCGGCGCGCACCGCGGTCATGCGCAATGTGGCAGCCGCGGCGCCGCCATGAAACGCATCGCGCAACTGCGCAAGCAGCTGGCCGCCCACGACTACAGCTACCACGTCCTCGACCAACCCACCGTCAGCGACTCCGAGTACGACGGGCTGATGCAGGAGCTCAAGGCGCTGGAGGCCAAGCATCCTGAGCTCATCACTCCCGATTCACCCACGCAGCGTGTGGGCGGCGCACCGCTGGCCGCATTCGGTGCGGTCGAGCACGTGGTGCCGATGCTGTCCCTGGACAATGGCTTCAGCGAACAGGACGCACGTGATTTCGACCGTCGCGTCCATGAGCGCCTGAAGACCGAACGCGACATTCCCTACTCGGCGGAGCCGAAGCTGGATGGCCTGGCGGTGTCGCTGGTCTACCGGCGCGGCGCCCTGGAGCGCGCCGCCACCCGGGGCGATGGTCTGCACGGGGAGGATGTGACGGCCAATGTACGCACCATTCGTGGTGTGCCGCTGACGCTGCGGGGAAAGCCACCGGAACTGATTGAGGTCCGCGGCGAGGTCTTCATGCCACTCGCCGGCTTCCGGCGCATGAACGAACAGGCGCTGGAGCGCGGCGAGAAGACCTTCGTCAATCCCCGCAATGCCGCCGCCGGGAGTCTGCGGCAGCTGGACCCGCGGATCAGCGCGGGCCGCCCGCTCGATATCTTTCTGTACGCCGTCGGCCAGGTGCAGGGCGGCGAGGTGCCGGACCACCACAGCGCCTTGCTGCAGGCCTTCCGCGACTGGGGCCTGAAAACCTGTCCTGAGGCACGGGCCGTGACCGGCATCGAGGGATGCCTGGCCTATTACCGCGACATTGGCGCCAGGCGCGAGCAGCTGCCGTACCAGATCGACGGTGTGGTCTACAAGGTCGACGCCCGCGCCGACCAGGAGCGCTTGGGTTTTGTTTCCCGCGCGCCCCGTTGGGCGCTGGCCCATAAGTTTCCGGCGCAGGAGGCCACCACGCTGCTCACGGCGATCGAGTTCCAGGTCGGGCGCACCGGCGCGCTGACCCCGGTCGCACGCCTGCAGCCGGTGTTCGTAGGCGGGGTCACGGTCAGCAACGCGACGCTGCATAACATGGATGAAGTGGTGCGCAAGGACGTGCGTGCCGGGGATACCGTGGTAATCCGTCGGGCCGGAGATGTCATCCCGGAAGTGGTGCGGGTGGTGCTCGATGCCGAGCATGAAGGCCGCAAGCCGGTGCGGCTGCCGACCCAGTGCCCGATCTGTGGCTCGCCGGTGGAGAAGGCCGAAGGTGAAGCCATCGCGCGCTGCAGCGGCGGCTTCACCTGCCGCGCGCAGCGCCAGGAGGGCATTCGCCATTTCGCAAGTCGCCGCGCCTTGGACATCGAAGGTCTCGGTGACAAGCTCATCGAGCAGCTGGTGGAGAGCGAACTGGTCCGATCGCCGGCCGATCTGTATGGGCTGACGGTTGCGCAACTGGCCGGCCTGGAACGCATGGCCGAGAAATCTGCGGCCAACCTGCACGGCGCCATTGCGAAAAGTCGCGACACCACGCTGCCGCGTTTGCTGTTTGCACTGGGCATCCGCGATGTGGGCGAAGCCACGGCCCTCGCTCTGGCCCAGCACTTCCTGACCCTTGAGGCCTTGATGGCGGCGAGCGCCGAAGCCATTCAGGAGGTGCCGGATGTGGGGCCGGTGGTGGCGGGCCACGTGGCGGTGTTCTTCGCCTCACCGGCGCATCGCGCCGAGATCACCCGCCTGCGCGAGCAGGGGGTACGCTGGCCCGCGATGCCGGCACGCGCCAGCACCGCCCGCAAGCTCTCCGGGCAGACCTGGGTGGTGACCGGAACCCTGGCCGCGATGAGCCGCGAGGAGGCCACTGAGGCGCTGGTGGACCTCGGCGCCAAGGTCGCGGGCAGTGTGTCGAAGAAAACTTCCGGCGTGGTCGTGGGCACCGACGCCGGCTCAAAACTCAAAAAGGCCCAGGAGCTCGGAATCCCCGTGCTGGATGAGCCGGGTTTCCTCAGGCTATTGAAAAAGCCCTAGCGGGTCACATCTTCTTGTCGATCTGCGCCTTGGCCAGCAGTCCGTCGACATAGGCCTTGAACTTGTTGCCCAGAACGATCCGCGAAACCTGATCCTTGACGCCGTCAAACGGCGGGGGCGCCACTGGGCGGGTGTCTAGCAGCTTGATGACATGCCAGCCGTAATCGGTGTGGACCGGGACGTGGGTGTACTCGCCGGGTTTGAGGGCCACCATGGCATCGGCGAATGGCTTGACCATGCGATCCGGCGTCATCCAGCCCAGGTCACCGCCCTGGTTCTTGGAACTGTCGGTCGAGCTCTTCTTGGCCACGTCTTCGAACTTGCCACCCTTGTTGAGCGTGGTGATGAGGGCGGTGGCCGTGTCCGCGTCGGGCACCAGAATATGCTCGACGTGGTACTCGGTGTGCGCAAGCTTTGCGATCTGCGCGTCGTATTCCTTGTGCAGCTCCGCGTCGGTGGGCTTGTTCTCCTTCACGAAGCGGTCGCTGAAGGCCTGCTGGATGGCGTTCATGCGCGACAGCTCGATCATGTCCGCGGTCGCTGCTTCCTTGTCGACGCCGTTCTTTTCGGCCTGCTGCACCACCAGTTCCGCCCGCACCAGGTTGTCCAGCGCCTCATCCTTCTGCTGCTGGGTCAGAGTGGCGGGATCAGCCTTACCCTGCAGCGCAGCCTTGACATAGATGTTGTACATGTTGCGGCTGATGGCGGTGCCGTTCACCACGGCCACCGTATCCGCGGCCGGAGCACTGCCACCGCCACTGGCGGTGGCGCTGGTGCCCGCATTGGGATGGCAGGCGGCCAGGCTCATGACCAGCAGAGATAAGAGGGATGCTTGGAAAAGTTTCATGTGATATCTCAAATAGTTGAGGGACTTTGTTCCTGCGGAGTGCGGGCCTGGATACTCAGGGCGTGGATGTCGGTGCGCAGCAGGTCCGAGACCGCCTCATAGACCAACTGGTGACGTTGCATGCGCGTGCAGCCCGCGAAACGGTCCGAGACCACCGTGACCGAGAAGTGACCGCCCTCACGCGCACCGGCGTGCCCGGCGTGTTGCGCGCTGTCGTCACGAATCTCCAGCGACAGGGGCGCAAGCCGCACGGTCAGCGCCTGGCGGATCCTGGCCATGCGTTCGGCGGGATTCATGTGGTGGCCTCGCGCGGCAGCTGCCGCATCAGCCAGGTCACCTGCAGTGCAGCGAATACCACGGTCGCCGAGGACAGGCCGAACAGCTTGAAATTCACCCAGGCGCGCTCGCTGGCGCTGAAGGCCACGAACAGATTGAGGGCACCGAGCAGGGCGTAGAAGGCCACCGAGGCAACATTGAGCCGGCGCCACAGCCGCTGGCTCACGTTCACCGGTTCACCCAATGCGCTCCCCAGCAGGCGCTCGGTGAGCGTGCGCTCGCCGATCCAGAAACTGCCGAGGAAGGCCAGGCTCACCAGCCAGAACAGCACCGTGGGCTTCCATTGAATGAAGCGCTGGTTGTGCAGGATGAGGGTGGCGGCGCCGAAGGCGAACACCAGCACTGCCGACACGGCGTGCATGGTGGGAATGCGCCGATGCCAGGCCAGGTCCACCAGCAGCAGCACGACCATGGAAATCATCAGGGCCGCCGTTGCGGTGTAGATGCCGTGGAGGTAATAGGCCACGCCAAACACGGCCACCGGGGCAAACTCGAGCACGGACTGCATCCGGGTATGATAGCCCATGAGCCAGTATTTCGAGCTACATCCCGTCACCCCCCAGGCGCGGCTCATTCGCCGCGGGGTGGAAATCATCAAGGCGGGCGGGGTCATCGCTTATCCGACCGATTCGTGTTATGCGCTGGGTTGCCATATCGGCGACAAGGATGCGCTGGAGCGGGTCCGGCGTATTCGCCAGGCCGACCGCAATCATCACTTCACGCTGGTTTGTCGTGACGTGGGGGAGGCGGCGCGTTTTGCGCGCATCGACACCCCACACTTTCGCATGCTCAAGGCCTGCACACCCGGGCCCTTCACCTTTCTACTGCCCGCCACGCGCGAGACCCCGCGACGCCTGCAGCATGAAAAACGCCGCACCGTCGGCATCCGCGTGCCGAACCATCCCGTGCCCCAGTTGCTGCTCGCGGAATTGGGTGAGCCGCTCATGAGTTCCACCCTCATGCTGCCGGGTGACGAACTGCCGCTGACGGATGGCCGCGAAATCCGCGAGCGCCTGGAGCATCAGATTGATGCCGTGCTGGATGGCGGCCACTGCGGCATTGAGCCGACCACCGTCGTGGACCTTGCAGTGGATCCGCCGGTGATCCTGCGTCGCGGCCAGGGTGATCTCAGCCGGCTGGGGTTGTAGCCTCGAGGGTGGCCGGTGCGCCTTACGGTATACTGCGGCGCTTATACATGAGTGCCAATCCGCAAACTCGCCGGGTGCTGTCCGGCATGCGGCCCACCGGGCCGCTGCATCTGGGCAATTTTCACGGCGCGCTGCGCAATTGGGTGGAATTGCAATACCAGTACGAGTGCTATTTCTTCATCGCCGACTGGCACGCACTGACCACGGGTTACGAGGACACCGCACGGCTTCAGGAGTACGTGCAGGCGGTGCTCATTGATTGGCTGGCCGCCGGGTTGAACCCGGGAGTCGCAACCCTCTTCGTGCAATCCCAGGTTCCCGAACACGCCGAACTGCATCTGCTGTTGTCGATGATTACACCGCTGGGTTGGCTGGAGCGGGTCCCCACCTACAAGGACCAGCAGGTCGAGCTCAAGGAAAAGGATCTGGCCACCTATGGCTTCCTCGGCTATCCGTTGCTGCAGAGCGCCGACATCCTGCTGTATCGGCCGGCCTTCGTACCGGTCGGGGAGGACCAGGTCGCGCACGTGGAGATCACGCGCGAGATCGCCCGGCGTTTCAACCACATCTATGGGCGCGAACCGGACTTCGAGGTGCGGGCGCAGAAGGCGGTCAAGAGCCTCGGCGGCCGCAATGCCACCCGCTACCAGCAGCTGCGGCGCAACTACCAGGAAACCGGTGCCGCCGAGTCGCTGGAGCAGGCGCGGGAGCTGGTGCAGGGCAACAACCGCATCACTGTCGCGGATCGGGAACGCCTGCTGGGATATCTCGAGGGCGGCGCGGTCAGCATTCTGCCCGAGCCCCAGGTGCTGCTCACCGCAACGCCAAGGGTGCCGGGCATCGATGGCCGGAAAATGTCCAAATCCTACGGCAACACCATTGGCTTGCGCGAAGACCCGGATACCGTGGCGCAGAAGCTGCGCACCATGCAGACCGACCCGGCGCGCGTGCGCCGCACGGATCCGGGCGACCCGGAAAAATGCCCGGTTTGGGACCTGCACCAGATCTACTCCGATGCGGCCACGCGGCAGTGGGCCAGCGAAGGCTGTCGCAGCGCCGGTATCGGCTGCCTGGATTGCAAGAAGCCGGTGATCGACAAGATCGTGGAGGAGATCCGTGGCATGCGCCGGCGCGCCCAGGAATTCGAAGGTCAGCCGGAGCTCGTTCGCAGTATAGTCACCGAAGGTGCGGAGAAGGCCCGCGAGGCCGCCCGCCAGACACTGGACGAGGTACGTCGGGTCATGCACCTGCGCGCAGACTGATGCAACCGGAGCTCAAGATCGTGGTGTCCAACGAGGCGCCTGAGGCATCGCCCGTGGTGCCGGAGGCCGTACCTGAACAGGTTGAGATGCCGTTCGCCATCATCAATGGCGAGCCGGTCACGCACCTGCCCAAGGACCTTTACATTCCTCCGCAGGCGCTCGAGGTCATCCTCGAGGCCTTCGAAGGACCGCTGGATCTGCTGCTGTACCTGATCCGGCGCCAGAACCTGGACGTACTGGATATTCCGCTGGCGGAAATCACCCGCCAGTACATGAAGTACATCGAGCTGATGCAGGACCTGCAGCTGGAACTGGCGGGTGAGTACCTGGTCATGGCGGCCACCCTGGCCGAGATCAAGTCGCGGATGCTGCTGCCGCGCGCCGCCAAAATCGATGACTCCGAAGAGGATCCGCGTGCTGAGCTGGTGCGCCGCCTGCAGGAGTACGAGCGCTTCAAGCGCGCCGCGGAACGGCTCGACAACCTGCCACGCCTCGACCGTGACGTGTGGAGCGCCGGGGCGGAGCTGCGCGACCGCAAGGTAGTGCGCCTGGTGCCGCAGGTCACGCTGCAGGAGATGCTGCTGGCATTTCGCGACGTGGTCGCGCGCAGCGAGATGTTTGCGCACCATCATGTGCAGCGCGAGCGGCTGTCGGTGCGCGAACGCATGACCGACATCGTCGCGAAGCTTGCGAGCGCGAGCTTCGTGGAATTCGTGCAACTCTTTCGCCCCGAGGAAGGTCGCATGGGAGTGGCGGTCACCTTCATCGCCATCCTCGAGCTGGTGCGGGAGGGGCTGATCGATATCGTGCAGCAGGAGCCCTTCGCCCCCATTCACGTGCGCAGCGCCGCCGCCGGCCGAAGGCTGCGCGTGGTGGCCGACAACTCCGCGGAGGCCGAGTCGCAGGCGCAGATCACGGTACCCGAAGAAACTGCCGTGGCCGATGATTTCGACAACGCCGATGATGATGACGGCGATGACCAGGAGATCTGAGCATCCATGAGCGAGTCGTATCGCAGAAATGTTGTGGAGGCGGCGCTGCTCGCCGCGGGCCGGTCACTGCAGCTGGCCGATCTGGCGCAGGTCTTCGAAGCCAATGAACAGCCCACGGATGCGGAACTCACCGCCGTCCTGGAGGGCCTGCAGGCCGAATACGCCACGCGTGCCCTGGAGCTCGCGCATACCGCCAGTGGCTGGCGAATCCAGGTGCGCGGCGACTACGCCACCGAGGTCTCCCGGCTCTGGCCGGAACGGCCGGCGCGCTACTCACGCGCGCTCCTGGAGACCCTGGCGCTGATCGCGTACCGCCAGCCCATCACCCGCGGTGAGATCGAACTGGTGCGCGGCGTCGCCGTCAATCCCAACATCATCAAGACGCTGCTGGAACGCAATTGGATTCGCGTGATCGGCACGCGCGATGTGCCGGGTCGCCCCGAAGTGCTGGGGACCACCCACGAGTTCCTGGATTATTTTGGGCTGAAGAAGCTGGAGCAGCTGCCGCCGCTCGCGGAGCTGAAGGCGCTCACCGAACTCAACGTGCAGTTGGAGCTGCCGGGCCCTGCGCCCGCGGCGGTCACCGGGTCCGCTGCCGAAGCGGAAGCCGAAACGGAGGCTGAAGCCGAGGACATGGTGTCGGAGGGCGATCCGCTCGATGACGGAATCGAGGCGAAGGGACTGGTCGCTGCCCCTGATCGGTCCCACGACGCCTGAAGGACATGTCTGACGCGGCCGGTCAACGCCTGCAGAAGGCTCTTGCCCATCTGGGGCTGGCCTCGCGGCGCGAGGTGGAGGCCTGGATCCGCGCCGGTCGTCTGACCGTGAACGGCCAGCCCGCGACGCTGGGCATGCGCGTGGTATCCGCCGACAAGGTGCGGCTCGATGGCCGGCTGGTACGCCAGCGCGCCGGCAGCGCCGTCAAGGTCTTCGCCGTACACCGCTCACCCGGGGTGGAAATGCGCGAGCTGCTGCAGCAGCTGCCGCGCAGCGGCGGGCGCCGATTCGTGGCCGTCAGTCCCATGCCCGCCATCGACGGGGGCCTGGAACTGGTCAGCTCAGACGGGGAGACCGCCGAGCGTCTGCAGCGCCTGGTGCGCCGCCTGACCGTGGATTTCAGCGTGCGCGTTCATGGGGAGCTTTCCCTGGAAGGCATCGAGCGAGTGCTGCAGGGTCGGCTCGACAATGGCACGACCGTGATGGTGCAAAGCTGCGAGGCGGCCGGTGGTGAGGGCAGCAATCGCTGGTACACCGTGATTGCGGTGGGCGCCAGCGGCAAGGATATCCGGCAGCTGTTTGAACGGCAGGGCGCCATGGTCAGCCGCGTCTTGCGCACGCGGCTGGGCACCGTGACGCTCGACCGCTCGCTGGCGCGGGGCCGCTCGCGCCTGCTGGATGAGGCGCAGACCGCGGCGCTGCTACTGGGCGTCGAAGCGGCCACCGCTGATGCCGCGACTGGCGGGACCGAGTAGCGCGATATAGGGACGGGTGATGTCTTCGGGCGTCACCAGTCGGCCGGCATCCTCGGCCGGGTAGGCCTGGCGGCGCATTCTGGTCCGCACGGCGCCCGGGTTCAGCGAATTGCACCGCACTTGGGTGATCCCGGAGAGTTCCTCGGAGAGCACTTCGTTCAGTCCCTCGAGGGCATGCTTCGACACTGCATAGGCGCCCCAGTACGCGCGTCCGCGGCGCCCCACGCCGCTGGAAGTAAAGACAATCGAGGCATCCTCTGAACGCTTCAGCAGCGGCAGCAGGATCTGGGTCAGGACGAAGGCCGCCGTCAGATTCACCTGCAGGACGCGGCACCAGGTGGGGACGTCATAGTGTTCAATCGGCCACAGCTGTCCCAGTAGGCCCGCGTTGTGCAGCAGGCCATCCAGGCGCTGGTAGCGCGCGTCGATGGCGCTGAACAGGGCGTCGTAGTCGCGGGCCAGCGCATTTTCCAGGTCGAACTCGATGATGGCGGCGCGCTCGGTGCCGAAGCGGCTGCTGATCCTGCTGTGCACCTGCTCGAGCCCGCGCACGTTGCGTCCCAGGAGCAGCACCGTTGCACCATGCGCGGCGCAACTGAGTGCCACCGCCTGACCGATGCCCTGATTGGCACCGGTGATCAGGATCACCCGCCCGCTGAGCTCCTCCGGGCCGATGGCCGCGAGGCGTGGATCGAATTGAGGTACTTCGCTCATGGAGTTTCCTGTGGGACAAAACGCGTCACGTTGCGGGCCGTCCGCCAGGCACGCAGTGCATCGCTCAAGCCAGTCCAGCGACTGCGACGCCAGGAGCGGGGCAGGGCCTGCTCCGCGCGGCGCGAGTGCTGCTGCATGAGCGCCGCCCACACCAGGAGGCCACGCAGCGCCGCACGCTGCGCCGGGGCTTCAATCATGGCGCAACTGTCGCTGAGGGCGGTGCGCAGTTGCCGATGGCGCTCGCGCAGCCGGCGGCTTAAGGCTTCCGGCCACGGCGCCTGCGCCAGTGCCGCGGGCGCAACGCCCAGGGCCGTCAGTTCATCCAGCGGCAGCCGCACCCGGCCGGCGCGCGCCGAATCCTCCAGCCGGATCAGCATGTCCAGTTCGCACATCGCAACCCCCAGCGCATGGCCGAACTGCGCGGGCGCCTGCGCCGGCGGTCCGGATGTCCACTGCGCCGCCAGTTGCGTGACTGCACGGGCCCAACGATCACAGTAGCCGGCCAGTTCGCTGCCGGTTTCAAAGGTCGCGCAGGCGAGGTCCCAGGTGGCGACATCCACCAGTCCGGAAATGTCCACCGCCGCCGTCCCCGGGCGCTGCGCCAGGAGCGCGCGCGTCAGTGGGTGCAGGGCGCGGCCGGCGCGCAAGCGCTCGCTCTCCTCGGCCCACCAGCTCATGCGCACGTGTGCCACGCTGTGCTCCAGGCCCGGCTGCAGCGCCGCGTTGATTTCTGCCTCGATGCCGAACAGCGGCTCGAGGATGGCCTGCAGTCGCTCGCCGCTGTACAACCACGCGAAATAGCGTGGTGTGCCCGCAAAGGCCGCCGTCACTTCAGGTCCTTCGGCGTGACATCCAGCGTGGCCGGCGCCTCCAGCGGCTCATCGGCCGTGGCACCGAGGTCGCGCAAGCGGCGGGCCTGCGGCATGACCTGCCGCTCGACCGACCCCGCCGCGGAATTGAACGCTTCAATTGCCCCACCCAGGCGCTGCCCGACCTTGGCCAGATGCTCGAGGAAGGTGGCCAGACGTGAATGCAGCTCACCGCCCAGCTCCTGGATCTGGCGCGCATTGCTGGCAGCCTGATCCTGGCGCCAGCAAAAGGCGACGCACTTGAGCACTGCCATCAGCGTCGAGGGGGTGGCCAGCACCACGCTGTCCGCCAGCGCCTGCTCGATGAGCTGGGGCTGCACCGCCAGCGCTGCCGACAGGAACTGGTCACCGGGAATGAACAGAATGACGAATTCAGGCGTGCGGGCGAATTGGGTCCAGTAAGCCTTGGCCGCAAGTTCGCGCACGCGCGCGGCGACCTGCTGCGCGTGACGCTGTAGATGCTGGCCCTGGCTCGCATCATCGGGCGCCTCGAGCGCCGCGAGGTAGGCATCCAGCGGCGCCTTGGCATCAACCACCAGTTCGCGGCCCTCGGGCAGATGCACGATGAGATCGGGTCGCGAGACACCGGTGGTGCCGCTCACCTGGACCTGTTCGCTGAAGTCGCATTGGTCGACGAGGCCGGCGAGTTCCACCACGCGCCGTAGCGTCAGCTCGCCCCAGCGGCCACGCACTTCGGGTCGACGCAGCGCGGTGACGAGATTGCGTGTCTCGCGCTCCAATCCGGCCTGGCCACGCACCAGCTGCACGATCTGGCCGCGCAGATTGGCCTCACTGTCGCGATGCTCCGCGTCGAGCCGCAGGGCCTGGGCGCGCGTGGCTTCCAATGCAGCCTGCAGCGGCGACACCAGATTGGACAGCCGCTCCTCGCGGCGCCGGCCGGCCAGCAGCTGGGCGCAGAGGAATCCTATGGCCAGACCGACCAGCAATGCGGCGCCGATCAGTATCAGTTCCAATTCGGAAATCATGGCTAAAGAGGTTGTGGCGGGAGTCGGCAGGGTGCCAGACTGATTGCACCGAACTGATGATGGTGGAGATTAGCATGAAAGCTATTTGGAACAATGTCGTGATCGCAGACAGCGATGACACCGTGGTCGTCGAGGGCAACCATTATTTTCCGCGCGCCGCGCTCAAGGACCAATACCTGCAACCGAGTCCCACGACGTCCGTGTGCCCGTGGAAGGGCACCGCCAGCTATTTTTCGCTTCAGGTAGAGGGCAGCACCAATCCGGATGCCGTCTGGTACTACCGCGAACCCAAGCCCGCCGCGTCGCAGATCCGCGACCGCGTGGCATTCTGGAAGGGCGTGAAGGTGACACCCTGATGGAGCACTTCGACGCGCTCATCATCGGCGCAGGACAGGCGGGGCCGCCGCTGGCCGGGCGTCTGAGCGCCGCGGGTGAGCGCGTCGCCATCATCGAGCGCCAACTCATTGGTGGCACCTGCGTCAACACCGGATGCATGCCAACCAAGACACTGGTGGCCAGCGCCTATGCCGCCCAGATGGCGCGCCGGGCCGCGCAATACGGCGTGCGGATCGGCGCCGCAGTGACCGTCGACATGCGCACGGTGCGCGAGCGGGCCGCGACCGTGACCTTGAACGCGCGCAATGGACTGGAGAAATGGCTGGCAGGTATGCCCAATTGCACCGTCGTGCGCGGGCATGCGCGTTTTGAAAGCGCAACCCAGCTGCGTGTGGGTGAGCGGGTCTTGAGTGCACCGCGCATTTTCATCAATGTCGGCGCGCGCGCCGTGGTGCCCGATATTCAAGGGCTCGCCGAGGTTCCCTACCTGACCAACACCTCGATCGTGGCGCTCGATCGACTGCCGGCGCATCTCATCATTCTGGGCGGCAGCTACATCGGACTCGAATTTGCACAGATGTACCGCCGCTTCGGCAGTGCGGTCAGCGTGGTGGAGCGCGCGGCGCGCCTGGCGCCGCGCGAAGATCCGGATGTCTCGCAGGCCATCCGTGAAATCCTCGAAGCCGAGGGCATCAGCATTCATACCGGGGCGGAGGTTGCCGCTGTGTCGCGCGCCGCCGCCGGCGGCATCACGGTGCGCGTGCGCAGCGCCGGCGCGGATATGGAGCTGTCGGGCTCCGAGCTGTTGCTGGCGAGCGGGCGCCGACCGAATACCGACGACCTGGGTCTGGCGGCGGCAGGTGTCGCGCAAAGTGCCTCGGGGCACGTCCTGGTTGATGACGCCCTGAGTACCACGGTGCCGGGGATTTGGGCGCTGGGCGAATGCAATGGGCGCGGCGCCTTCACGCATACGGCCTACAACGATTTTGAAATCGTCGCCGCCAATCTGCTGGATGGCGCACAGCGCAGAGTCAGTGCGCGCATTCCGGGCTATGCCCTGTACATCGATCCACCGCTGGGGCGAGTGGGCATGACCCAGGCCCAGGCGCAGCAGACCGGCCGGCCCCTGCTGGTCAACACCCGCCCCATGAGCCGGGTCGGGCGTGCCGTGGAAAAAAACGAAACCCAGGGTTTCATGAAGGTCATTGTCGATGCCGGCACCCGGCGCATCCTTGGCGCGGCCATCCTGGGCGTGAACGGAGATGAGGCGATCCACGGCATCCTCGATCTCATGAATGCCGATCAGCCCGTCACCACCTTGCAATGGGCGGTCCCCATCCACCCGACGGTGTCGGAGCTGCTGCCGACACTGGTCAACGGTCTGCAAAAGATTGGCGGATGAAATGGACGAGGTAGTTGACGCTCGCGTCCGCGCTGAGCTTTGACTGTGCGGTGAGGGGATCAAAAGCCAGACCGCCGACATCCTGCAGCACCAGCCCACAGGCGCGGCCCCACCGCGCCAGTTCCGAAGGACGCACCAGACGCTCGTACTCGTGCGTGCCGCGCGGCACCAGCCGAAACAGGTATTCGGCGGCGATGATGGCCTGGACGAAGGACTTGGGCGTGCGGTTCAACGTTGAGAGGAATACCGCGCCGCCGGGCCGCACCAGGGCGCCCAGCGCGGCCACCACCCCGGCGGGATTGGGGACATGCTCGACCATTTCCATGCAGGTCACTGCGTCAAATGCGCCCGGCTCGGCGGCGGCGAGGGCCTCGGCGCCAAGCAGCCGGTAGTCGATGCTCACGCCGCGCTCGGCGGCATGCAGACGGGCGGTTTCAATCATCGCCGGTGCCAGGTCTATGCCGGTGACCCGGGCGCCGAGACTCTCAAGGGCCTCGCAAAACAGGCCGCCGCCACAACCCACGTCCAGCAGCCGTGCACCTTTGAGTTCACAGCGCGCGGCCACGTAGGCGGTCCGCACCGGATTGATCAGGTGCAGGGGCCGGAACTCCCCGTCCGGATCCCAGAATCGATGCGCAATGGCATCGAATTTGCCGATTTCCATGCGGTCCGCGTTGTTCATTATGCTAAAATTTCCCCTTTGTGCCGGCCGATAAGCCTTCGGACTCAATGACAGAATTCGCGCGTGAAATCCTGCCCGTCAATCTCGAAGATGAGATGCGGCAGTCCTACCTTGACTATGCCATGAGCGTGATCGTGGGTCGCGCGCTACCTGACGTGAGCGACGGCCTGAAGCCCGTCCACCGGCGGGTCCTGTACGCCATGCGGGTGCTGGGCAACGACTACAACAAGGCCTACAAGAAGTCCGCCCGTATCGTCGGCGATGTGATCGGCAAATACCACCCGCACGGTGACAGCGCGGTATACGACACCATGGTGCGCATGGCCCAGCCCTTCTCCATGCGCTACATGCTCATCGATGGCCAGGGCAATTTTGGTTCGGTGGACGGGGACGCCCCGGCGGCCATGCGCTACACCGAGGTGCGCATGTCGCGCATCGCCCACGAACTGCTGGCGGACATCGACAAGGAAACGGTCGACTTCACGCCCAACTACGACGAGTCCGAGAGCGAGCCGGCGGTGCTGCCGGCGCGCGTGCCCAACCTGCTCATCAATGGGCAGACCGGCATTGCGGTGGGCATGGCCACCAACATCCCGCCGCACAACCTCACCGAGGTCATCAATGCCCTGATCGCGCTGCTGGAAGATCCGCAGCTGACGCTCGCGGCGCTGATGCAGCATATTCCGGGCCCGGATTTCCCCACCGCCGGCATCATCAATGGCGCGCTGGAAATCGCCACCGCCTACCGCACCGGTCGCGGCCGCCTCTCGATCCGCGCCCGCACCAATGTCGAGGACATCGGCACCGGGCGCCAGGCCATCATCGTTACGGAGCTACCCTACCAGGTCAACAAGGCGCGGCTGCTCGAGCGCATTGCCGACCTGGTGCGCGCCAAGGAAATCGACGGCATCTCCGAACTGCGCGACGAGTCCGACAAGGACGGCATGCGCGTGGTGATCGAGTTGAAGCGCGGCGAGGTCGCCGAGATTGTGCTGAACAATCTCTACGCCCAGACGCCGATGGAAACGGTCTTCGGCATCAACATGGTGGCGCTGCAGGACGGTCAGCCGAAGCTGTTGTCGCTGAAGGAGATGCTCGAGGCCTTCATCCGACATCGGCGCGAGGTCGTCACCCGGCGCACCATCTACGATCTGGCAAAGGCGCGCGAACGGGCCCACGTGCTCGAAGGTCTCGCCGTTGCGCTCGCCAATATCGATGATGTCATTGCGCTGATCCGTGCCGCGGCCTCGCCGGCTGAAGCCAAGACGGGGCTTTTGTCCCGGGCCTGGAAAGGCGGCGTGGTGCCCGAACTGCTGCAGCGCGCCGGCGCGCTGTCCACGCGTCCGGCCGATCTGGCACCGGAGCTGGGCATGTCGGGTGCCGGCTACCGGCTCTCCGAGGTGCAGGCTCAGGCCATCCTGGACATGCGCCTGCACCGCCTCACGGGCCTGGAGCAGGATAAGATCATCGAGGAATATAAGCAGCTGCTGGTGGCGATCCAGGCTCTCACCGACATCCTCACCCGGCCCGAGCGGCTCACCGAGGTGGTGCGTGAAGAACTGCTCGAGATTCGTGAAACCTACGGCGATGCGCGCCGCACCGAGATCAATCGTGATCACCTGGACCTGACCACCGAGGATCTGATCGAGCCTCAAGATGTCGTGGTCACCCTGTCCCATGCCGGCTATGCCAAGTCCCAGCCGGTGACCGAGTACCAGGTCCAGCGCCGCGGCGGGCGCGGACGCTCGGCCACCTCGGTCAAGGACGAAGACTTCGTGGAGAAACTATTCGTGGCAAACACTCATGACACCGTCCTGTGCTTTTCAAATCGCGGCAAAGTCTACTGGCTGAAGGTGTACCAGCTGCCGCAGGCCGGGCACAACGCCCGCGGCAAGCCCATGGTGAACCTGCTGCCGCTGGAGGAAGGCGAGAAGATCAACGCCGTCCTGCCGGTGAAGCAGTATGACGAGCAGCATTTCGTGTTCATGGCGACCAGCCAAGGCACGGTCAAGAAGACCCCGCTCACCGCTTTCTCGCGACCGCGCACCAGCGGCATCATCGCCGTTGATCTGCGCGACAACGACCGGCTGGTGGGAGTGGCGCTCACCGATGGCCAGCGTGACATCATTCTGTGCACCAGCGGCGGCAAGGCGATCCGCTTCCACGAGGAGGAGGTGCGCGCCATGGGGCGCGATGCCGCCGGCGTGCGCGGCGTCAAGCTCGATGCCGGACAGGAGCTGATCGCGTTGATCGTCTGTGGCGAGGGCAATGTTCTCACCGCCTCCGAGAATGGCTACGGCAAGCTCACCCCGCTGGATGATTTCCCGAAGCACGGCCGCGGCGGGCAGGGCGTGATCGCGCTGCAGACCTCCGATCGCAATGGTGCGCTGGTCGCCGCGCTGCAGGTCACCGCCGGACAGGAAATCATGCTGATCAGCTCCACCGGGACGCTGGTGCGCACTCCGGTGGATGAGATTTCCGTGCTGGGCCGCAATACCCAGGGCGTGCGCCTGATCCGTCTGGCCGATGGTGAGCGACTCACGGGCATCGAGCGTATCGAAAGCCTGGAAGGTGAGGGCGATGCCGAGGGCGCCGATCCGGAACCGCTGCCGCCCGCGACGCCGTGAGCGCCCCGTAAACGCCCCGTAAACGACCCTTAAACGCTAAGCGCAGACCTAAAAGTTCTAACCGGCCCCAGGCGTGCTTGGTACCATCCAAGCACCCCTCTTGATCGACCCGGAAGGCTTTTGTGCGCGTATTCAATTTTGCCGCGGGGCCCGCGACCCTACCGCTGGAAGTACTGGAGCAGGCCCGCAACGAACTGACCGACTGGCGTGGCAGCGGCATGTCGGTGATGGAAGTCTCCCACCGCAGCAAGGCCTTTGGGGCCGTGGCGGCCGAGCTTGAAGCCTCGCTGCGGCAGCTGCTGGCGGTGCCGGACGGCTACAAGGTGGTGTTGCTGCAGGGCGGGGCCACGGCGCAGTTTGCCGGCATACCGCTGAACCTGGCCAACGCCGACTCCACGGTCGATTATCTCAACACCGGTGCCTGGTCCAAGAAAGCCATCGGTGAGGCCAAGCGCTACTGCAAGGTCAACGTCGCGGCCGATGAGAGCGCGTCAGGCTATAACTCGGTGCCGGCGCAGAGCGCGTTGAAGCTCACCGCCGGTGCGGCCTACGTGCACTACACCCCGAACGAGACCATCGGCGGGGTGGAGTTCGGCTACGTTCCGCAAACCGGCTCGGTGCCGCTCGTGGCCGATTTTTCCTCCACCTTCCTGTCCCGCCCCATCGAGGTCAGCCGCTTCGGGCTGATCTATGCCGGCGCGCAGAAGAACGTCGGTCCGGCCGGCCTGTGCATTGTCATCGTGCGCGAAGAGCTCATCGGCAAGGCGCGGCCGGGCACACCGCTGGTCATGGACTACAAGGCCATGGCCGATGACAAATCCATGCTCAACACGCCGCCGACTTTCGCCTGGTACATCGCCGGCCTGGTGCTGAAGTGGATACTGGGCAAGGGCGGCCTGACTGCCATGCAGAGCCAGAATCGGGCCAAGGCCGAAAGCCTGTATGCCGCCATCGATGGGTCCGGCTTCTACCGCAACCCCGTCGCCAAGGAGGCGCGCTCCTGGATGAATGTGCCGTTCACACTGGCGCGTCCGGAGCTTGACCGGACCTTTTTGTCCGAGGCGCAGGCCGCCGGCCTCACCAATCTCGAAGGCCATCGTTCGGTGGGGGGCATGCGGGCGAGCATCTACAACGCCATGCCGCTTGAGGGCGTGCAGGCGCTCATCGGATTCATGAAGGAGTTCCAGCGTCGCAATGGTTGACACTTACCGGATTCTTACGCTCAACAATATTTCGGCGCGCGGTCTGGAGCGCCTGCCGCGCGAGCGCTACGAGGTCGCCTCGGACCTGAACCAGCCCGACGCCATCCTGGTGCGCTCGGCCGACATGCACAAAACCACGGTGCCGACCTCGGTGCTGGCCATCGGTCGCGCCGGTGCCGGCACCAACAACATTCCCGTGGCCGAACTGAGCAAGCGCGGCATCCCGGTGTTCAATGCCCCGGGAGCCAACGCCAATGCGGTGAAGGAACTGGTGCTGGCGGGCCTGCTGCTGGCGGCGCGCAACATCTGCCAGGCCTGGGCCTTCGCGCGCTCCTTGAGCGGTGACGACCACGCCATCGATGAGGCGGTGGAGAAAGGCAAGAAGAAATTCGTCGGCTTCGAGCTGCCGGGCCGGACGCTGGGGGTGGTGGGCCTGGGCGCGATAGGCGTCGAAGTCGCCAATTCCGCCGAGGCGCTGGGCATGAAGGTGCTGGGCTATGACCCGCAGATCACCGTGCATCGCGCCTGGCAGCTGTCCTCGAGCGTCGAGCAGGCGCTGTCGCTGGACGATCTCTTCGCCCGCTCCGATGCGATCTCGGTGCACGTTCCTTTGAACAACGAGACCCGCGCACTGGTGAACGCGGCCCGTTTGAAGCTCCTGCGCAAGGGCGGGGTGATCCTGAATTTCGCGCGCGCGCCCATCGTGGATGATGCCGCGGTGATTGCCTCCTTGGAGGCCGGCCACCTGGGCGCCTATGTCTGCGACTTTCCGACCAATGCGTTGAAAGACCACGCCAAGGTCGTGACCCTGCCACACCTCGGCGCGTCCACGGGCGAGGCCGAGGAGAACTGCGCCGTCATGGTGGCGGACACGGTGCGTGAGTACCTGGAGAACGGCAATATCCGCAACAGCGTCAATTTCCCCGAGGCGGTGCTGCCGCGGGTGCCGGGCGTGACCCGGCTGGCCGTCGCCAACCGCAATGTCCCGAACATGGTGGGGCAGATTTCCACCTGCCTCGCGGCCGCCGGCCTTAACATTGCTGATCTTTTGAACAAGTCCCGGGGCGAATACGCCTACACTCTCATCGACATGGATTCGGCCGTTCCGGACGGGCTTCTCGGACAGATTCGCAATATCGAGGGCGTACTGGCGGCGCGGCTACTCTAGAAGAATATGACCAAAGCCAAATCCGTGGATCTGGAGGCGGTCCGCGCCCAGATCGATGCCATCGATGAGCAGCTGCATACGCTGCTCAACGACCGTGCGCGGCTGGCCCAGCAGGTGGGCATCTCCAAGACCGCAACCGGTTCCACGGTCGACTTCTATCGTCCCGAGCGCGAGGCGCAGGTGCTGCGCAGGGTGAAGGAACGCAACACAGGGCCGTTGCGCACCGAGGACGTGCTGCGGCTGTTTCGCGAAATCATGTCGGCTTGTCTGGCGCAGCAGGAACCGCTCAAAGTTGCCTTCCTGGGTCCGGAGGGAACCTTCACCCAGACCGCGGTGCTGACGCACTTCGGTCACGCCGTGCGGGCGTTGCCGCTGCCGTCCGTGGACGAGGTCTTCCACGAAGTCGAGTCCGGCTCGGTGGACTTCGGCGTTGTCGCCATCGAGAACTCCACCGAAGGCATGGTGATCAACACCCTGGACCGGTTCCTGAATTCCTCGGCGCGGATCTGTGGCGAGATCGAGCTGCGGATCCACCACTTCCTGATGGGGCGCATGCAGTCGCTGGAAGGCGTCAAGCGGGTGTGCTCGCACCAGCAGGCACTGGCCCAGTGCCGGCTGTGGCTCGATGAAAATCTGCCGGGCGTGGAGCGGGTCGCGGTCACCAGCAATGCCGAAGGCGCACGCCGCGCTCGCGACGAACAGGGCACGGCGGCCATCGCCGGTGCCACCGCGGCCGAGGTTTATGGCCTGACGGTACTGGCGCCGCAGATCGAGGACCGCCCGGACAACACCACACGCTTCTTCGTTTTGGGCCGCAAGCTCTTCACCCCCAGTGGCCAGGATCGCACCACGCTCATCGCCTCCACCGGCGAAACCAGTACCTCGGGCGCGCTGCTGAAGCTGCTCGAGCCCTTCGCCACGCATCACATCAGCATGACGCGCATCGAGTCGCGACCCTCGCAGAAGCGCAAGTGGGACTATGTGTTCTTCATCGATATCGAAGGGCATGTGGAGGACGCACCGGTGGCCGCGGCGCTCAAGGATCTTGAGAAGCGCGCCTCGCTGCTGCGGGTGCTGGGGTCCTATCCGCGCGCCGTAACGGCCGGCTGAGCGGCCAGCTCATGGCGGCCGTGAAGGAATATCAGCTCGCGCCGGGCTCCAAGATCCACGGCGAAGTGACCGTTCCGGGCGACAAATCCATTTCGCACCGTTCGCTGATGCTCGGCGGCATCGCCACCGGTGAGACGCGCATCCGCGGCTTCCTGGCCAGTGAGGATTGCCTGGCCACCTTGAGTGCACTGTCGGCATTGGGCGTGCAGATCGAACGGCCGGAGGCTACCCGGATCATCGTTCATGGCGTGGGCCGTGCCGGTTTGCATGCCAGCGCCACACCCTTGGACATGGGCAATGCCGGCACCGCCATGCGCCTGTCGATGGGCCTCTTGGCCGGCCAGCCTTTTGCCTCGACGCTCATCGGTGACAGTTCACTGATGCGCCGGCCGATGGAGCGCGTCGCCGGACCCTTGCGGCAGATGGGCGCCGCGATCACCACGCAGGATGGCCGCCCGCCGGTACAGCTGCATGGCGGCCGGGCCCTGCGCGGCATCGACTACGACATGCCCATGGCAAGTGCCCAGGTGAAATCCGCGGTGTTGCTGGCGGGGCTTAGCGCGCAGGGACGCACGCGGGTGACGGAACCGGCACCCACGCGCGATCACACCGAGCGCATGCTCGCAGCCTTCGGGGTCAAGGTGACGCGCGAAGGACCCAGCGCCAGTCTGATGGGCGGACAGACCCTGGTTGGCACTGACATTGACGTCCCGGCGGATTTCTCCTCAGCAGCGTTTTTTCTGGTCGCCGGGGCGCTGGCGGCGCCGCAGGGGCTGTTGTTGCGCAATGTCGGCGTGAACCCCACGCGCATCGGCCTGTTGCGCATGCTGCAGATCATGGGTGCCGATATCACGCTGCACACGCGTGCCGCCGCGGCCGATGAGGCGGGTGAACCGATTGCCGACATCGAGGTGCGCGCCAGCGGTCTGCGCGGCATCGAAGTGCCGGCGAGCCTGGTGCCGCTGGCGATCGATGAGTTTCCGGTGTTCTTCATTGCCGCGGCCTGTGCCGACGGCGAGACCGTGGTGCGCGGGGCCGAAGAACTGCGGGTCAAGGAAAGCGATCGGCTGGCCGTGATGGCCGAGGGCCTCACGGTGCTGGGAGTCGAGCACACGCTGCTCCCCGACGGCATCCGCATCCGCGGCGGCCAGGGATTTGACGGGGGCACCGTCAACAGTCACGGAGATCACCGCATTGCGATGGCCTTTGCCATCGCCAGCCTCAAGGCCCGGGCGCCCATCCGCATCCTGGACGTGGCCAATGTGGCGACCTCCTTCCCCGGCTTCGTGGAGCTGGCGCAGGCCGTTGGCATCCGCATCGCCGCCTCGTAGGCTCCCCCGATGGCCACGGTCGTCACCATCGATGGTCCCACCAGCTCCGGCAAGGGCACCATCAGCCGCACGCTGGCGGCTCGCCTGGGCTGGCATCTGCTGGACAGCGGGGCACTGTACCGGCTGGTCGCGCTGCGCGGGCATCAGCTTGGCCTTGAACCACACAATATATCGGGGCATGCCACGGCGGCGGCCGGGCTGGAGGCCGATTTCGGGGCGGTGCAGGACGAGGAGCGGATCTGGCTGGCGGGGCAGGATGTGACCCTGCAGGTGCGCACCGCCGAGGCCGGCATGGGCGCCTCGCGGGTGGCCGCCTGGCCGGCGGTGCGCGAAGCCCTGCTGGATCGCCAGCGGCGCTTCGCCCGTGAGCCGGGCCTGGTGGCCGATGGGCGCGATATGGGCACCGTGGTCTTCCCCTACGCCGCCCTCAAAGTGTTCCTGACCGCAAGCCCGGAAGAGCGGGCCCGAAGGCGCTATAAGCAGTTGAAAGACAAGGGGTCCGGTGTTAGCCTTGCCGCCCTTTCGCGAGAGATAGCCGAACGGGATCTGAAGGACTCGACGCGCGCCGTCGCACCCTTGAGACCCGCTCCCGATGCCCACGTGATCGACTCCACGCACCTTGGTATCCAGGACGTGGTCGAACAGGTGCTGGCACTGGGACGCAGCTCTTCGCTGTGGCCGTAAGGCCGCTCCCGCGTTACGGGAACGAGGTGCACGAGGAACGTGGAAAGTCCCGTGCGCCGTAGCAACCACAATTCCGGCACGGGCCAACCAAGCGCCTGTGCAAGTAGAAGGTATGACAGAAAGTTTCGCCCAATTATTCGAAGATAGCCTCGCCAACCAACGCATCCGTCCCGGGATGATCCTTCAAGGGTTGGTGGTCGATGTCACAGACGACATCGTCATCGTCAACGTAGGCCTGAAGTCCGAAGCCGTCATCCCCGTCGAACAGTTCAAGAACGAGCGCGGTGAGCTCGAAGTCAAGACTGGCGACATGGTCGAAGTGGCGCTCGATTCGGTCGAGGATGGCAACGGCGAGACGCGCCTGTCGCGCGAGAAGGCCAAGCGCGCGCGCACCTGGACGCGCCTCGAGACCGCCTTCAATGATTCCCAGATCGTGACCGGTGTGATCACCGGACGCGTCAAGGGTGGCTTCACCGTCGAGATCGAGAATGTCCGCGCCTTCCTGCCGGGCTCGCTCGTTGATGTGCGCCCCGTACGGGATACGTCCTATCTCGAGGGCAAGCCGCTTGAGTTCAAGGTCATCAAGCTGGACCAGAAGCGCAATAACGTCGTGGTGTCACGCCGTGCCGTGGTCGAGCAGGAATTCTCCGCCGAGCGCAGCGCGCTCATGGACAACCTGCAGGAAGGCGCCGTGGTGCGCGGCTCGGTCAAGAACCTCACCGATTACGGTGCGTTCGTGGACCTGGGCGGCATCGATGGCCTGCTGCACATCACCGACATGGCGTGGAAGCGCGTCAAGCATCCGTCCGAAGTCGTCAAGGTCGGCGATGAAATCGAAGTGCGCATCCTCAAATTCGATCGCGAGCGCTCACGCGTGTCGTTGGGGCTCAAGCAGCTCGGCGCGGATCCCTGGGAGAACATCGCCCGGCGTTATCCGCCCAACACCCGCGTGTTCGGCAAGGTCACCAACATCGCCGACTACGGCGCCTTCGTCGAGATCGAGGACGGCGTCGAGGGTCTGGTGCACGTGTCCGAAATGGACTGGACCAACAAGAACGTCAACCCGGCGAAGGTGGTTCACACCGGCCAGGAAGTCGAAGTCATGGTGCTGGATGTGGACGAGGAACGGCGCCGCATCTCGCTCGGCCTGAAGCAGTGCCAGGCCAACCCGTGGAAGGAGTTCGCCGAGAACTTCAACCGTGGCGATCGGGTCAGCGGCCAGATCAAATCCATCACGGACTTCGGCATTTTCATCGGCCTGTCGGGCAACATCGACGGCCTGGTGCACCTGTCGGATATCTCCTGGGACATGCCCGGCGAGGAAGCCGTGCGCAACTACCAGAAGGCCCAGCAGGTGGAGGCCATGGTGCTGGCGATCGATCCGGACCGCGAGCGCATCTCCCTCGGCATCAAGCAGCTGGCGAAGGATCCCTTCTCGGCCTATATCGCCGAGTTCCCCAAGGGCACCATCGTGCGCGGCACGGTCAAGGAAGTGGATGCACGCGGCGCCATCATTGATCTCGGCAATGGCGTGGAAGGCCAGTTGCGCGGCTCGGACCTGGCCCGTGATCGCGTCGAAGACGCGCGCACGGTGTTGAAGGTCGGCCAGGAAATCGACGCCAAGTTCACCGGCGTGGATCGCAAGACGCGCACCATTTCGCTGTCGATCAAGGCCAAGGAAATGCACGAAGAAGCCGAGGCGGTGCAGAGTTACCGCTCGGAGCAGACCTCTACCACGGGCACCAGCCTCGGGGACCTGCTGAAGGAACAGATCGGCGATCGCAACTGAGCGCGCGCCTCAAGGCGGCGGTACGGGCAGGCGGTTCGGATAGGCAAGGGCAACTCATGACCAAATCGGAATTGATTGAAGTCATCACGGCCAAGCAGAAGCATCTGCCGGCCAAGGACGTTGAGCTGGCGCTGAAGCAGATTCTCGAGATCATGAGCGACGCCCTGTCGCAGGGTGAACGCATCGAGATCCGCGGCTTCGGCAGTTTCTCCCTGCACTTCCGGCCGCCGCGCCAGGGCCGCAATCCCAAGACCGGCGAGGCCGTGGCGCTCTCCGGCAAGTACGTGCCCCATTTCAAACCCGGCAAGGATCTGCGCGAGCGGGTCAATGACGGCGCCGATCAGCCCATCCGGGACTGATCGACCTGCCTTGCGAGGCAGCGCCTACGTGGCGGTGCGTCTATCGCGAGGTGCGGTGCCCCCCGGGTTGTCCGCTACACTCACGTCCCGTTGCGTCTTCGAGGTTTGCGCATGAGATCACAGTCGGCCATCCGGACCGCCGTTTTCCCGGTCGCCGGACGCGGTACCCGCTTCCTGCCCGCCACCAAGGCCAGTCCCAAGGAAATGCTGCCGGTGGTGGACAAGCCGCTCATTCAGTACGCGGTCGAAGAAGCTCTGCTGGCCGGAGCGCGCAAGCTGGTGTTCATCACCGGCGCCTCCAAACGGGCCATCGAGGACCACTTCGATTCCGATGAAGAGCTCGAGCACATGCTCGAGGCCCAGGGCAAGAGCGACCTTTTGAACCAGATCCGCAGCGTGCTGCCTTCCTATGCCACCTGCATCTACATCCGCCAGGCCGCGCCGCTCGGCCTGGGCCATGCGGCGCTGTGTGCGCAACCGGCCGTGGGCTCGGAACCGTTCTTCGTGCACCTGGCCGATGACCTGATCCGCGGCAATCCGAGCAGCTGCCTGGAGCAGATGGCCGAGGTCTATGCTGCCAAGCGCGCCAGCGTGCTCGGCGTCGAGATGGTGCCGAACAAGGACACCGAGAAGTACGGCATCGTGGAAATCGAGGCCGACAAGTCCAGCACTGGTCGGGTGCGCAGCATTGTCGAAAAACCCAAACCGGCGCAGGCACCCTCGAACCTGGCGGTAGTCGGGCGCTATGTGCTGACCGCGGCGATATTCGAGCATCTCGCGCGCCTGGGGCGCGGCGCTGGTGGCGAGATCCAGCTGACCGATGGCATCGCGGCGCTGATGGGCGAGGAGGCCGTGTATGCCTATCGCTTCAGTGGCAAGCGCTACGACTGCGGCAGCAAGCTCGGTTATCTGCAGGCCACGGTGGAGTACGCACTGGGCCATCCCTCCCTGGGCGCGGATTTTCGCAAGTACCTGAACGGCATGGCCAAGAGCGTCAGCGCTCCGGCCGGTAAGGGCGCGCGGGCAGGCGCGGCGCGAAAGGCCGGCAAGAGCGCGGGCAAATCACGCCGTAAGAAGTGAGCGGTTCGGGCACTGCGCTTGCATGAGCTCAGGGGGTATCGTTCCCGATGCTACGCAGGAGACCCTCATGGCAAGCCGCCGCATATCCGATACCGAACAAAACGCCCGATCCGCGCGGCCCCCCGCAACGCCGGTTGAGGTAAAGCCTGCCGGCAAACCGGCCACCACACCGGTAAAAAAGTCAGCCCGGCGTCCCGCAGCCAAATCCACGGCTGCTGCCGACAGCCCGCAGGCCGTGATCGGCACGAAGTCCGTGCCCGTGGTGTCCGTGGATGAGCGTCGCGCGCTCATTGCCCGTGCCGCCTATCTGCGCGGCGAGAGTCGTGGCTTCCCTGCAGGAGGTGAAGCAGAGGACTGGCTGGCGGCAGAAAAAGAGGTCGATGCCCTGTTGAGCGGGGGCTACCGCGCCGACCAGTAGCCCCACGTTCTGCGCTTCCGGACCAAGGGATGGTATTGCCAAACTGGTTTAGTGTGATATAACACCATCACAAGATAGGCGCCGTTCCGGGGGACCTCTGGCGTATGGACGAGAAGACCAAACAGCCCAAGCGATTGCGCATTGATCGCGAAGAAGGCGCACGTTCGCCTCGTGATTCACGACGTTCGGCGCGTGTTCGAGTTGGTGCGTCCTCCGCGCGCAACCGCCGGAGCAGGCCGGAGCCGCAAAGATTGCCGCGCCAGCCGCCGCGATCGCGGATTTCGCGGCGACCCCTATCGCCGCCTCGGACACCCAGGACATGGCTCCTTCCACTGTGGTTTTTCCCGTAGCGGTATGGGCACCATCGTTCCTATGAATTTGTTGGAATCTCAAATGGACGTGAGCAAGAACTTTATATGCCGCGCCCGTGTCAACTCCAAGGTCACGGTAAAGTACGCGTAGGACACACGCGCGAGAGTCGATTCTGAACCAAACACAAGAGGGGAGGCTCCATGGCTGCTGTTGTTTCATTGCAGAACGTTGTGAAGAGCTATACACGCGGACGCCAGCGTGTCGAAGTGCTGCACTCGCTGAACCTCGAGGTGCAAAGCGGGGAGTTCCTCGGCCTCATGGGTCCTTCGGGATCCGGCAAGACCACCTTGCTCAATCTCATCGGCGGCCTGGACAAGCCCGATGAGGGCCAGATCACCGTCGCCGGCGAGCGGCTGGACCGGCTGTCCGGTTCGCAGATGGCTGCCTGGCGTGCCCGTCACGTCGGCTTCGTGTTCCAGTTCTACAACCTGCTGCCGGTGCTCTCGGCCGAACGCAACGTTGAAGTGCCGCTGCTGCTCACCAAGCTGTCGCGTGCCCAGCGCAAGACCAATGTCGCCGCGGCGCTGGCGCTGGTGGGACTGTCGGACCGCGCTACGCACAAGCCCACTGAGCTGTCCGGCGGCCAGCAGCAGCGCGTCGCCATTGCGCGTGCGCTGATCGCCGACCCCACGCTGCTGGTGTGCGATGAGCCCACCGGCGACCTGGATCGTGAAAGCGCTGAGGAAATCCTGCAGCTGCTCACCATCCTCAACCAGAAGCAGGGCAAGACCATCGTCATGGTGACGCACGATCCGCGCGCCGCGGCTTATGCGTCGCGCCTGTTGCACATGGACAAGGGCACCCTGGCGCGGGACGAGTCGAGGACCGCTGCGTGAAGTACCTGCCGCTGGTCTGGGCGGCGCTGCGGCGCAAACCGACACGAACGTTGCTCACGTGTTTTTCGATCGTGACCGCGTTCTTTCTGTTTGGCACCCTGCAGGGCATCAATGTCGGAATCGACAATGTCCTGAAGCTCACCAGCGTCTCGCACCTGATCGTGCAGAGCCGGGTGAATCAGGGTGCGGCCATGCCGCTCGCCCACAAGGTGCAGATCGAGTCGATCCCGGGTGTCACGGCGGTGGCACCGTTCGGCATCGTCATCGGCACTTACCAGCAGCCAAGCAATCCGATGGTCATCATCGGTACGGACTTCGATGCGATGCTCAAGATCAGCACCGATCTCATGGTCACGCCGGATCAGGCCGCGGCGATGCGTCGCACGCGCAATGGCGTCATCGTGGGCGTCACCACGATGAAGCAGTACGGCTGGAAGGTCGGCGATCGGATTCCGCTCCGGGGCATCGCCCCCAAGGCCGACGGTTCCAATGACTGGCAGTTCGACATCGTCGGCACCTACACCCTGCAGCAGCCGGACTGGGCGACCCGCATTTTTGCGAACTACGATTTCGTCAACGAGGCCCTTGCCACCGGAAAGAACCAGTCGATATTGTTCTACGTTGGCATCAATGACCCGGCGAAATCCGCCGCGATTGCCCAGGCCATCGATGACCGTTTTGCGAATTCACCTAATCAGACCAACACCGCCAATGAAAAGGACTCGATCGAGACCACCTTGGGGCAAATCGGGGACCGCAAGCTCCTGATCAATGGCGTATGCATTGCGGTGCTGTTCACGCTGCTATTCCTGACTTTCAATACGATTGCGCAGTCGGTACGCGAGCGCACCGCGGAGCTCGCGGTATTAAAGACTCTCGGCTTCACGGACGCGAGCGTGCAGTGGTTGGTACTGGCCGAAGCGCTGACATTGGCAATGGTCGCGGGGGCGCTGGGCGTGGCGCTCGCCTCACGGGTGCTGCCTTGGCTCACCTCCGGACCGACCTTGGCCGCGCAGGGTATCGGCGCCCAGCATATCCCGGGTCTGGTATATGCGGCGGCGGCCGCGGTTGCCCTGGTGCTGGCGCTTATCAGCGGCGTTATACCGGCATGGCGCGCGCGCCAGCTGAACATCGTCGCTGCTCTGTCGGGACGCTAGGGTCATATCATGAAGTTAACGACCCAACTGCTCGCGGTCTCCTCGATCAGTCTGCGCAGCCTGCCGAGCCGGGTGGCATCCTCGGCAGTCATTGTGATGGGCACGGCGGGGGTAGTGTTCGTACTGCTGTCGGTGCTGGCGCTGTCGACCGGCCTCGCCGATTCATTGAACGAGACGGGTAGTGCGGATCGCGCCATTGTGCTGCACCAGCAGGCGGCCAATGAGATCGGCAGCAGCCTGCCGCATGACTCCGTCGCGACAATCCTGGATGCGCCCGGCATTGCCAAGGATCCGGCCCACCGGGCGATTGCCTCAACGGAGGCCATTGCTTCGGTGAATTTGCCGCGCAAGGACAATGGCAAGCTCAGCACACTCATCCTTCGTGGCGTTTCCACGGATGAGCTACTGCGCCTGCGGCCCGAACTGCACCTGGTGCAGGGGCGGATGTTCACCGCCGGTCTTCGCGAGATCATCGTCGGCAAGGCCGCCTCGGAGCGATATGCAAATTTGGGCCTGGGCGGCCGCCCGAATTTTGGTGGCGACCAGTGGACGGTGGTGGGCATCTTCGATAGCGGCGGTGGCGCCCATGACTCAGAAGTGATGGGTGATATTGATACCGCACTGGCCGCCTATCAGCGCACTACCTACAATTCGGTGGTCCTGAAGCTGGACGGTCCGACGGGCTTTTCGACCTTGCGTGCAGCCCTGCAGCACGATCCGACTCTTTCGGTGGACGTGTTCAAGGAAATCGACTACTACGCGCGGCAGTCGCAGACCTTCGCCAGCTTTCTATCACTGATTGCAAAGGCCATCTGCACCATCATGGCGATAGGTGCGGTATTCGCCGCCTTGAATACCATGTACTCGGCCGTCAGCACGCGCGCGGTTGAGATTGCGACTTTGCGTGCCATTGGTTACGGCGCGGTGGGCGTGGTGGTGTCGGTCATGATCGAGGCGCTGGTGTTGTCCATCTTGGGTGCGGCAGTCGGTGCTGGCCTGGCCTGGGCCGTGTTTGACGGCCATACCGTTAGCAGCCTCGCAGGCGGTGGCGGCCTCGCGCAAGTCGTGTTCCACCTGCACATCGGTGCGGCGCTGTTCACCTTGGGAATCGTCTGGGCGTGCGTCGTGGGCCTGATCGGTGGCCTGTTACCGGCGATCCGTGCTGCACGCATACCGGTGGCGGTGGCGCTGCGCGCTATTGCCTAGATCCACGCGTTCACCGAGCAGGCGGCAGTGCAGATCGCCGCCGCGGTCGAGGCGCATCACCGCGGCCGGATTACCGGCGAAGCGCCGCGTGGTGAAGGCGTCAACCTGAAATATCGGGACGCGCATCAGAACATCGTATTGGCGTTGTCGGCGTGCTCGGGGATGGGCTGAATGACATCCCAGTGTTCCACCACCTTGCCGTCCTTGATACGGAAGATGTCGACCACCGACTCGCCGTGCGGGTTCGGGCCGCTTTTGCCATGCAGGTGCAACACCACCAGGTCGCCTTCGGCGATCACCTTTTTCACCTCATAGTGGTGCTGCGGGAAGCTCTCCTTGAACTTCCTCACCCATTCGGCGATGCCCGCGTGGCCGTCGGTGGCGTAGGGCGCATGTTGCTTGTACTCGGCGCCCATGTAGGCGCGGGCCCCTTCATAGTCTTTTTCGCCGATCAGCTTGTGATAGAAATCCAGCACCAGTTTTTTGTTGCGTGCCAGCTGTGCGCCGACCGACTGCTCCTTCCTGGCCGCCTTGCGGAAGGTGCGGCGTGCGCGGCCCTTGACCTCATCGCGCGCAGCGCCGACCTTGGCGCTGATGCGTGCAAGGAGCTTCGCCGCCTTGACCTTCATTCCGGGTTTGGATTTGGCTTTGACCTTGATAGCCACCTTCACCTTGGGTTTTCTCCGGCCGGTGCTGTGGCTGCGTTTGGATCTCCTCGCCATAACTGCCCTTCCTTGAAGATTCGCACTCGAATAGGTAGGAACTAGAGCAGAGGCGGGCGCGGCCCGCAAGTCGGCCGACGCCTCAATCGTCGGATGACTTCGGTCCGCCCTTGCGGCGCGTCACGGCCTGGCGCAGCAGAAATTCTATCTGGGCGTTGATGCTGCGCAGGTCATCCGCGGCCCAGCGTTCCAGCTCCTTCCACAGCTCCGGCGACAGTCGCAGCAGGAAGGCCTTGCGATCGGCGGTAGCCACGGCTAGCTGTACAAGGTGCCTGTGTTGATCACGGGCGAGGCATCGGAGTTGCCGCAGAGCACGACCAGCAGGTTGCTCACCATGGCGGCCTTGCGCTCATCATCCAGCGTCACCGTGTTCTGGCGTTCCAGCTCGGCGAGCGCCATGTGCACCATGCCGACGGCATTCTGCACGATGATCTGGCGGGCCGAGATGATGGCCTCGGCCTGCTGCCGACGCAGCATGATCGGCGCGATTTCCGCGGCGTACGCCAGGTGAGTCAGGCGCGCTTCCTCGACCAGGACACCGGCCTTGGCGAGCCGCTGCTGCAGTTCCTGCGCCAGTTCATGGGCGACCTCGTCGGCGCTGCCGCGCAAGGTCGGCTCGCTCTCATGCCCATGATCATAGGCAAAGCGGCTGGCGATGCTGCGCAGGGCGGACTCGGACTGGACTTCCACATAGCTCGCAAAGTCTGCGACATCGAACACCGCCATGGCGGTGTCCTGCACCCGCCAGACCACGACGGCGGCAATTTCCACCGGATTGCCCCGCTTGTCGTTGACCTTGAGGGTCGGACTGTTGAAGTTGTTCGCCCGCAGCGAGAGCTTGCTCGACCACCATTGCTGGCCGCCGATTCCGGTGGTGGCTTGGCCGCCGATACGCGTCTGGCCGAGGGAGTCCGGCCGCCACTGGCCTTTGCTCGGCACGCGCCCGCGGTAGCGCGCGTAGAAGGGGTTCGCCCAGTGGAAGCCGCTGTCACGCACCGTGCCGCGATAATGCCCGAACAGGATCAGCACCCTGGCCTCATTGGGCTGCAGGGAGAAATGTCCCTTCAGCGACAGCACGCCCAGGGCGCTGACGAGCAGGGCGACGAAGATCACGCCGGCGGGCCGGGGCTGAGTGGTGGCCGCGAGCGCCAGGGGCGCCGCGCTCACCAACAGCAGGTTGATCACCAACATCGGGAAGCCTCCGAAGGCGTGGATGGGGCGTTCCTGGGAGGCGGCGGGAATAGGCGAAACCATGGGATGCTCCGGGTATATAGCAGAGTGATATCATAAAGACATCATGGTCCCAAAGCAAGCGGTCGTGCCCAGAACAGTCCCGTCTGCCCGGTAAAGCTGCCGTCCGCTTCGATCTGTAAGGCGCGCTGCACTTCCGCGGGCGCGGCCGCCTGCAACATACGGATGGCGGTGACCAGCGCGGGTGGGGTGCCCATCCGCTCGATCCATGGCGCGAACTCGATGCGCGTGTTCCAGCTGCAATGCTCGACCTCGCAGAAGCCAGCCTGCTGCAGCAGGCTCCGCCACTCGCTGATACTACGGTCGCGGACGTGAGAGGTGTCGCGCAGCAGCTCCAGGCTCTGCAGGTGGGTATCCACCAGCGCATGCTCCTCGCCGAGAAAGTCGATGAGGAGGAGGTAGCCATCGGGTTTCACCACCCGGCGCATTTCATCCAGTGCCCGCGGCACATCCAACCAGTGATGCGCGCTGTAGCGGGTGCTGACCAGATCAAAGCTCGCTGCCGCGAAGGGCAGGGCGGCCGCGACTGCCTCGCAGGTTTCGATCCCGGTCAGGCCGCGTTGCGCGGCCGCCTCACGTACCGTCGTCAGCATCCCCGGGGAGGGATCCAGCGCCACCATCCGAGCGACCGCTGGCGCGAGTGCGAAGCTCAAATGTCCGGCACCGGTGCCGACATCCAGTGCCTGGGCAGCCCGTCCCAGATACTGTTGCACACGCTCACGGGCCGCCGCCAGATCCGGGCCGGCGGCGTGCACGCGGCTCGCCAGATAGGCCTGGGCCCGTGGGTTGAACTGCTCGTGGACCGCTTCGCGGTGGCTGCGCATGGTGACTCCCGTGACTTCACGGCCAGTGTGCACGGCTTGTTATACTGGTAGGAGTCAGGCACTTATCCTATTATACAATGCACCCGTCATCGCGCTTGCTGGGCGAATTTCTGCGCGCACGCCGCGAGTCATTGCGGCCGCCGGAGCTGGGACTGCCGCAGCGCCAGCGGCGCCGCACGCCGGGCCTGCGGCGCGAGGAAGTGGCGCAGTTGTGCGGCATCAGTCCCACCTGGTACACCTGGATAGAACAGGGACGCACCGCTGCGATCTCCCCGGCGACCCTGGTGGCTCTGTCGCAGGGACTGCACCTCACACCGGCCGAACGTGCCTATCTGTTTGAGATCGCGGGGCGCCTTGATCCGGCGCCCCCCGGGCCGGCGCTGACCGACGGCCAGGAGCTGTCCGGGCTGCTGCAGGCCATTCGCACGCCCGCTTACGTACTGGACCAGTACTGGAACGCGCTGCACTGGAACCGGGCCGCCGCGCAACTCTTCGGCGACTGGTTGACCATGCCGACGCCGAATCTGCTGCGCTATGTGTTCCTGCACCCGCGGGCGAGAGGCCTGCTGCTGGACTGGGAGGAGCGGGCGCGACGCCTGGTCGCGGAATTCCGCGCCGACATGCCGCGCATGCGCGACGACCCGCAACGTTCGGCGTTGGTCGAGGAGTTGAGCCGCGGCAGTCGCGAGTTCGCCTCCGGCTGGCATTCTCAGCAGGTGCTGGTGCGCGATGGCGGCCGCCGCAGTTTCCGCGCCGCGCGTGGCGGTGTTGCGCACTACGAGCAGCACATCCTGCGCGTGGTGCGCCGCCCGGATCTGCGCATCACCGTGCTGGTGCCGATCGCGACCCGGTAAATGTTACCGATGCATGGGCGTATACTGCCGCCCGTTTACCGCCCGCAAGGATTGCACATTCATGTATTCCTATCTGTTGATTGCCATCTTCCTGATCGTGGTGCTGTATCTGATCGGCTCTTTGTTCCGCACCGTGCCGCAGGCCACCGTCGCGGTAGTGACGATGTTCGGCCGCTATCACCGCATCATGCGCGAGGGCCTGAACTTCAAGATGCCCTGGGAGCGGGTCGCCTACCGCTTGTCGCTGCAGAACCGCGCCCTGCAGCTGGAATTCCAGGCCATTACACAGGATCAGGCCAACGTGAAGTTCGCCACCATGGTGCTGTACGCGGTGGCCGCGGCGGATGAGGACTCGGTCAAGAAGGCGGTGTTCAGTTTCGCCACCGGGCAGGAGTTTCAACTGGCGCTGCAGCGGACCATCGACGGTTCCATCCGCCAGTTCGTGGCGACCACCAAGCAGTCGGACATTCTGGGCATGCGTGCGGAGATCGTCGATCACACCAAGAAGAACCTCGACGAGGTGGTGCTGGCCTGGGGCTACGTGGTGCGCGACATCCAGATCACCGACATGACCTTCGACAAGGAAATCATCGATTCGATGGCGCGCGTGGTGTCCTCCAAGAACCTGCTGGCCGCGGCCTCCAATGAAGGCGCGGCGCTTTTGGTCAAGCGCACCAAGGATGCGGAAGCCGAGGCGGCCTTCCGCACCATCGGCGCGGAAGCGGAGAAAAAGGCCTCGGCGCTGCGCGGCGAGGGCCTGGCGCTGTTCCGCAAGAACATTGCCGAAGGCATGAAGGGTGCGGCCGACAGTCTCAAGAGCGCCGGCGTGAACCCGGAGTTCCTGCTGTTCCTCGAATACACCGATGCGATGAAGTACGTGGCCGAGCATGGCTCTGGCAAAGTGGTGTTCATGGATAACGGCGCGGCCTCGGCCGCGCGCGTGGTGCAGGGCATCTTGTCCATGGAGTCCTCCTTCCCGGGTGAGAAAGGCGCATGAGAGTCGCGGCGCTGCTGATCGCTATCCTGGTCAGCCTGGCCGCCAGGGCACAGGCGCCGGGTGAGGCAAGTGCCGTCTATCCGAGCTGCAATCGCACCTGCCTGATCGGCATGCTGCACAGCTACCTGGACGCCATGACTCACAAGGATCAGGGTCTCGCCCCCTTCGCGCGCGGCGCGCGCTACGTCGAAAACGATGTGGAGATGCCGCTGGGTGAGGGTCTGTGGGGGTCGAATAGTGGCGTCTCGGCTACGGGCCTGGAAGTGGCCGATGCGGCCACCGGCAACGCCGCCTGGTTCGGCACGGTGCAGGAACATGGCGCTGGCGCCTTCCTGGCCCTGCGACTCAAAGTGGCCGACGGCAGGATCACGGAAGCCGAGGCCATCGTGCAGCGCAAACCCATTCACCCGGCCCCATTCGGTGATCCGGCGAAGCTGCAGCACGATCCGGCCTTCCAGGAAGTCCTACCCGCCGAGCAGCGGCGCGAGCGTGAGCGTCTGATCGCCGTGACCAATGGCTATTTCAGCACCGTCGAACAGAACGACGGGCAGATCTTCACGGCCTTCGATCCGGACTGTCAGCGCAATGAGAATGGCATCAGCACCACCAGTGGCACGCAGGGAGCCGCGGCGATTTCTCAGGGCTGCGAGAGTCAATTCAAACTCGGCATCTATCGCATCAACAAACGGGTGCGCGAACGGCGTTTCCCGATCGTGGACGAAGAGCGCGGCGTGGTCGTCGCCACCGGCTTCTTCGATCACGCCAACAGCTTCGACAGCTACAAGACCAATGATGGCAAGGTACATGCGACGGCGCTGAAGTGGCCGAACTCCATCTCGCTGATGGAGGCCTTCAAGATACGCAATGGGATGATCTACCGCGTCGAGGCGGTGTTCACCTATGTGCCGTACTTCATGCACTCCCCCTATGCCTCACCGCCCGCCTTCAGCGCACCGGCGGTGCATGCGGCGGCCCCCGCGAAGGGTTCCTGCGATCGCAGCTGCCTGTTCGCGGCCGCCAACAACTACATGGATGCGCTCGTGGCCCATGATCCGGCGCGGGTGCCCTGGGCGCCGACCGTGCGCTATACCGAAAACAATGTGTCGATGATGATCGGCGATGGCATCTGGGGTGCGGCCAGCGCCCACGACCAGCATCCGCTGCTGGTGGCCGATCCTGCTACCGGCACGGTGGGCTGGTACGGCACCGTGGCCGAGCACGGCCAGCTTGCCTACTACGTGATGCGCCTGAAGGTCGAGCACCAGCAGGTGTCCGAAGTCGAGGTGATCGCGGACCGCAAGGGGGACGCCGGCCCTTGGGGTGATCCCGAGCATTTCACGCATGACCCCGCCTTTACCAGCGAACTGCCGGTGGCAGAGCGCAGTTCACACCAGGCGATGATCGCGCTGGTGGATGGTTACTTCAGCACCATCCAGAAGAACGATGGCGTGCTGCACACGCGCTTTGATCCTGAGTGCGCGCGCGAGGAAAACGGCCAGATCACCACCAATGGCAGCTTCGGCTCGGATGCCCAGGGGTGTGAGGCGCAGTTCAAACTCGGCACCTTCCGCTTCGTGGACCGCGTTCGTGACCGCCGCTTCACGGTGGTGGACGAAGCGCGCGGGATCGTGATGGCGCAGGCTTCCTTTGATCATGGTGCCACGTTCGAGGACTACCGCACCACCGATGGCAAGGCGGCAAAGAATCCGATCAAATCGCCCAACAGCATCTCCGTGATGGAGGTGTTCAAGATCCGCAGCGGCCGGCTGTACCGGATCGAGGCGATTTTCACCGGCGTGCCGTACCGGATGACCTCGCAGTGGGTGCCGCCCGCACATTAGGAGTCATCCCATGGCAGATCTTTCCCGCTTTCCGGTGGCGCGTAAATGGCCGGCGCAGCATCCGGACCGGTTGCAGCTGTACTCCCTGCCCACGCCCAACGGCGTGAAGGTCTCGATAATGCTGGAGGAGACCGGGCTGCCGTACGAGCCGCACGCGGTGCGCTTTGATCGCAACGATCAGCTCAGTCCGGAGTTTCTGGCGTTGAACCCGAACAACAAGATCCCGGCCATCATCGATCCGCAAGGTCCTGGCGGGCAGCCGCTGGCGCTGTTTGAGTCGGGCGCCATTCTCGTCTATCTGGCAGAGAAGACCGGACGCTTCATGCCGCAGGATGCGGCGGGGCGTTACCAGACGCTGCAGTGGCTGATGTTCCAGATGGGTGGCATCGGACCGATGTTCGGCCAGCTGGGGTTCTTTCATCGCTTCGCGGGCAAGGAGATCGAGGACAAGCGCGCTCGTGATCGCTATGTCGGGGAATCCAAGCGACTGCTCGCCGTGTTGAACCGGCGGCTGCTGGGCCACGCCTGGGTGGTATCGGATCAGTACAGCATTGCCGATATCGCGATTTTTCCGTGGGTGCGGACCCTGGTGAGCTTCTACGAGGCCGGGGACCTGGTGGGCATAGGCGAGTACCCGGCGGTGACCCGGGCGCTCGAGGCCTTCGTGGCGCGGCCCGCCGTGGCGCGTGGCTTGAATATTCCCGAGCGACCCAAGGATTGAGTCAATGCGGCTCGATGCGCGCCTGGGCGGGTCCCATGGCGCGGATGGGCGCAAGCCACGACGCGGTGTCCTGCGGTTGGCCATCCGAGCGCAGCCACGCGTAAACCACGGTGTGCCAGAGAATGCGCTGCACGTAGTTGCGCGTCTCGTTGTAGGGGATGTTCTCCACCCATACATCCGGCGCCATGCTGCTCGCCGGCAGCCAGCGGCTCGCCGCGGCGATTCCTGCATTGTAGGCCGCCAGCGCCAGGGGCAGCTGGCCATCGACTTTGTCGAGCAACATATGCAGATGCTCTGCGCCCAGGGTGGAATTGATCTGTGGGTCGAACAGGTCGGTCATGTGCGGCGGCGGCAGCTTCAGCGCCCGGGCCGTGGGCCGCGCGGTCGAAAGTTCCAGTTGCATCAGGCCGCGTGCGCCGGCACTTGAGGTCACGTCGGTGCGATACAGACTCTCCTGGCGGATCACACCGTAGATGAGGCTGACGGGCAGCTGTGCCGCATGCGCGGCGGCGATTACCGAGGTCTCGTACGGCTGTGGATACAGCAGGCTGTAGTCGTAGAAAATCCGCAGCGAGGTGGCCGTCGTCACCGCCAGGTCATACCAGCCCCAGTCGGCAACCAGCGGTATAGCCTGCTGGCGCTCCGCGGGGGTGAGGGCATCGAAGGCGACCTGCCATTCGAGCTGCGCGGCGCCGCGCAGCTCGCACAACAGCAGTTCATGGGCGCGCACCAGCCCCGGGATCTGTGCCAGACGGGCGCGGATCGCCTCATCCCGGTCCAGCGGCTGCGGATGCGGCGCGACGCTGATGCCGAGGCGAGCCGCGGCCAGCCCCGAGTAGTAGTTGTCATCGGGGGCCAGGGCCGTGAACAGCCGGTGCGCCAAGGCGGCATCGCCCGACTCCTCCATGGCCCGCGCGGTCCAATAGCGCCAGCGTGTGCTTTGACGATTGGTCTCGGACATCACCGAAATGGTCTGGGTCACCAGCGGCCAGTTACCGGCCCACAGCGCGGCACGGGCGCGCCATTCCAGCGCGCTGTCATCCAGATCGCGGGTGCTGACGCGTCCAAAGAAATCCTCGGCGCGCGCGTCGCGCTGCCAGGCCAGGGGCAGGGCCACATCCAGCGCAAACACACTGGCGGTGTCGGAGGTGAGATGGCGGCTCCGGACAAGCTGTGCGTACCGGTCGACGGCGGCATCCGGATCCTGGCGGGCGAGCCGCGCCCAACCGGCGCGCAAGGCCTCCGGCAGTACCGCCATGGCGGGCTGATCGAGCAGCTGGTCGAGGGTGCGCAGCGGGCTCTCCAGCAGCTGCGCCCACAGGCGCGGCGGCACGGCCTGGTTCGCCGGCAGGCGAGCGATCAGCGATTTGGCCAGTGCCGTGTTGCCGGCTTCCAGCGCCAGACGCACCCGTCGTTCCACCAGCTCCGGGGTGATCAGGCCGTGGTCAAAGCCCCAGGCGTAGACGCGTTCACACTCGGGTACATCGCGCGTCGTCAACCATTGACGCAGCAGGGCGGGGCCGACCACCGTGGTCTGACCGGTGGCGATGCGGGCACTGAGCGCCTGGCAGCGCAGAGCATCGGTGGTCGCGCCGCTGTCGCGGTAGTACTCGAGGAACGTGGCCCATTGCTCGCGCTGCGCGAGACTCTCCAGCCAGCTGCGCCGCAGCTCTGCGCCAACCGGCAGCTGTCCATGAATGGCAAGAAAACCCGCGGCGCTGCGATCGGCCGCGGCCACGGTCGCAGCATTGGCCAGTCCCTGGCGGATGCGTTCGGCCTGCAGATAGGGATATAGCGGATAGGCACGCAGCGACGGGTCATCGCTCGCCTCGTTGCCCACTGCGGCGTTCGCCATGGCCTGCTGGAACTGCTGGCGCACCAGGGTGTAGTCAGCGGTGGCGGCCGGGCACGGACCCACCAGCAGGAGCAGCACTGTGGCTAGCGCCGCCGGTCGGAATCCTAGTCCCCTCATTGACATGGGTGCAGGGTAACCAGGGTGTCGTGCGGATGCCAGTTACAATACCGTGCACTATGCAAGGGAGACTCCGCTGATGCGTGATGCGACGTTGGTGAAACTTTGGTCACAGGTGTCCCGCTCCTTCCTGCCGCGCACTGCGACGCGCCGTGAAGTCGAAACTGCGCAGAACGCCTTCCTGGCCGGTGCCCTGGGAGTATTCCTGCATCTGGAACACGCCGTCGAATCCGGTGATGCGGCCCGGGTCGCGGCCACCCTGAAGAGGCTACGCCGCGAACTGAACCTGGGCATGACGCCACGGGGCCGGGCGCGCCAGCGCCACCCGGCAGCCTAGGACAGGTTCACCAGGGTGGCGATGGCGTACAACCCGAATGCCGTCAGTACCGTGCCGCAGATGCGATTGATCATCATCAGTGTGCGCGGGCCGATGTAATGGCGCAGGCGCCCGATGCAGGTACTGAGTATCAGCCACCACAGCGCTGAACCTGAGAATACGCCCACCACCAGCGCGGCAGCGGCGATGTCGGCGCCCTGGAGCACGCCGACCGAGGTGACGCCGAGGCCGGCGAACAAGGCCGCGAAGCTGAGCAGGGTCATGGGATTGGCCAGGGTCAGCAGGAAGGTCGACATGAAGGCCGCGTGCCAGCCAGGAGGCAGGAGCGTGGGTAGTTTCGCAGGGGGTGGCAGCACCGCGCCCGGGCGCATGAAGGTCCGCGCCCCCAGATACACCAGGAAAACGCCCCCGATGATGCGCAATTCCACGCGGTCGGAAATGATCCACTGCGCGATCGCCGACAGCGCCACCGTGCCCACCAGGGCGTACAGGGCGTCGGCACACGCGGCTCCCAAACCACAGATGAACCCCATGCGGGGCCCCTCCGCGAGCGTGCGATTCATGCACAGGATCCCGATGGGCCCAAGCGGTGCGGCTATCGACAGGCCTATCATCAGCCCCTTGATTACAAACGGAATGGCCAAACGAACTCTCTCCGGCGTGGGCACTGGGGGCGACACGATAACGGGATTTGTCCGCGGCCGCCGCCCTGTTGCGCATACCTGAGCGTGAAGAGTCATCTGAAAAAGCTGAAGGTCCGGGAGCTCGCGCCCAGCCAGCCGCCGGCGGTGCGGGCCCTGGCCATGAAGCTGGTCACCAACTGCGACCTGCTGCGCCTGAAGGTCATCGCGCGCCTGCATGGCCGCAGCCTGCCGCCGGACGTGTGCTGGGCCGACCTGCTGCAGGAGGCGTTTGCGCGCGTGCTGGATGGTTCCCGCGCCATTCCGCCGGGCGTGCCCGCCGTCGCCTTTCTGGCCGGGGTCATGCGCAGCATCAAGGCCGAGCACTGGCGGCGTCGGCGCCGCGCCACGGCGCAGCAGCCGGTGCTGGCCACCGAATACCAGGTGGTGATGGCCGAGACGGCCGAAGCCTGTGATCCGCAGCCGGATCCGGAACGCTGGCTGATCGCGGCCCAGCAGCTGGAGGCCATAGGGACGCTGTTCGCGCACGATCCGGTGGCGCTGCAGATCATCGCCGGCCTGGGCGATGGGCTCACGGCGGAGGAGATCCGGCGCTCGCTGGGAATGAGCAAGACGGATTATGATTCGGCGCGTCGGCGCATGCGGCGGGCCTTGATCCGCGCCGGCCTGACTACGGGAGTAGACGAATGAGCGTGCGGCCTGATGTGGGCCTGGAGCGACTGATCCATGGCCTGGAACTGGAGCTGCTGGAGGCGGCCGACGAGGAATTCATGGCCGGGGCCAAGGATCTGGGCATGAACCCGGAAATGAAGGGCTCAGCCGCCTTCATCGGCGTCAAGGACTTAAGTCCGCAGCTGCTGACCGCCCTGCGCCTGATGTACGCGGCGCGTCGCGAGGGCGAGGACGCCTAGTCAGTCGATCCAGCGCAATCGATCCGCCAGATGGCGCAGCGCCAGAATCGCCATTTTCGGCGGGCTCGAGGTGCCCGCGCACCAGGCGTAGACCTGATCGGCTGGCACCTCCAGGTCGCGCGCGGCCTCAGCGGGAGTCATGCCCAGCCGTTGCAGCAGCCATAGAATCTGGTCCTCGGGCTGCGAGGCGGGGGCTTCGTAAACGGCGGCCGGATCTGACGCCAATTGCAGTGCCATGACACTCCCTTGCCTGGTGCACGTCGATTGTTAGCAGTATTTTATAACTTACTGATTTTCTTATACGCTGAGCTTTCCGGGTACCAAACGCCGGTACCGTCCAGCCCGCCAGCGCAGCCTAAGCAAGGCGGACGGGAAAATCAAACCCAGTGCGTCATATGACTGCAAAGCAATGCCACTAAACCTGGAAGCTGGGTAACTGCGCGGGATTGCACCATGACTGACATGCCCTCGATCGATCAGGAGGACCTGATCCGCCGTCTCAGCCGCGATCTGGCGGACAGCTACGATGAAGAACTGGAGATGGAAATCGAGGATCGCGACCATCATGCCTACCGGCGGCAGTATTTCTCGGAGCTGTTCCAGCTGCAGGCTGAGCTCGTGAAGCTGCAGGACTGGGTGGTGGCCAAGCGCGAGAAGGTCGTCATCCTGTTCGAGGGGCGGGACGCGGCCGGCAAGGGCGGTGCCATCAAGCGCTTCAACCAGCGGCTCAATCCGCGCGTCTGCCGGGTGGTGGCGCTGCCGGCCCCCAGTGATCGGGAGCGCACCCAGTGGTATTTCCAGCGCTACGTGCCACACCTGCCGGCGGCCGGGGAAATCGTCTGCTTCGACCGCAGCTGGTACAACCGCGCCGGGGTCGAGCATGTCATGGGGTTCTGCACGCCCGAGGAATACGAGGAGTTCTACCGCTCAGTGCCGGAGTTCGAACGCATGCTGGTGAGATCGGGCATCCGGCTCATCAAGTACTGGTTCTCCATTACCGACGAGGAGCAGCACCTGCGATTCCTGGGGCGCATTCACGATCCGCTCAAGCAGTGGAAATTGAGTCCCATGGATCTGGAGTCGCGGCGCCGCTGGGAGGACTACACCCGCGCCAAGGAGACCATGCTGGAGCGCTCGCACATCCCCGAGGCGCGCTGGTGGGTGGTCCAGGCGGTCGACAAGAAACGCGCGCGCCTGAACTGCATCCACCATTTTCTGCAGCAGTTCCCCTACGCCGAGGTGGAGAAGAGCACGGTGGTGTTACCCGAGCGCGAGCGCCATAACGACTACGCGCGCCACCCGGTGCCCCCGGACATGCTGGTCCCGGAGATATACTGAGGGGATGCAAATCGTCCCCTGCACCCTGGAGCAGCATGCCGGCGCCGTCCTCGACATCTTCAACGAGGCCATCGCCAATACCACGGCGCTGTACGAGTACCAGGCGCGCACGCCCGAGAACATCCGCGCCTGGTTCGCGGAAAAAAGCGCCGGCCGCTTCCCGGTGATCGGGGCCGAGGAGGGCGCAGTGCTGCTGGGGTTTGCGACCTATGGCACGTTTCGAGCGCGTGCGGCCTACAAGTACACCGTCGAGCACTCGGTCTACGTGCACAAGGACCATCGCGGCCGCGGCATCGGCAAGGCCCTCATGATCGAGCTGATCGCGGCCGCCCGCGCGCAGCAGTATCACGTGCTGGTGGGCGGCATCGACGCTGCCAATCGGACCAGCGTCGCGTTGCACGAACGGCTGGGGTTCACCTGTGCCGGCACCGTGCGCCAGTCTGCCTACAAGTTCGGCGGCTGGCTCGACCTGGGTTTCTACCAGCTCATTCTCGACACACCCGCCAGGCCCGTCGACGGCTGAAAGCCGTCAGTGCACCAGGACCGCGCGCGGCGCCTGCGCCACGGCAAGCGCGGTCATCGCCAGGATGCGGCGCACGGTCGAGGAGGGAGTGAGCACGTGGGCCGGCCGCGCCAGTCCCATGAGAATGGGGCCGATGGTCGTGCCGTCGCGGTTCAGTACCTTGATGGCGTTGAACAGGATATTGGCCGCGTCGAGGTTCGGGCAGATGAGGATATTGGCCTCGCCCTTCAGCCGGCTGTCCATGAGATTGTTGCTGCGAATGGTCTCCGACAGGGCCGCGTCCGCGTGCATCTCGCCGTCGCATTCAACGTTCGGTGCCAGGGTGGTGAATATCTCGTAGGCCTCACGCATGCGGGTGGCGGACTCGCGGCGCGAGGAGCCGTAGTTGGAGTGCGAGAGGAAGGCGACCTTGGGAGTGAGGCCAAACAGATGCACTTCCTGGGTGGCCTGCAGCGCGATCTGCGCCAGCAGCTGCGCCGAGGGCACCTCATTGACGTAGGTGTCGGCAATGAAGAGCGTACGTCCCTCGAGCATGAGACCGTTGAGCGTGGCGAGACATGGGGCATCGGGGCGCGATCCGATCACATCGCTGATCTTGGCCAGGTGCGCGTCGAAGCGCCCATGCAGGCCGCACAGCATCGCATCCGCCTCGCCCAGGCGCACCATCATGGCGGCGATGGTCGTGGTCGAGCGGCGCACGGCATTCTTGGCCGCCTCGGGACTGATGCCTCGCCGACCCATGATGTGGTGATAGGCCTGCCAATACTGCTTGAAGCGCGGGTCGTCATCCGGATTGATCAGCTCGATATTTTGACCGGGACGCAGGCGCAACCCGGCTTTGGCAATGCGCTGTTCGACCACCGCCGGCCGGCCGATGAGCACGGGCTCGGCCAGACCATCATCGAGGGCAAACTGGGCGGCACGCAGCGCGCGCACATCCTCGCCCTCGGCGTAGACGATGCGGCGCTTCTGGGAGGCGCGCGCGGCCGCGAACACCGGCTGCATGACCAGGCCACCCGCTGCGAACATCTGCGTCAGGCGCTGCCGATAGGCATCGAGATTGGCGATGGGACGGGCGGCGACCCCGGAGGCGGCCGCGGCGGCGGCGACCGCGGGCGCGATCCGCAGGATCAGCCGCGAATCGAAGGGCTTGGGAATGATGTAGTCGCGACCGAACTGCAGCTCCTGCCCTGCGTAGGCACTGGCCACCTCTTCGCTGACCTCCTCCTTGGCGAGATCGGCGATCTGGCGCACGCAGGCGAGCTTCATTTCCGCGGTGATGCGGGTCGCGCCGCAGTCCAGCGCGCCGCGGAAAATGTAGGGAAAGCACAGGACATTGTTGACCTGGTTGGGATAGTCCGAGCGGCCGGTGGCGATGACGCAGTCGGGCCGGGCCGCGAGTGCCAGTTCCGGACGGATCTCCGGCTCCGGATTCGCCAGCGCCAGGATGATGGGATTGGGAGCCATCTTCTTGACCATCTCCGGGGTGAGCACACCACCGGTGGAACAGCCCAGGAACACATCCGCGCCGACGATGGCATCGCCCAGGGTGCGTGCCTCGGTGCGCTGCGCATAGCGTGCCTTGGATTCGTTGAAACCGTCCTTGCGGCCGATGTACAGCACTCCCTTGGAGTCACAGGCGAGAATATTTTCGCGGTTGAGCCCCAGCCCGACCATCAGGTCCAGGCAGGCGATGGCCGCGGCTCCGGCACCCGACACCACGACCTTCACGTCCGAGATCTTCTTGCCGACCAATTCCAGCCCATTGTGTATGGCGGCGGCGGAAATGATGGCGGTGCCGTGCTGATCGTCGTGGAACACCGGGATCTTGACGCGCTCGCTCAGCAATCGCTCCACCTCGAAGCACTCCGGCGCCTTGATGTCCTCCAGGTTGATACCGCCGAGCGTGGGCTCCATGGCGGCGATGATGTCCACGAGCTTGTGGGTATCGTGCTCGGCGAGTTCGATATCAAACACGTCGATGCCGGCAAACTTACGGAACAGGCAGCCCTTTCCCTCCATCACCGGTTTGGCGGCCAGTGGGCCGATGTCACCCAAGCCGAGCACGGCGGTGCCGTTGGTGACGACACCAACCAGGTTGCCGCGAGAGGTGTACTGCGCAGCGCTGTTCGGATCCGCTTCGATTTCCAGGCAGGGATAGGCGACCCCGGGGGAGTAGGCCAGCGAGAGGTCGCGCTGATTCGACAGCGGCTTCGTGGGGGTAACGGTGATCTTTCCCCGGGTCGGCAGGCGGTGATAGTCGAGCGCGGCATCGGATAGGGCCTGCTCGGCCGGCGACAGATCTCGTTTCATGGTCGTCCCCTCAAACCCCTTTCCATGGGCCGGCGATTATGCGCAAACCCAGGACCAACCGCATCGCCACTGTAACGCTCGGCCTGGGACTTGACGGTCCGGAACAATATCTTATTGACTTAACCAATTAGTTAAATAAAATGACGCTCATGAACTCCCAGGAAACAGGCTTCCTCGACCGCACTTTCCAGGCGCTGGGCGATCCGACGCGTCGCGCCATCCTCATGCGACTGGCCCGTGGTCCGGCGACGGTCGGTGAGCTGGCTGAACCCTTCGCGATGTCGCTGCCGGCGATCTCGCGGCACTTGAAGGTCCTGGTGGAGGCCTCCCTGATCCACAACCAGCGCGATGGCAAGGGCCGTCGCTGCGAACTGCGACCGGAAGGCCTCGGCGGCGCACGCGACTGGCTCGATTTCCAGCGCCGCTTCTGGAGCGGGAGCTTCGATCGACTGGATGCCCATCTGAAAACTCGACGAACGGAGCCGAACGAATGAACGCGAATCCCACTGTGACTTCACCTCAAGACCCCACGACCCTGGAACTGCGCCGCGTCTTCGATGCCAGCCCGACGGCAGTCTTCGATGCGTGGATGACGCGCGAGGAATTTGCGGCCTGGATTGGCCCGGAAGGCATGCAATGCGAGGTACCGGTACTGGAGCCACGCGTTGACGGGCGCTATGAGATCACCATGCGTCTCGCCAATGGCCAGGTGCTGCCGGTGAGCGGGATTTTCAAGCTTATCGAACGTCCGCGGCGCCTCATTTTCAGCTGGGGATGGAATGCTGATCCCACCCGGCAGAGTCTCATCACGCTCGAATTCATTCCCCGCGGTGCACGCACCGAACTCGTGCTGCGTCAGGAAGGTCTCGGCACGATCGGCAACCGTGATGATCACGGCAAGGGTTGGAACAGCGCCCTGAACAAGCTTGAGCGTCATCTGGCTGCGCGGTAAGGCACAGCTGGCGTCACGGAATCCTCCTACAGTGAGTCAGATATCCCTTATCCCGGTTCGCGCTGCCGGTGCGTTGGGAGCGGTGACGCAGCTGGCTATGCTGTTCGCGCACCCTACTAAGGTGCCAGGCGAGGAAGGAAACAGCGATGTTCGGATCTGCGGCGTTCGCCACGGCGATCGGGGGCCCCAGCCCGAGTCCCGCCAGAAACGTGGCAATTACCCGGGAACTCCACTCGGCGGCCCTGGACGGTGATGATGAGCGCGTGAAGCGCCTGCTGGCGCAGCTGCTGGAGTGCCCGAACCGGCGCACCGAGGACCGTCTGCGGGTGCAGGTCGCAGCGCTGGAGGAGCTGTTCTACGCCATGCGCAGCCTCGCCCTCACCGATGATCTCACCGGCGTCTACAACCGCCGGGGGTTCGAGTGGCAGGCGACGCGTCTGCTGCGGCACATGAGTCGCGAGCGACGCGGTGCCCTGCTGCTGTACATCGATGTCGACAACCTCAAGGTGACCAACGACACCCTCGGCCATGCCATGGGCGATCGGCTGCTGCGGGCCGCGAGCACCGCGCTGCGTCGAGCGTGCGGGGAAAGCACCGTCATTGGTCGCATCGGTGGCGATGAGTTTGCCGTGCTGTCACGCCAGATCGGTGCCGACACCAACGGTCTGCTGCGTCGGCGCATCAGTGAAGCCATCGAGGACTGCAATGCCAAAGGGCAATTCCCGCCCTTGTCCATGAGCATCGGTGCGGCCGACTTCGATCCGCTGCGGCCGGCGTCGATTCTGTCGCTGCTGGAGCGCGCCGATCGCGCCATGTACGTGGAAAAACTCCGCAAGGGAAATCACGCATGAAACTTGAAAGAGCCGAACGACGCATGGACGTCACCATGGCGGGACGTCTGGCAGCGGTTGGTTCTGATCCGAATTGTGAGTGGGTCTCGATCAAGAACATCAGCGGTCATGGCGCCAGAGTCATCAGCTGCCGGCGCTGGCAGGTGCATGAGCCGGTGTTCCTGGCCGAAACCGTCGGCGATCAGCACCTGGATGCCGAAGTCATCTATTGTCAGCGGCTGGCGAGCGAGCGCTACGCCGTAGGCCTGAGATTCACTTCATTCGCGGCGACACATGAGAGCATGTGGGCGCCACGGCCGTCGCTGCAGGCCGCCTTGCACCGCGTCCACGCCCGCTAGCGCGAAGCGCCGGGCACGTCGGCTTGCGGGTCGCGCCGCAGCCCGCCGAGCACCGCGGTGAATTCGGCGCCAAACAGAAAGATCTGGGCACTGTAATACAGCCACAGCAGCAGCGCGGCGAAAGACGCTGCGGCCCCGAAGGCGGTGGGTTGGGTGGAATGCGCAAGATACAGTCCGATGGCCCAGCGGCCGATATAGAACAACGCCGCCGTCAGTACCCCGCCCCATAGCACCACCCGCCAGGGCAGACGGCGGGCCGGCATGTACCGATAGATGAGCGCAAACAGACCCGCGACCAGCAGCAGCGACACAATGAAATCCAATCCGCCGATCACGCCGATGACCGCGGCATGATTGGCGGCGACATCGCGGCGCAAGGTTGCCAGCGCGGTTGTGATGGTGAGTGAAACCAGCAGCAGAAATCCCAGCGCGAGAATGAAGCCGAAGGAGAGCAGGCGCCGGCGGATCCAGCCGCGGATGCCACGCGTCGCAGGCGTGGTGTCCTCCCAGATGGTCTCGAGCGCATATTCCAGCGCCGAGAACACCGTGGTGGCGCTGATGACCAGCGTGACGGCGCTCACCCAGGTGGCCAACAATCCCTGTGTCTGCTGGGAACTCTTGACGGCGCCCAGCAGGATGCGCGCCGTTGCGGCGCCGAAAAGCTCAGTCAGCTGGTAGCCGATCTGTCCATAAGCGGCGGAGGAGCCGATGACCAGGCCGGCGAGGCTTGACAGGATGACCAGTAGTGGCGCCAGGGAGAAGGCGCAATAAAATGCCAGCGCCGCCCCAGTGGTCGAAGCGTTGTCCGAACTCCAGTATTCACCGGAACGTCGCACCAGGCGCGCGCCGTTGCGGATGGCGGTGGGAAGGCGCATGAAGGACCAGTGTACCGTGGAAAACAGGGCATATCGGCGCCAAATCGGGCAGCATGAGTCCATGCACAGACCCGGAAAATGGCTGCTCCTCGGCCTTTGCGCCCTCGCGCAGTACGGCGCGTGTCAGCCTGCCGCGCCGACCCGGGTGTCGGTGTTGAGCGGCGCCCAGGTCATTCAGATTCTGGATGACACCGTCGATTGGTACCGGGCGCTGGGCACGCAGCAGGAAAATGCCACGCAACCCAGTGACCTGCTGATCCTGTTCGCGAACCGTCAGACGGCCGACAAAGTCGTCAGCTTGGCGTTCGACATTGCCCGCGCCAATGCGGAACTCCTAAGCAGCGAGGCCGATTCCGACACCGACGCGCTGTCGCAATCGCAGTCGCACTCCCAGCAGCAGGCCCAACTGGACAGTGAGCAGCAGGCCATTACCCAGGAGATGGCGACCGACCGGACCAAGGCCGCGGCGGCCGGGAAGGCCGGCGCTGACCTGCAGGCGAAGCTCTTGGAGCTGCAGGGTGAACTGGCGATGGTCAACGCCCGCCGCAACCTGCTGGATACCATGACCGAATTTGTTCGCAGCAGTGATCCGAAGGCTGCGAATGCCAACGCTCTGAAGGCGCAGATCGACGCCATCGCCGCCACGGTGCCGAGCGCCGCTCTCACCATCGCGCCCGGCGCGACGCCCGCTGCGACGCCTGCAACGGCCGCAACCGCTGCAGCGAGCACCACCGCCGCACCCGCAGCGCCGGCACGTTCGGGAATCTGGGACCTCGGCGTCGAGGTCTTCCGGCAACGCAGTAAGATCGGCGCCATCGAGTCGATCGATGCGCGCACCGCCGCACTGGCCGATACCTTCCGCCGAATCAGCGCCGCACCGCTTGCGCAGTTGCAGGGTTACTCAGCGCGCAGCAACAGCCTTGCCGCCCAGGCCGACCATGCCAGCGGGGCGGCCCTGAAGGGCCTGCGTGATCAGTTCGACACCTTGGCGTGGCTGTTCAAGCAGACCTCCGACATGCTGCTGCCACTGGGCAAGGAACAGGTGCTGCTGAAGCAGTACCGACGCAATCTTGCGAGCTGGCACAGTTCAGCTGAAAAGCAGTATCACCAGGCCCTGACTTCGCTTGGCATCCGCATCGGCATCGTCCTTGGCATACTCGCCATCGTATTCGTGCTCGGTGAAGTGTGGCGGCGTGCGGTGATCGGCTACGTACACGATCTGCACCGCCGCTATCAGTTGCTGCTGGTGCGCACCATCGTGGTGTGGACGATTGCACTGGCGGTGATCTGTTTGAGCTTCGTCACCCAGGTCAGTACCTTCGCGACGTTTGCCGGTCTTTTGACCGCGGGGCTCGCGGTGGCGATGCAAAGTGTCCTGGTCTCGGTGGTGGGCTATTTCTTTCTCATCGGCAAGTATGGCCTGCGGGTGGGCGATCGCATCCAGATCGGCGCGGTGGTCGGGGAGGTTTTGGATATCGGCCTGGTCAGACTGCACCTGCGGGAGCTGAATCAGCAGGGCCCCTTGGGCGCCACCGGACGGGTGGTGGCCTTCGCCAATTCAGTGGCCTTCCAGGCGGCCGGTGGCCTCTTCAAGCAGCTGCCGGACAGCGATGTCAGCTGGCATGAAACCACGGTGCCGCTGCCGGCGGTGAGCGACTACGCGGCGCTGAAGGCCAAACTGCTGCACGACATCACCACCGCTATCGGCGAGCACCGTCCGGAGCGTGCACCGCAGGTGCAGATGCGTCTGGCCGCTGGCCACATGGAGGTGCTGATCCGCTATGCCGTCGGTTTCACCGAGGCGGCGCAGATCGATGAGCGGGTGGCGCTGGCGGTACTGGGCGCGATCGCCCAGTACGTGCCAGCCGCTGGCGGCTGATCTAGTTGTTGGCGCGGCCGGCATCCGGCCGCGGCGCCGCACGCGGACCGCCGGGACGACCGGCTCCGCCCGCGCCGGCAGCGGGTCCTCCGGCCTTGATGGCGTTGGCGCGCGAGATCAGGAACTCGCGTATCGCCACCGAATCTTCGGGTTTCAGGTCCTTGCCAAAGTCGCCCATGCCCTTGTCGGCCCGGCCACCGAGCAACACCACCTGATCGAAGCCCGCCTGCGTCCACAGTAGCGGCGTCACGGTGAGGTTGGGGAAGCTGGAGCGTCCCTGGAAGCCATTGGCTCCATGGCACACCGAGCAGAACTGGGTGTAGACGGTGCTGCCGTGGGCGATCACCTCGGCCGAAGCCGTCGATGGGGGCGGATTCAGTGGCGGAGGCGTGTAGGGTGCGGGCTCCGGCAGGGTGGCCTTGCCACCCAGTGTGAACACCAGCATGCGGGCGTTGGTGGGCGCGAAATAACCCCCCTGGCCCGCGCCGCCGACACTGGCGGCGATGTACTGCACGCCGTCGAGGCTGTAGCTGATCGGCGCGGCGAAGATGGACGTCTTGGCGTCGAAGCTCCACAGCTTGGTGCCGTTCTTGGCATCGTAGGCGCTCAAGGTCTTGCCGCCGCCATTGCCCATGAACACGAGATTGCCGGCGGTCGCCAGCACACCGCTGGTGGGTCGGCCATTGGCACTCGCCTCGGATTGCCACACGACTTTGCGGGCGATCGGATCCCAGGCCTCGAGCCTGCCTTTCACGCCCGAGCGCGCGTACGGCTGCAGTGTGGCCGGATCTACGCGCGCACCCATGTTGATGCCGAGGCTGAAGTGGCCCGGCGCCTGCACGCTGCCCGGTGGTGGCCCCGCCATGGTGAAGTAGGCCTCCCAGGCCGGGATGTACACCAGCCCGGTCTCAGGGCTAAAGGCGTTCGGATGCCAGCTGTGTCCGCCCTGCACGCCCGGCGCGAGATCCCAGGGTTGCGTTCCATAGCGCGCGCCCGGCTCGACGATGGGGCGGCCGGTCTTCATGTCCACGCCCTTGGCCCAGTTTTCCACTGTGAATGGATCGGCGCTCAGGAGCTTGCCGGTCTTGGCGTCGAGCACATAAAAGAACCCATTCTTCGAGGGTTGCATGATGACGTGCTGCTTGTGCCCGCCGATGACGAGATCGGCCGTCATCATCGGACTGACCGCATCGTAATCCCAGGAGTCCCCCGGGGTTTCCTGGTAGTGCCACACGTATTCGCCGGTATCGGGATTTACGGCGACGATCGAGGCCGTGTACAGATCGTCATCGAGCGTCGGCTCGCGGGTGTTGGCATTCCAGGGCGAAGCGTTGCCCGTTCCGAAGTAGAGCAGGTCGGTCACCGGGTCATAGACCGCCGCGTCCCACACCGTGCCGCCGCCGCCGGCGACCTTCCACCACTCGCCGCTCCAGGTCTTCGCAGCCTTGGCCAGCGCCTTGGTTTCGAAACCCTTGGCCGGATCTCCGGGCACGGTCCAGAAGCGCCACACTTCCTTGCCGGTCTCCGCGTCGAAGGCGGCGATCCAGCCCCGTACGCCGTATTCACCGCCGGAGGCGCCGATGAATACCTTGCCCTTGGCTACACGCGGCGCCATGGTGATGGAGTACTGCTTGCCCATCTCGCCCAGGCCGAGACTGTCCGGAACGGTGTCGGTGGACCACACTTGCTTGCCGGTTTTCGCATCGATGGCGACCAGGCGGGCATCGAGGGTGCCGATGATGATCTTGCCGTCCCAGGCCGCGATGCCACGGTTCACCAGTCCCACGTTGTAGCGCAGGCGCTCGCCACGGATGCTGGGGTTGTAGGTCCATAGGGGCTTGCCGCTCTTGCCATCGAAGGCCTGGACGACGTCGCGCGAGGTCGAGACATAGATGACGCCGTCGATGTACAGGGGCGACCCATGCTGGTCCTGGTTGGTCTCGTAGTCCCCGTACCAGGCCAGGCCCAGCGTGCCGACATTGCCGGAGTTGATCTGGGTGAGCTGGCTGAAACGCTGCTCGGAGTAGGTGCCCCCGTAGGTCATCCATTGGCCGGGCTCGGAATTCGCCTTCACCAGGCGTTTGGCGGTGACGTTGGCGGCAGGCGTGGCGGCGCTCGCCGTGCTGCCCAGTGCGCCCCAGGATGCGATGGCGGCGGACAGCAGCAGGCTAGTGCCCAAGGCGCGACGACGAATCAGCATGGAAACCCCCCGACAGTCAGAAGCGTGATGTTCTAAGGACGGCCGGGATTTTATCCCTAAGCTTGCCGGGCGGTGCGACGACGCCCGTTACAGGTGCCGTGGTCGCGGCAACAAGCGATACTTGCAGGGATTGCGGGTCTCTAATTTAACTTAATATCGGGGTTGGGAGACGGTGGCGCCGACAGTTCCGCAGGCGGAAGAGCCGACTGGCTTGAAGTTTCTGGCCGGTGGCGGGGAGATGGGTGCCCGCATGCGGGCGTTGGACTGGAGCCGGACGTCGCTCGGTTCCCCGGAAAACTGGCCGCAATCCCTGAAGACCATCGTGCGGGTCATGCTCGACTCCCGCTATGCGATGTGGATGTTGTGGGGCCCGGAGCTCACTTTTTTCTGCAACGACGCCTACCTGCCGACGGTGGGCATCAAGCGCGACTGGGTGCTCGGCGCCCGCTCCAACAAGGTCTGGGAGGAGATCTGGTCGGACATCTGGCCGCGCATCCGCAAGGTGCTCGAGCAGGGTCAGGCCACTTGGGACGAAGGCCTGCTGCTGTTTCTCGAACGCAGCGGATTTCGCGAAGAGACCTACCACACCTTCTCCTACAGCCCGGTCTATGACGACGACATTCACATCGCGGGCATGCTGTGTGTGGTCACCGAAGTCACCGAGCGGGTGATCAGCGAACGGCGCCTGCGGGTGCTGCGCGACCTGGCGGCGCGGGCGGCCGGCGAGGAGACCGTGCGCGAAGCCCTTGCGCGACTGATGCGGGTCATTGGGGATGACCTGCTCGATGTGCCCTTCGCGGCGCTGTACCAGCTGGATGAGAAGGAAGGCAGGGCCCGACTCGCGGCACACTTTGGCCCGCTGCCCGAAGCCCTGCGGCCCCCCGAACTGCCCGTGGCGGCGGACCTGCCCTGGCCCATCGGTGCCGTGGATGAAAAGGAGGAGGCGCGGCTGGTCGATATTCCCGCGCAATTCGTGATTCCGGCGCCGTTCTGGCCGGAGGATAGCGTCGCACGCGCCATCGTTCTACCGGTACTGGGGCATGGCTCCGCGCGCTGCGCCGCGATCCTGGTGGCCGGGGTTTCGACGCGCCGCGCCCTGGATGACGGCTATCGCGGCTTCTTTGATCTGGTCGCGGGCCACTTCACCGCGGCGATCGCGGATGCGCAGGCCTATGAGGATGAGCGGCGCCGCGCCGAGGCGCTCGCGGAAATCGATCGCGCCAAAACCCAGTTCTTCTCCAACGTCAGCCATGAGTTTCGCACGCCGCTGACGCTGATGCTGGGGCCGGTGGCCGAGGCGGCGAACGATCCGCAGGTGCCGGATGCGCTGCGTTCCCAGCTGCAGCTCGCGCATCGCAATTCCCTGCGGCTGCTCAAGCTCGTCAACAGCCTGCTGGATTTTTCCAGGATCGAGGCCGGGCGCGTGCAGTCCTCCTTCGAACCGGTCGACCTTGGAGCCCTGACCAGTGATCTCGCCAGCGCCTTTCGGGCCGCAATTGAAGGCGCTGAGCTTGAATTTCGGGTCGAGTGCGAAGCTGTCGGACAGACCTTTGTGGATCGGGAGATGTGGGAGAAGATCGTCCTGAATCTGCTCTCCAATGCCTTCAAGTTCACCTTCCGGGGAGGCATTTCGGTACGACTGCGCGCCGCGGCCCGTGAGGCGGTGCTCGAAGTCGCGGACACCGGTGTCGGGATCGCGGCCGCGGAGCTGCCCAGGATATTCGAACGCTTCCATCGCATCGAAGGCAGTGCCGGGCGCACCCAGGAGGGATCCGGCATCGGCCTCGCACTGGTGCAGGAGCTGGTCAAACTCCACGGCGGCGCAGTCGAGGTCGACAGTGAACTGGAGCAGGGCACGACGTTTCGGGTGCGGCTGCCTTTGGGGTGCGCCCACCTGCCCGCCGAACGAATCAGGACCGGACCGGCACCCAGTTCCACCGGGCTGAAGGCCGAGGCATATGTACAGGAGGCCTTGCGTTGGCTGCCCCGGCGCGCCCCGGAAACTTTCCTGCCACTGGCGGTTCCAATGGAAGTGGCGGCTTCAACGGCGGCTGCGGACCCGCGCCAACCGTTGGCGCGCATCCTGCTTGCGGATGACAACGCGGACATGCGTGTCTACTTGGGTGAGCTGCTCTGCCGCGATTACACGGTGGAGACCGTTGCCGATGGCGAAGCGGCCTTGGCGGCATTGCAGCGCGAGCCCGCGGACCTGGTGATCTCCGATGTCATGATGCCGCGCCTGGACGGCTTCGGACTGCTCAAGGCGGTGCGGGCCGATACCGTGATGCATGCCATGCCCTTCATACTGCTATCGGCCCGCGCGGGTGAAGCGGCGCGAGCCGAAGGGCTGGAGGCGCGCGCCGACGACTATCTCATCAAGCCGTTCTTCGCGCGTGAGCTCCTGTCGCGGGTGGACGCGCTGCTGACGCTTTCCCGAATGCGTCGCGCGGGTGAGGAGCGCCTGCGTGCCTACATGGACAGCCTCACCGATGGCTTCTATGTGCTGGATTCGGCGATGCGCTTCTCCTTCGTGAATTCCACGATTACGGCGCGCATGGGCAAGACCCGCGAGCAGCTCCTGGGCAGACGGGTCTGGGATGTCATACCGGAGGCGGTGGGTACCGAAAGTCATGTCCACTTGAGCCGCGCCCTGCATAAGCGCGCACCCGTCGAATACGAGGTCTATTTCCCTCCCTGGCTGGCATGGTTCCGGAACAAGGTCTACCCCACGCCCGACGGCGGCATCGCGGTGTATTCCAAGGACATCACCGAGGAACGACGCGCCGAGAAGCTGATCGAGCAACAAAATGCCGACCTTCGCGAGGCGGATCAGCAGAAGGATGAGTTCCTGGCCATGCTGGCGCATGAGCTGAGAAATCCGCTGGCCTCCATCGGCAATGCGGGCGAGATTCTGACGCGCATCACCCAGGGTGGAAGCGGCACCGAGTTGCCACTCGCGCTGCTGAAACGCCAGACCCGGCAGCTCACGCGTCTGGTCGATGACCTGCTGGACATATCGCGCATTGCGCGGGGCCGGATCACCTTGGATGAGCGCTCACTCGAGCTGGGTGCCGTCATCGACCAGGCGATCGAAAGCGTACAGCCGCTGATCCAGGAGAAATCGCATCGCCTGATCACGGTAAAGCATCACATACCGTTGTACGTCCGCGGCGATCTGGCGCGGCTGGTGCAGTCGTTCTCGAACCTGCTGCACAACGCGGCCAAGTACACCGACCCGGGCGGGGAGATACGCGTCGCGATGTTCGATGTCGATGACGAGGTACTGGTCGAGGTTTGCGATAACGGCGTCGGTATTAGCGCCGACCTCTTGCCGCATGTGTTCGATCTGTTCGTGCAAAGCGAACGCAAGTTGGATCGCTCCCAGGGTGGCGTCGGCATCGGGCTGTCCGTGGTCAAGCGTCTGATCGGCATGCACTCTGGCACGGTCACGGTGGCCAGCTCCGGCCCGGGTGAGGGCGCGACTTTCGCCGTCCGGCTGCCGCGCATTGCGGCGCCCGAGGCCGCGCAGCCGCTGCCCCCGGCCGCGATCGCTGCTCGGCGGCGCATCCTGGTCGTGGATGACAATATCGACGCCGCTGATTCGTTGGCCATGCTGCTGCAGCTGGATGGTCACGAGGTGGAGGCAGCCTACGGCGGTGCCGCTGCCATCGAGGCCGTGCAGCGCTGGCAGCCGCAGATGATATTTCTGGATATCGGCCTGCCGGAAATGGACGGCTACGAGGTCGCGCGCCGCCTGCGTGCGCAGCACCCGCCGACTTCATTGCGACTGATTGCGCTCACCGGTTATGGCCAGCAAGAAGACGTCGAACGCTCCTATGCGGCCGGTTTCAATGACCATCTCGTCAAGCCGGTGTCCGCCGAGGCGCTGGAGGCCATTCTGGCGGCCGGCTCGCCGGCCTAAGGCGCGGCGAACCTTCAGAACATGGTATTCGCATGCGGCATCCGGTCCGGGATGGGCTGGACCACATCCCAATGCTCGACGATCCTGCCGTTGTCGAGCCGGAAGATGTTGACTCCGGCTTCGCCGTTCTGCGTTGGGCCATTGAACGAGCGCACATGGACCGCGACCATGTCACCCTCGATGAAGACGCGCCGGATCTCGATCCGGAACTGCGGATACTGGTCGGCAAGGCGGATGAAGAACTCTCGCAGACCCTCGGCGCCGTCGCGGGCGCCGGGATTGTGCTGGATGTATTCGCCGCCCAGATGTCTGAAGGCCCCGGCATAGTCGCGGCGGTTGAAGGCGTTCTCATAAAAGTCGAGTACCACGTCCCGGTTGCGCCGCTCCTTCTCTGAGTAGGCCGATTCGGGACTGGCACAGACAGCGCCTGGCATCGTGTTTCCTCCTGCCGCGTGCCTTAGAACATCGAATTGTCGTTGCTGGCGGTCGCGGGCACGTCCTGCAGCACATCCCAATGCTCGACCACCTTGCCGTTCTCCAGGCGGAAAATGTCGACCACCGCCTTGGTGCCCGGGCTGTTGTTCCCGCGGCTGTGCATCAGGACGTAGTCACCATCGGAGATCATGCGCACGAAGTCGACCTGGAGGTCCGGAAAGGCGGTCTTTGCGACCTCGATGAACTGCGCCAGACCTTCGGGGCCATCGGCTCCGTAGGTGCTGTGTTGACGGTAGTAGGGGCCGATGTACGCGCGGGCGGCAGCAAAGTCCTTGCGGTTGATTGCCAGGTCATAATATTCCGCAATCAACTGCTTGTTGCGCCGGGCCTGCTGCGCCCGCGTGTCGTCGACCATGGGGTCAGGGCGCCTTCTTGACCGAAAAGTCGAAGGGCATGCCCATGAATTCCGTATGCAGCTTGATCTCTTTGCCGGAGACGACACCGGTATAGCTGAAATTCATGGCCGTGCCTTGCATATCGAATGCGAGGTCGAAGGAGATCTTGTCGCCGTTGATCTTGCCGTTCTTGATCATGACGGCGCTGCCGTCCGGGCCGGTGGTCGTCCCCGTCAGGGTGGCGCCGTCGGTCTTGAAGACGTAGTTCACCTCGAACGGACCTTGATCGGTGGTCAGCGTGCCGGTCCATTTTCCGTCGAGATCGCCGGCGAAGGCGACGGCACTGGCAAGCACGAATACCAAGGCAAGGGCAAGTTTTCTCATTGGATGCTCCACAAGGTAAAGGTTGAAAATGGGTCGGGCGCTAGGGCTTCTCGAAGCGGCGTTCAGACGCGTGTGCCACAGCATGCTGCCATTGGTTTCATCATAGGCAGAGACGTTGCGGTCGACATCTGCGACGAACACGAGACCTCCGGCGGTGACCAGTGCGGCGCTGGCAAGGGGCATGCGCTGACGATGCCTCCAGAGTATCGCATGAGTCGTAAGATTCAGGGCCACGAGCCGTCCAAAATTGCCGTCGTGATCCGTTGGCGGGCGGGCGCTGAAGTGAATATCGACCCCGCCCTTGGCGGTGTGGGAGGGTGCCGGCCCCAGGGCCTGCTCAAACACCCAGCGTCCCGGTTTGAGGGTGCAGTGCGACAGAGTACACCGGTCCTGGCCGGTATCACGCCGACCGCCGGCGTCGTTCGGCCCGAAACCTCTGCCACGGCAAAGGGCCCGGACGCCGCCCACGGCAGAGCCGTGTACGTGCAGGTGTGCAGTGGGTCAGACGCCCAGGATATTTCCTGTACCGCGCAGCGCTCAGGATGAGCGCGACGTAGGCGACGTAGCCGCCTTCCTGAGCCACGGGCACAAGTGGCTTAAGAGGATTCCTACGAACTGAAACGCGGACGCCGTACGGCAAGGACGGTGTTGAGCCAATGGTCCGCGCCCTCTCCCCAGGCGATGATATTGCTCGACACGACAAATGCGTGTTGCGGGAGAGAGTAATGTCACTGCGAATCGGGCTCTTATGGGCCCCCGTATTTCTGAGCACCCTCGCGGCAGGGTGTGTAACCGAAGGCGCTCCGCCGGTGGAAGAGGTCACGCGGGCGCGAGCCGTCGTTGAACAGGCCGACAAGGCCGGGGCGCAACGTTATGCGGCAGCCGATCTGCAGCGCGCCCACGACGAACTCACCAGCGCCGAGCAAGCCAATGCGCAACAGAAGTTTGATGAGGCACGCTGGTATGCGCAGGCGGCCGAGGTCGATGCGGATCTCGCCACGGCGCGCAATTCGGCGGGCGCGGCCCAGCAAGCCGCGCATGAGGTGGTCAAGGCCAACGACACGCTGCGCCAAGAGTCGGGGAGAGTGCCATGAGACTTGTCATGATGTCGGCAGTCGCTGCCTTGTTGCTCGCAGCGTGCGTAACCGCTCCGCCGCGCAGCGAGCAGCTCGAACAGGCGCGTGCGGAGGTTACCAATCTCGCACAGGAGCCGCTCGCGCAGCAAGCTGCGGCGTCCGATCTGGCCGCCGCGCGTGATTCGTTGCAGCGTGCCGAGGCCGCGCAGCAACACGATACATCACCCGAAGTCGTTGATCACTACGCCTACCTCGCCATGCGCCATGCGCAGGCGGGCGAAGCCAGGGTGGCCGAGGCCGCTGCCCGCCAGGAAGTGGCGCAGGCGCAGGCCGAGCGCAACCGCATTCTGCTGGAGTCGCGCACACGCGATGCCCGCGTTGCCCAGGCGCAGGCGCAGGACGCGCAGGCCCAGGCCCAGAATGCGCAGGCGCAAGCGGAGATCGCCAAGAATCAGGCGCTGACCGCGCAGCAGCAGTTGGCGGATACCCAGCAGCAGCTGGCGGATCTGCAGGCCAAGAAGACCGACCGTGGCATGGTGGTGACACTGGGTGATGTCCTCTTTGATACCGGCCAGGCGACCCTGAAGCCCGGCGCCGATCTGGTGTTGAGCCGACTGGCGACCTTTATGGCAGCGCACCCGCAGACCAAGATCCTGATAGAAGGACATACGGACAGCCGCGGGTCGGATGACTATAACGTGGGACTTTCTGAGCGGCGTGCGCAGTCAGTGGCCAATGCGCTGATGGGGAAAGGTGTGCCGCAGGACAACTTGCGCACGATGGGCCGTGGCAAGGCCTACCCGGTGGCGACCAACGACTCGCCCGAAGGGCGCCAGCAGAATCGCCGCGTTGAAATCATCTTCAGCGATGCTTCCGGGCAGTTCGCCCAGGGGACGGACCGACCTTAAGGGTCCGTCCCCGTTTGCAGTCCCGGGCTAATGCGCCATCGAGGCCAGTGCGGCCGCATCCAGATGCGCGATGGAGCGGGTGTCCTGGAAGGCTCGGATGCCTTCGATGCCCTGTTCGCGGCCGATGCCCGAGGCTTTCATGCCGCCGAACGGCGCGCGCAGGTCCAGGCGGGTGGCACCGTGGTCGTTGACCCACACATAACCGCACACCATTTGTCCGCCAACGCGATTCGCCGTCTTCGGGTCAGCCGTCCAGACCGAGCCGGCCAGGCCCGCCCAGCTGTCATTCGCCAACCTGATGGCCTCGTCCTCGGTATCGAAGGAGATCACCGGAATGACCGGCCCGAATTGCTCCTCCGTCACCACCCGCAGGGTGAGTTTCGGATTGACGACAATGGCGGGGCGCACGAAGTTGCCACCCTTCATGTCACCGCCGGGCAGCTCGCCGAATTCCAATACCTGGGCCCCGGATTCCTTGGCCTCCTTGATGAGACTGTCGACGAAGGCCTTCTGCGCCGGGGAATGCAGCGGACCCATGGTCGTGTCCTTGTCCAGGCCATAGCCCAGCTTGGTCTTCTGCAACCTCGCCGAGAGGCCCTTGACCACTTCATCGACTCGTGACTTGTGCACGAACAGGCGCTTGGCGTTCATGCAGATCTGGCCGGTCGTGTCATAGATCGCAGCGAACAGGCGGTCCAGATGCACGTCGTCGATGATGGCGTCCTGCAGTACGATGGCCGCATCGTTGCCGCCGAGTTCGAGGGTCACGCGAGTGAGGCTGTGCGAGGCCAGCTCCATCATCTTCTTGCCACCATTCACCGAGCCCGTGAAGCACACTTTGGCCACATCGGGGTTGCGGATCAGCGCACTCATGTTGGCGTCGGGGCCGGTGACGACATTGAGCACTCCCGGAGGCAGCTGTTTGGCGATGCGCTCGACGATGCGCGCAGTCGCCAGAGGCGCCGTCAGCGGCGGTTTCACAATGACGGTATTGCCTGCCAGGAGCGCATGGGGCATCGCGGCACCAAGAATGGCAACCGGCCAGTTGAAGGGCACGATGATGGTGACCACGCCCAATGGCTGGTACGCCACGGTGGTGGCCACCGGAATGGCACCGTGAATGGGCGGCAGCACCTTCGAGGTGTTGATCTCGTCGGTGTGGCTCAGGGCGAGCTTCCAGCGCAGTTCCAGTACCAGCGAGTCGACCCAGGCTTCGAAGCGAACCTTGCCGTTCTCCTGTGAGAGGATGGCCGCATCGGCATCGCGGTTTTCGGCAATGCCGGCGAGCGCTGCCAGCATTTTTTCGGAGCGCTGCTGGGGGGAGAGTGCGGCCCAGGCCGGGTAGGCGGCCTTCGCGGCGGCGACCGCATCGCTGACGTCCTGTGTGGTCGCGGAGGCGGCATAACCGACCACGAGGTTCGGCTTGCCCGGATCGGCGATCGGCATCTTCTCCGCGGTCTGTCGTTCCTTGCCTCCGATATATAAAGGAGTGCTGACTGGCTCTGACATCGGTACTACCTCTTTTATGTTTTCCGTCTGCCGGGCCGAGAATTGTCGCACGTTAGCGGGAAACCGGAAGCCCTGGGGAAGGGCAAAACGCTACTAACGTCTCACCTCATATGAGGCCCGTAAGTTACTGATTGTGATGTCTCTTATCGAGCTTATTGCTTGCCACGGCCGAGTGCCAGTATCCAGCGTGAGATCGCACGAGCGTCCGCCACGCTGATGCGCTCGTTGGCGATCATGGGAATCGTTCCCCAATTGCCTGCACCGCCGTAGATGATCTTGAGTGCCAGACGATTCACGGCTGCCTCCCTGTCGGTGCTATAGCGGGCCGCGACCGCCAGAAAGGGCGGACCGATGCGGGCCTCCTTGAGGGCATGGCACTCATCGCAATGTTGGTGCGCGGCGAGCGGCGACAGACCCTGTGCCAGCCCCGCATCGGCGGCGAATCCTAGCGCCGGCCCCGTCAATACCAGTCCCACGAGAACCATCGCGTAACTACGGAATTTCATCGGCTTGCCTCCGCGTTCTTGACCGCACCGTCACCGAGGTCGATCAGCAGTGCCATCCGCGGCCCCCGTACCTGCTCCACGATATTGGCGTAGGAGCTGACGAGGGCACCGCTGCCCAGATCCACGTGCACCATGCGCAGGAAGCCGCGCTCGCGTGGCAATGGCAGCACACCGATGCGTCGCGTGCGCGGATCAAATTGATAAATGACATCGGCATTGGAGGTGGGAATCCACACCACCTTGCGGATGGGGTCCCAGGACGTCGCGTAAGGCGCGCTGGCGCGATCCGGCAGGTCAAAGATGCCGATCATGCGGCCGGCCTTGGTGTCGTAGGCCGCCAGTTGCCCGGCGCCGTACAGCGCCAGGTACAAGACGCCATCATCCGACATGGACATGCGGCGCGGTCCGGCCGTGGCACTGGCAAATTCTACATGGGTCTCGAATTTGAGGGTTTCGGTATTGAAGCTGCCGAAGCTCGCGATTCCCAATTGGCAGTACCAGATGTGGGTCCGATCAGGGCTCATGGCGAGACCGTAGACCTGTTCGCCTCCGGTGCGCCCCACCACCGGCGGGATCTTGAACTCGCCGGTCTTGCCGCTGACGGGATCGAGCCAGCCCACAGCATTGTTCACGATGTCGGAGAACCAGACGCGGCCGTGATGATCGGTAGCGAGCTCGTGATTGGCATCAAAGGACATGTCGTGAAGGCCTACCGGCGGGCCACCCGGTTGATTCAGGCGCCAGAGTTTCCATTGCTCGGTACGAGGATCGAAGCGCGTGAGCGCCCCGGGAAAGAATGGGCTCGCCCAGATGCCATCAGCGCCCGGCACGAGCGTGTGGGGTCCCCATACCTCCTTGCCGGGAATCGGATAGTCCTTGACGGCACCGGTCCGAGTGTCGATCCGGAACAACCGGTTGCTGCTCACGTCCGCCGCGTACAGGTAATCCGTGCCCTTGAAGGGAACGGCTTCTCGCACTGCATTGGGCGGGGCCACTTCGAATTCCCGAATGGTGGTACGGGGCGTGACGATCAGGGGTGCCCCGTAGCTGTAACCGCGCACCTCTTGCATCGGGCCGCGCAACGCCTCGGTCAGAATTTTTGCCGTCGGGCCCGGCGCGCCACCCGAATAAACATTCTCGCCGGAGGGCACAAGATTGCCAGCGCGTCCAAACTCCACATTGGAGACGTAGTTCATCTGCTTGACGATGGCCGTCCAGGCAAGCTCGCGCGAGTCCGCCGACTGCGTCGACGGGGTGTCATCCAACAGCTTGGCATAGGCGCGGACCTCGGGCGCCGGCAGCTGGTGGCAGGCGACACAGGTCATCACCAGCGCCTCACGATGCGCCGGATTTTTCATATCCTTGAGGTAGGCCGAGGCCGGTGCGGTGCCGGCCTGGTTCGCCTCGGGGCGCATGAGGACGGTGAGTGCACCGGCGCCGACCGGGAGGGCGCCGCCGAGCTGCTGGTAGTTGAGGAGGCGCGCCTGCACGGTCCCGGGCGGAGTGTTGGCGGGAAAACTGAATTCCCCGTCGGAGCCTGTGAAGACGGTGGTGGCTGTGGCGCCCGGGGCCTGCGCGCTCTTGGTGAGCGTTACCATCGCCTGGGCCAGCGGTGCGCCATTCAGATCGCTGACCCGTCCGTGCGTTGCCGCAAAAGCGCTGGCCGTGAAGACCAGCCCGACCAGTACGGGGAGTTGCTTGCCGTTCATTATTGATCCCCTGAGCGTGAGGCGAGGCAGACTGTAGGCTGAAGGCGCCGCCAAGGCAATTTCACACCAAGGCGTGCTAATTTACGCGTGGGCCATGGGTAGCGGGGAGGCCACATGAATATCGATCGTCGCGCCTTTCTTGAAAGTCTTGGCGGATCTGCCGCCATTGCAATCATGAGCGATGAGGCCAAGGCCGATGCGCTCGAGCGGCACCTGATGGCGCCGGCGACTTCCACGCCGAAGTTTCCGACGGCAGCCGAGATTGCCGCCAAGATCGACACCCAGCCGACGCGCAAGGGAGTCGGCAACCTGTTCGTCGCCCGCCAGGGAAACGTAGCCAGACTGGCACCGATGCCCGAGCGGCCCACGCTTGCCGACTATTTCAGACTGCGATTCGTCGCCACTGCCAATCACTGCCTGCAAAGCGCTAATCGCGCCATGAAGAACGGGATGTCCGAGGAGATCATCCTCGCCTGCCTGCTGCACGACACCGTTCAGGAACTCATCAAAGTGGACCATGGCTGGTGGAGTGCCCAGATGTACGAACCGTACGTCTCAGAGAAGGTGGCATTTGCCATCCGCTTCCACCAGGCCCTGCGATTCTATGAAGACAGGGAGCATGGCTACGAGTATCCGGACCTCTACCGCCGCATCTACGGCTCCGACTATCGCCCGGAACCTTATATAGAGCGCACCTATCAGATGGTGCGCAAGCACAAATGGTATCTGGAACCGCGCATGGTGACCGTGAACGATCTGTACGCCTTCGAGCCGAATGTGCATCCGGTCCTGGAGCAGTTCACCGACATCATCGGACGGCATTTCAGGCAGCCGGCCGAGGGCCTCGGCTTCGACAATGGGCCATCGGCCCACATGTGGCGTTCCCTGTCGATGCCGGATCAGCCGCTCTAGCTGGTGCGCACCCAGCCGTAGCGCGTATGGTCGGGCAGCCCGCCACTTGCCTCGTAGCGCTCCTTTGCCTGTGAAAGTTTATCGGCGGTGTATCCGGGCATCTCCATGAGGTGCTTCAGGCTGTCCGACATTTTCGCGGCATAGTCAGTCGGCATGGGTTTGAATTGGGCCGCCAGATTGCGGGGCACGGCGATACCGTAAAGACGCGCCGAATTGAGACCCAGGATTTTGCGCTTATGCTCCTCGGTGAACGCCGGGTAGCCGTACTTGCGTTGCATCTCCTCCGGAATCTGAAAGCGCCACATGGCCTCGATCTGCCACTGTGGCGAGCCGTACCAGACGGAGTCCGAGCCGAACACGATGCGATCGGGGCCCATGAACTTCAGCAGCTGACCCATGATATGCGCCGCGACCGTCGGGAAGGTGATGATGGAGGATGCCCAGGTCGTGCCCAGTTCGGCGTAGGTATTCTTAAAGTCCCGGCACAGCAGGGCGTATTCTGTGGTCCAGCTGATGTCCGGCACGCCTTCGCGCAGCTTCCCCGCTTGGATTTCCGCGAGCGCGTCGTACATGAAGAACGACGGTTGGATGCAGGCGTGATAGGTGATGAAATTGAGATTCGGCCAGTCGCGCGCCGCCTTCGGTAGGTCCGCCGGATGCCCGATCTCGGGACGGCGCTCCTTGCTGTTCACCAGCCCCTTGTGCACGCAGATATTGTTGAAGCCCGGATGCGCGACCTTCTGCAGCGAGTAGGCCCTATTGATGGCCTCGAAGGTGGGGTAGGCGATCTCTTCATCGTCGTGCCGCCACTGCTTCATGAGGCTCAAGGGATTGTCATTGACCTTGGCCGCATTGGCGATGTTGTAACCCTTCCAGGAGTCCGGCCTGTTCTGCTCGATCTGTTCGTGGATATAGTCCAGATTGCCCTTGCCGACATACAGCATGCCGTGCGCGAGCGAACGCCGAGAACCTGCCACCTCATTGATGAAATCGCGGGCTGCGGCGGTCTGGGCCGCGGTAAGGATTTCTCCGCCGCGCGCTTCGACTACGTTGCGGGGCGCGCGTTTACCAGTGTCAATCACGCTGGCCGGTACGTTGGTGAGCATGCCCACGGTAACCTGACTGTCCAGGTAGACCTGACGGATGAAGTCCGTGAGCAGGAAGTTCTCGGGGTTGAACGGCAGACCGACCAGCGCCGGATTCCAGACGCCCCAGGTCTCACCATGTTCATCCAGGTGGCCGGCAGGGTTGAAAGGGTTCGCCTTCAGGCCCAGCGATGGGCCGATCGACGGTCCCTCCGCGAGACCCCGCAAGGCGCCCACGGACTTACCGCGGCTGCCGCGGACCAGGTGCAGCTGGTCATCGAACACGAACAGGTTCCGCGGGGCTCCCCCTTGCGCATAGGCTGCCGGCACCAGCATTTCCAGCGGATCTACCTTGAAGAAGGGGCCGAAGACCTTGTTGATGGCGAGGAACGAGGCCGCCATGCCGCCGGTACCGGCGAGGAAGCGGCGGCGGCTGGTGCCCAGCCGTCGGCTCTGCTCCGCGGCAAGTTCGTGAATTCCCGCCTCGACGCGCTTCTGGGCCTCGGTCTGGGGCGAGGGCAGGTACTCGCCGTTTGACACCATCTGCGTCGGAATCGGCGTGCGGTAGCGCTCGTCGTCGCAGGCTCGCGTGCAGTGCGCGAGCTCTTCGGGGCTCAGCAGGGTCTCATCGGGTTCCCAGAGGCGATTGCTCTCGTTCCACTTCGGCATGCGACCCCCTTGTCGCGGCCATGCTAATCCTGGAACCGGGATGTGTCGATGAAGAGCAGGGCAGCCCCTATGTGCGTGCTACTGGGGATCGAAGAACAGCAGCTTGAGTGAACCGGGAACCAAGGGCGCGCGTCGGCGCTGCGGGGTGGACCCGGCCGCGGACTGTGCTGCCGCCAGCGCTTTCGTGTCGACATCGGCACCGGCTACGTAGAGGCGGCCGCTGCGGGAATCCACGCTCATGGTACGGGCGGATGATTGGGTTTTGATGGTACCGGCAGGCACGAAGGTGTTGGGATTGACCTCGCGTATGACTGAGATCGTGCCGTCGATGCCATTGGAGCTGAATATCAACTTACGCACCGAATCGAAGGCCGCAGCGTCGGTGCCGCGCCCGATTGGCAAGGTGGCGACGGTAGCGCCCGTATCCGTGTTCACCACGACGAGCTTGCTGTTTTGGCAGCTGGAGAAGAGTCGGTGGCTGGCGGTATCGATGGCAAGACCATGGGGAGCTGCGCATTCAGGAATGGGCCAGGTGGCATCGACGCGATTGGTCGCCGTGTCGACGCGAAAAATCTCTTGCTTGGCAACGCCGTTGACATAGACCTTGCCATGGTCTCCGGCCACGGCATATTCCAACTTGCTACCGGCGCTCACGGTGGCGACGACTTCGTCGCTGCGCGGGTCAATGACGGTCAGGGTGCCAGGATCGCCATCCACGACGAACACGTGGCCGCTGGTGGGATCGAAGGTGATGGCATCTGCATCGTCCTGGGCTTTGAGTCGCTTGGTGATCTTGAGCGTCTTGAGATCAAAGGAGGCCGCTTGACCAGCCTGCCCATCATCCGAATAGCCGAGTCCGGTCGCGTGGGAGATGGCAATGCCGTGAGAACCTCCATCAAGGCCGGTGACTTCACCCACGATCTTGCCGTCACTTCCATCGACCACCGCGACGCGATCGCCATGCGCAACGTAGACACGATGCGATGCAGAATCATAGACAACGTAATCCCAGCGGTCGGGTGCGCCTAAGGTCACCGACTTGACCAGCCGATAATTGGCAGCGGCGCCGGATGAATCCGCGGTGCCTTGGGCGTAAGCGCCAGTGCCGATAACCAGAGCCAAAGCCGCGGCGGTGAAGGATGCGGGGAAAACCCTGTGCATGGACCGGCTCCTCATTCTTCTGGGTCTGACGCAGGATCCTGACAGCCTCAGATCGCGGGGGGCGATTCTTACAAAAATATATAGATCGCAGCTCGAGCACGACCATTGCGGCCCCGTGTTTGTTCTTCGAATTGTCACACGCCGTCACTACTTTGTGGGGGAAAGCGATCGAAGTTCTCCCACTCACAAACAAAAGGAAGGAAACCGTGAAACGACAGCTGTCGACCCTCGGTCTTGGCGTCCTCATGTTCGCAGGTATGCTCGGCGCGCAGGCAGACAATGAGATCTCAGAATCAGGTCATCAGGTGCGCCATGTGCTTCTGATCAGCGTGGATGGCCTGCATGCACTGGACCTCGCCAACTACGTGGCTTCTCATCCGGGCTCCACGCTTTCAGCGCTGAGCCAGCATGGGGTTACCTATACGAACAATGCGACCACGACTCCGTCGGATTCCTATCCGGGCCTGGCATCACTGGTAACGGGAGGCTCGCCCGTCACCGCCGGATTCTGGTACGACGATACCTACAATCGGGCGCTGTCGCCGCCCCGGCTGACCGACGGACTGGGCAATCCCGGGGGCGCCTGTCCTGGCACGGTCGGGACGAATGTGGCGTGGGACGAGGCAATCGACGTCGACCTCACGCGCCTGGATGGCGGTGGTGGCATCAATCCCAAGTACCTGGTGCGCAATCCGAACAACGGCTGCCAGACGATCATGCCGCACCAGTACGTGCGCGTGAACACGATTTTCGAGGTGGTCAAGGCTCACGGTGGGACGACGGCCTGGACCGACAAACACCCCTCTTACGAGTGGACCAACGGTCCGAGCGGCAAAGGAGTCGATGATTTCTATGGTCCTGAAATCAATTCAATTCCGGTGGCCCTGCCGCAGTTTGCGGGTTGCGCAAAAGTGCCATTCGTGGACTCGACGCCCGATGACGGCTGGACCAACAGCTTTGCCGACATCCGCTGTTACGACATGCTGCACGTGCAGGCCGTCATCAACCAGATCGACGGCTTCAACCACGATCACAGCCGGCGAGTCGGAGTTCCCACCGTGTTTGGCACGAACTTCCAGGCGGTCAGCGTAGGCGAGAAGCTTGCGGTGGATCCGGTGACGGGCGACAAGGGAGGCTATGCGGATGTTGCCGGAACGCCGAACTCGGGACTGGCCCAGGAACTTGACTTCGTCGACCAGTCGCTGGGGGCCATTGTCGGTGAGCTCAAAGCCCAACGACTCTATGACTCGACGCTGATCATCGTCAGCGCCAAGCATGGTCAATCGCCCATCGATGGCTCAAAGCGGCATGGAATCGGCGGCGGGCAACCCCCCGCGACCATTGGCTCGGCAGATGCCTTTGACATTTCCGACGATGGATCGCTGATCTGGCTCACCGACCCGTCACTGACGCCGTCGGTGGTCGCACAGCTGAGCCAGCCCAGCACTCAGCAGGCGCTCGGCATTCAGGAGATCTTCGCCGGCGCTTCGCTGCGCAACAAGTTCGATGATCCACGGCTCGACCCACGCACTCCGGACATCATCCTGAAGGTCAATACCGGCGTAATCTTCACGGGCGGTTCCAAATTGTCCGAGCACGGCGGCTTCAACGAAGATGATGTGCACACTGCGTTGCTGGTGTCACTGCCGAACCTGGAGCCGGCCACGGTGGCGGCGGCAACCAGCAATCAGCAGGTGGCGCCAACCATCATCAGGGCATTGGGGTACGACCCCTCGGAGCTTCAGGCGGTGCGCAAGGAGCAGATCCACGTATTGCCCTTCCTGTTCACCGGTGAGGAGGCATCCGGGCCGACCGGATTCTGACCGGACCAAAATGCCAGGCGGGCGCCCCCAAGGGCGCCCGCCTGGCGGCGCCATGGACGAGATCACGCCTGCGGCGTAGGGTGCGTACACATGAAAGCATTGCTTCGCGTGTCAGCAGCCTGCCTGCTCGCAGTGTGCACGGTCTCAATCTCCGCTCAGCCAAAGTTGGTGACTGAAGAGTTCATGCTGCCCACCGCGGATGCCGGTATTTCAATCTATGTGCGCAACAAGCATCCAGCGAGCCTGAAGAAGGTGCCGTCGAACCGGGTGCTACTGTATGTCCACGGCGCGACCTATCCCTCGGAGACTGCCTTCGATCTCGAATTGAACGGGCTGTCATGGATGGACTACATCGCCGAGCGTGGCTACGACGTCTACCTGGTGGATGTGCGCGGTTACGGCAAATCAACACGCCCAACGCAGATGGATCAGCCGCCCGAGCAGAATGAACCCATCGCGCGCACCGAAGCGGCGGTCAAGGATGTGGGCACCGCCGTGGATTTCATTCTGAAGCGGCGGGGAGTGAAGAAGCTCGATCTGCTGGGGTGGTCCTGGGGAACCGTGACCATGGGCTGGTACACGGCGCAGCACAATGACCGGGTCGACAAGCTCGTGCTGCTCGCACCATTGTGGCTGAGCCAGTCACCGCGTCCGGCCTCCACCGCCAAGCTTGGTGCCTATCGAACCGTCACGCGTGCGGCGGCCAAAGCGCGCTGGCTGGCGAGGGTTCCGCCGGACAAGCAGGCGGACCTGATCCCGGCGGGATGGTTTGACGCTTGGGCCGACGCGACTTTCGCGACCGACCCGGTTGGAAATGCGCGGACGCCGCCGGTGCTGCGTGCACCCAATGGTGTGATGGCTGACAACCAGGACTTCTGGGGCCGGGGCATGCCGATTTACGATCCGGCCGAGATTCGCGTCCCGACATTGCTCGCGCATGCGGAATGGGACGCGGATCTGCCCAGCAGCATGTTCTACGCATATTTCGGCAAGCTGGTGAATACGCCCTACAAGCGCGCGGTGCAGATCGGAGAAGGCACGCATACGATAATGCTGGAAAAGAACCGGATGCAGCTGTTTCAGGAAGTTCAGCAGTTTCTGGATGACACGGTGCACGTCGGGCAATAGCTAGACGATGGTCATGGCCGCTCCGACTTGAAACTGCGATCGTGCGGATTCGCGGGATTGGCGCCCGGGATGGGAACGGTGATGCTGGCTGGGTGCGGCTGTTGTTCTCGGCGCTGTCTTGCGATCTGAGGCGATGCTGGAAGCTGAAGGTCCACGGTCACAAAAGGCTCTGATGCATCGGTCAGCGCGAGGATCTTGCCCTCGGGGTCGACAATCCAGCCGCCTCCGTCCGGAGCGCGATTGGAGGAAGCGGAAAAGGCGTGTCCCCGCTTGGCAGCGTTTGCAGCCGCGCCCAGCCAATGATGCAGCTCGCCGGCCGGTGTGGAGCGGGGCGTAATGAGCAGGGTGACGCCGGCGCGCCAGTATTCCTCGACGGCCCGGATATCCAGAAGCTCTGCACCGATCAAAAAGCCTGAGAGCGAAGCGCCGATTGCGACCGGCGTGAATTCCCGAGGCGAGCTGACATACCAGATCGGTTCCCAGCAGCCTTCCCGATTCTCAAGGCGTGACTTGGCATGCACGCTGCGCAGGCCCTGGTCGGCGTCCCAGAGGAACGCGGCATTGTTGCGACCATTGCCGAAGTCCACCGGACGGGTGCCGGCGAGGCGTGCGGGGCCGAATTCAGCAAAGCGTACCTCCCATCGAACATGCGCCTCGACAGCAGCCTGCCAAGATTCGCCGCGGAACGAGGAACTCCGGGCCAGCCATGGGCTGAATGGCAACTCCGGCAGAAGCACCAGATCACTGGCCCTGGATCGAGTGTGCGCCACTAATCGGGACCACGCCTCGTCGAGCGAGTCCCCACCGTCGGGCAGCTGGCAGACAGTGATTTTCACCTTCCGAATATGCGACTGCTTGGAGTTTGTGCCATCCGGCGGTGGCGGCGCTCTCGGGTAAGAGATTGCCTACCACCGAATTTTGCCGGCCCTCGCAGCGTATGGACTCAAATCCGACGTATAAGGATGCACTATCGGTGGAGGCCAGGTCGCGCAGCCCGAGTCCGGGGCTGAGCAGTGCGCGGGAACCCTTGGAGGTGAGCGAGCGTGAAGACTGCAGTACTTCTGGCGCAGGGGCCGCGGGTTCGCTCGCTGCGCGTTACCACTCTGATGCTGCTCGATCATGCAATCGAATCCCTGCAGGCGCACCAGGACGAGAAGGTCGTTCACAACATCCGCAAGACCACCAAGCGCATCAGGGCCGCATTGCGTTTGTTGCGCGAGTGTCTGGGACCGCAGGCCTTCCGGCGCGACAACCGGCGGGTGCGGGACGCAGCCAGGCCCCTGACCGCCATTCGCGACACCTTCGTGCTCACACGGACGCTTGCGACCTTTCCCGGGCACCCCCTGTCCCTGCAGCACGTCCTGGATTCCAGATATCAGCGCGCCCGCCGAACGTTTGCGCGGCAGGGGGCGCGTATTGCCCTGCAACAACTTCTGGCGACGCGAGACCAACTCGTCGGATGCTCCTTCGCCGACTCCGAGCCGGCATCGGCGACGAGCGGCGTCAAACACACCTACAAGAGCGGACGCAAGTCGCTCCGCAAGGCGAAATCCCGCAATGATGAGGCGCTGCACGAGTGCCGCAAGCAGGCGAAGCAACTGCGCAACCAGCTCGAGCTGCTCGGGACCGTCTTCAATGCGAGATGCAAGAAGCTGCATCGTCGTGCGGATCGGCTCGCGCGGGCATTGGGGGACGACCACGATCTGAGCGAACTCGCGCGCGCGCTGCGCCAGAGGCCATCCGACCGGGCACTGAGCAAGCAGATCAAGAAGCGGCGCCGCAAGCTGCAGTCACGCGCTTTCAGGCTGGGCAAGCGGCTGTACCGGCATCCCGCCAAACACCTAAAGAGGACTGTTGCGGCGCTGCGGTCGAGACCACCGGACCTGCACGAGAGGCAAACCAAAGGAGTGACCGATGGCTACCAAGGCGAAAGCGGGCGCGCGACGGCGCACCACCATGGCCAAACGATCCAGTAAGCGGGCCGAAGGAGGCAAGTGGTCCAAGCGAGTCATGGAACGCAGTGATGCAATGGACCTCAAGCGCGGAGTCTTCAAGCTGAAAAGCGCCCGTGCCATCGCGCGCTCGCTGAAGAGCTCGTCGCAAGCCAGTCATCGCCGCAAATCAAGCCCCTTTCGTTCGGCGATGTCCATGCTCAATTTCGAGATCAACCGCGCGGGGAAGAACTTAAGTGCAGAGCGCCTGAAAGTGCTGAATCAGGCCAAGGTCGAGCTGCGCAAGGCTTTTGGTCGCGCTGCTTAGGGAAATTGAGATATGCCGGAAAAGCGGACCTTGGCTTGAGTCCGAGCCGACAAACGTCAGGGCAAAGCCGCCTCGACCCAGGCAGGTGAGTTCATCCGGGAAGAAATTGATCACATCCGGGCCGGGGTGCACGGCGCGCGCTCCGCCAAACAGGCCGTTGCCATTGGTCTTTCCAAGGCGCGCCGCGCGGACACGAACTCGGCGCTTTTCCTGATCTTCAGTCATAGTAAGATCCGGGGCGGCTTGGTCCTTCGGCTGGGAGCGGAATGCCTTGATACCGACGTCTGGCGACAACCATCCGCGACGCGCCCGGGCGGGTCTCGTCATTGGAACCGCTGTTGGCCTGCTCGCTTTGCTCGCTGTCGCCGGGTACTTTCTTGTGCTGCCTGGTCTATCCACGGCACGCCAGCAGCCGCCGGCGATGGAAACCACCGTGGCGGCCTGGCTCTTGCACCACAGCGTACCGGAGGTCGAGAAACGCAAAGCCAATCCACTCGGCAAAGATAGTGCGGATATGGTCGCCGGAGCGGACCTGTTTCGCCAGAAGTGCGAAAGCTGCCATGCGTATGACGGTGCGGGAAAAACCGAAATTGGCGCGGGTGTATATCCGCGCCCGCCCGTGCTGAGCACACTGGTGCCGGCACTCTCTGATGGCGAGATTTTCTACCACATCCGAAACGGCATCCGGAACACGGCGATGCCGGCCTGGAACCTGCCCGACCGCCAGGTCTGGCAGCTGGTTACGTACGTCAGGCACCTGCCTCTCGTTGCCTCCCTTGCGCCTGCGGTCGCAACATCCGTGCCAGCGTCGACCACCGGCCATTACGTGGGATCCGCCGCGTGCAAGGGCTGCCACGAGGAAATATTCGATCGTTGGAGCCAGACCAAAATGGCCAACATCGTGCGTGATCCGAAAGTGCACCCCGACGCCATCATTCCGGATTTTTCCAAGCCTGATCCACTGCTGACCTTCACCCAGGACGATGTTGCATTCGTCTATGGAAGTGCCTGGAAACAGAGGTATTTCAAGAAGGTCGGAAACGACTACTTTCCGCTGCCGGCGCAATGGGACGTCACGCACAAAATCTGGCGTGCGTATCACGTTCCCGACACGGGCGACTGGTGGGCGCCTCATTACCCTGATCCGGGAGATAATTCCAAACGGCCGACCGGACCACTGTGTGACGGTTGCCATTCCGTGGGTTACAACATCGAGAACAACACCGTCGCGGAGTGGAACGTCGGCTGCGAGCGTTGCCACGGAACTGGCTCTGCGCACGTGGAGCATCCGACTCGCGATAACATCATCAACCCATCACGAATGGACTATGTTCAGGCAAACGACACCTGCATTCAGTGCCATTCGCAGGGCCAACCGCTTAAGAACCCCATTGAAGGCAAGTATTACGACTGGCCAGTTGGTTTCAATGTGGGACTGAGGCTTGCAGACTTCTGGAAACTTGAGCCCCACCTTCTGGGGACCCTCACCTTTACGCATTTTCCGGACGGCACGGCGCACAAAAACCGGATGCAGGGAAACGACTTCGTGCAAAGCCTGATGTACACCAGAGGCGTCACCTGCTTTTCGTGTCATGATCCCCACGGCACGCCGAATCAGGCGATGCTACGCAAGCCCGTGACTGAAGTGTGTCTGACCTGTCATGGCCCGAATACTCAAAATGGCCCTCACGCACAGTCAATTGAGGCTCACACGCATCACAAGGCGGGCAGCCCAGGCAGTCAGTGCGTGGCCTGTCACATGCCAGCGATCGAACAGACCATCGCCGATGTAAACGTCAGTAGCCACACTTTTCACTTCGTCACGCCGGCGCAAACCGACAGCCTGAAGATCCCCAATGCCTGCAACGTATGCCACAAGGACAAGCCGACCGCTTGGGCGGCGGCGGCCTTGGCGAGTTGGGGCGACCGCTCGGTTTGGCGCATGAGCAATTGAGCGGCTCCGTCTCCCTCGAAAGGGGGAGACTTTTCTCCTGTATACGGCGTTCGCAACATCTCGCGCCCGGCGAATGGCCCAATTCGATGCACAATTCGATACTTCGTCACCCACCTTGGACAGGAGATGGTGATGAATCGATATGCCGAGGGCATTACAGTCGGCGCAGTAGCTGCCGCTCTACTGTTTGCTGCGGGCGTTGAAGCAAGTCGGCCCGGTCATGCGGCGACTCCGCCCGCCGAGTCCGCATCCCAGGCAGCATTAAGTTCTGCGAATCCGTACCAGACCGCATTTGAGAAGGCGCGTGCCGATCTCGCCAAGGCACAGTGGCGTTATGAGTTTGCGATCAGGGAACGCGGGCAGGCCGCCAAGCGCCTTGCTGCACACGGTGGATCTCGCAATGATCTTGATGCGAGTATTGCCGCAGTTGAGAGCGCAGGTGCTGTCGTTCGGGCTGACCGCACAGCGCTGGCGGTGGCTCAGGAAAAACTGGCTAAGGCCAGTGCAGAACCCCCCGCCGAGATCAAGATTGCACAGTATTAGAGCAGTTCGAACGCACGTGTGGTCTCGAGACCGCAGGCAAATGCTGGGAGTGGTTCCTGGAAGGGCGGCAGCCGCTCGTAGTAGGATAGCCCTACCGTAGCCGAATGAATCGCGGCATTGGCAGAGCAGTAAGCGCATGCCATTGCAATCTCAAATTGGTCGCGCGGCCGGAAGAAGTAGATGAGTGACTTGGATAACCTCTTCGCCAGTTGGCGTGCGTTGGCGAAAGAGCGGATCTGCAGTGGCGTGTTGCCGGCGACCGTTGCCCCCGCTGAGGTACAGGGCCTGGGCGGCAACAACGGCCCGTGCGCTCTCTGCGGCGGACAAATCCCGCACGGTGATTTCCATTACATGATCAGCGTCCGAAGCGAAGATAAAATCCGCTCCTGGGCATTGCACTTCTTGTGCCACGCTGCCTGGCAGGTCGAGGCCGTCAGCGCCGCGGCAGTCTTACCGGACAGTTAAGTGCATTGCGCATGATCCTGATCGGCCAGTTCGATTCTCCCTTCGTTCGCCGTGTGGCTATTGCACTCCGGCTCTACCGACTTGAGTACGAACATCGGCCCTGGTCAACATTCGGCGACGCTGACAAGATCGTTCCCTTCAATCCGCTGCGCCGGGTTCCGACTTTGGTGTTGGATGACGGCGAGGTGCTGATCGAAAGCGGGGCCATTCTCGACTATCTCGATGAACGCGTGGGCCCCGCCAAGGCGTTGATCGCGGTATCCGGCCTGGAGCGCCGGCAGGCACTGAAAACCTGTGCGTTGGCCACGGGACTTTCCGACAAGGTGGTCAGCCTGATTTACGAGCGTGTTCTGCATCGCGAGACGTCAGATGTCTGGATCGCTCGCTGCCGGTCTCAGATCAGCTCGGTGCTGGATGTGCTCGAAGCCGACCGGGGCCACCGCACCTCGGTCTATTGGTTTGGTGCCTCGATCGGTCATGCCGATATCGCGGTTGCCTGTGCGTTACGCATCTTGCGCGAGGCCCACGCGCCACTGTCCGATGATGCGAGGTGGCCGAGCCTGGCGGCTCACGGCCAGCACTGCGAGGCGCTGCCGGCGTTTCAGGCGGTACAGCAGCAGTTCATTCCGCCCCCACAGCATGTGATGGCGGATCGGCTCCGTTATTGATGCTGATTGGATCGTATCCCGGTTGGCACACATCGACGATACACAGCGATTCGAGCGTACGGCCTTCCGGCGGTACCTTGAGGCCCGCTTTGATCATCAACTCACGCAATACCTTGGAGGTCTCCGGATGCGGAATCGCCGATTGCACGCCAACGCGCACGAGCCCGTCGGCATAATCGATCGGCTGCCAGGTGTGGGTCGAAATCGAGGGGCTGCCGCGGTTGTCGGTGTTGCCGAAATCGCGCACATCCATCCTGGCGCCCGCTGCCACCAACACTTTCACCACCTCAGTCGCTCCCTTGTGCGCGGCGCCGTGCAATGCCACCCGGCCGGTGTCGGCCTGGAAGTTGGGATCGATGCCGAGCGACAGCAAATACTTTACGACCTCGACCGTCTCCGCGGGGGAGCGTTCCTTGGTAATGCCCTCTACCCAGCCGATGCCGGCAGCCGCCGCCAGCGGCGTGACGCCCAGCTTGGTATTGATTTTCGGGTCAGCACCGCGGGCGACCAGCAGCTTCAGCAATTCTAGATCGCCGGATTGCGCTGCACGCAGGAACGCCGTGGCACCGTTTTCGTCCAACCACTGATTGGTGAATACGGTGCGCGTTTCCGTGCTCTCGGTGATGCGCCAATTCACGTCGGCGCCCTTGTCGAGCAGATACGTGATGTACGCGAGGCTGTCCATGTCGGCCGTGCGCGTCGGGTAGTCGCCGCCTTCGATATTGCGGTTGTCGACGGCCAGATACAGGGGGGACCAGCCCCCCTTGTTGGCCAGATTTACATTGGCGCCGTGCTCGATGAGGAACTTCGCCATCTGATAGTTCGAGTTCTGCGTGGCAGCCAACAGCGGAGTCCAGCCGTAGTTGGTCGTCTGGTTCACATCGGCGCCACCTTCCAGCAGCACGCGCGCAGCATCGATGCTGCCGGTACGCGCGGCATACACCAGCGCGGTCAACGCACCCCCATCGGGATTGCGCGCCGGGGGACGGCGGCCACGGCCGGTACTGACAGGAACCGGCTCGCCATTGGCATCCAGAACCGGGTTGCCACTCGCATCCAGTTCAAAAGCCACTTCCCCACCCACACCAGCGCCAGCGTTGCCACCGGCGCCGGCCACGGTAACGAAGCCCAAGCCCCTGCGTTGTATCCCTTTGCACAAATCGGCGTCAGGAAGATTGTTCTGGCTGGCGCCAATCAATATTTCGCGCTGGATTCTCACCTGTTGCAGATCGGGTGGCTTCGCCTCGCACAGTACCGCGATGGCCTGCTGACGGACCGCGCGGCGGGGATCTTCGGCGTTGCCCAAGGCTGCCGTGCGCCCATCGCGCATCACCGCTTTGGACAAGGCCGCGACCTTGGCGCCGTGCTTGATCAATTCCTTCAATACGTCGGCATGGCCCTGGTCGGCCGCCTGCATCAACGCGGTGGTACCACGTTCGGATTCACTGGCGTTCACATCGGCGCCGTGCTCTATCAATGCATGCACGGCATCGACACTGCCCGAGCGTGCGGCCAGCATCAGCGGACGGCGGCCGAGCGGCAGCTGTTCGTTGGCATCGGCACCGCCCTTGAGTAATGCTTCAATGACCGCGGCATCACCGCGGTCCGCCGCCAGCCACAGCGGCGTGGCCCCATCGTGATTGGCCAAGTCCGGCTTGGCGCCGGCCTTCAGCAGCAGTTCGGCCAGTTTTGCATCGCCGCGATAGGCGGCCCATTGCAGGGCAGTGGCGCCATCGGCCTGTTGGGCATTCACGTCGGCGCCGCTTTTCAGCAGGCGCTCGACTTCCGTCTTGTTGCCCTGGCTTGCGGCACCGGCAAGGTCAGCTTGCGCGAACGCAGTGCCGGCCGTCGCCGCGAGCAACACGGCCGCGAGAGTCGTCAATGCAAAGCTACGCATAGCTGTTCTTCACCGACCCCTTCACACCAGCCCGGGCAGACGTCCGGTGCTATCACCAAAGCTGTCCCGGTGGATGTCGAACTGGTCGAGAATGCTCAACAGCAGGTTGCCGGTCGGTACCTGCTTGGTCGGAAACGCCAGGTGGCGGCCGCCTTGCAGTTTGCCATTGTTGCCGCCGATCAGGATGTGCGGCACGTCGTAGTGCACGTGCTGGTTTGGATTGCCCATGTTGCTGCCGAACAGCAGCAGCGAATGATCGAGCAGCGAGCCGTCGCCATCGTTGGTGTTGGCCAGTTTGTTGACGAAGTAGGCCAACACTTTCACGTGATATTGGTTGATCTTCGACAGTTGCTTGATCAGATTCGGATCCTCACCGTGGTGCGAGGCGCCATGGAATCCCAGCGTCGGCGACTCGCATTCAGGATAGACGCGGCCGGTGAGATCGCGCGCGAACAGCATGGTGCTGGCACGCGTGATGTCGGCCTGGAAGGCGAGGGTGAGCAGGTCGAACATGATCTTGATGTGCTCATCGAACGACTGCGGAATGCCCGGGGGCACTGCGAAGTTTTGCGGTGCGGCGGTGGTCGCTTTGGCGGCGATCTGCATGCGCCGCTCGATTTCGCGCACGTTGTCGGTGAAGGCATCCAGACGTGAACGGTCCGGCACACTGATCTCAGTGCGCATACCTTTGATCTTGTCATTGATCGAATCGAGGATGCTCTGGTTGCGCTCGCGGCGCTCCACGCGTTGCGCGGCGGTGCTGCCGCTGCCGAACATGCGCTCGAAGACGACCTGCGGGTTCAGTTCCATCGGCAACGGCGTGGTCGGCGATGCCCAGGCGATCGTATTGGTATAGACGCAGCTGTAACCTTCGCCGCAGTTGCTCGAACCCGAGCCCGGGTCTTCCACTGAAATTTCCACCGACGGCAGAAGGGTTTCCTGGCCGTACTTGGCGGCAATGACCTGGTCGATGGTCTGGCCGGCATAAACGTCGGCACCGGAGGTCTTGCGCGGCTTCTGCGCACACAGGAACGCGGCAGCGACCCAGTGGTCGGCACCGGTTTCACCCGGAGGCGGCTCGGACGAGCGCGAGTGCAGGCCGGTCAGAATATTCAGGTGTTTGCGAAATGGCTCCATCGGTTTCCAGTTGAACGGCAGTTCGTCCGGCAACGCGCCGACTTTCTCGGGAATCCAATAGCCCGGTGCCGCGCCGTGCGGCACGAAGCCGCCGAAGAAGCGCGGCGGTGTATTTGCCGCGGTTTTTGCCTGTGCCGTCATCGCGGGAAGCATTGCATCCAGCAAAGGAAGGGCGAGCGTAGTGCCGACGCCGCGCAAGACCGCGCGACGGCTAATGTGCTTTTTCGTAATAAACACGGGTTCACTCCTTCCTAACTGAATTTGCGGCTGACATCGAAGCTGGGAGAGATTTCATGTTCATGGTAAAGGGCGGACTCTGGACCACCCCCATGATCAGCGACGAAAACTTGTAATTGTCCTTCGCCGCGTTGTGCACTAGGGAACGGACCAGCGGCATGTCGTGGTAATCGAGGCCACGACCAATTGCATAGGTCAGTAGGTTCTCGGTCACCACTTCCACGAACATTTCGCGCTTGCGCACCGCGAGGTCACGCAGACCCTTGATGCCCTCGACGCGAGTGCCGTCGGTGACGATGCCGACCGAGTCGACCGGGCCGCCGGCCTCAGTCGTGCGCCACTTGCCCACGGCGTCGAAGTTCTCCATCGCCAAGCCCAGTGGTTCAAACATCTTGTGACAGGTGGCGCAGGTCGCGTTGATGCTATGTATCTTCAGGCGCTCACGCATGGTCTTCGGGGTTTCACCGGCCTTCTGGTCCAATTTGATTACCACGCCAGGCGGCGGATCCGGCGGACTTACCCCGAGGAAGGTCTGCAGGAACCATTTGCCACGCTTCACCGGCGAGGTACGCGCCGCCTCCGAGGTAATGGTCATCAACGCGCCCTTGCCCAGAAGGCCTTTTCGCATGTCCTGATCGGGCCCCAGTTTGACGCGGCGGAACTGCGGGCCGTAGATGTCGGGGATGCCGTAGTGCTTGGCGAGACGCTCGTTGACGAAGGTGTAATCGGCCGTCAGCAAATCGTCCACGCTGCGGTCTTCATGAATGATGCTGGCGAAGAACATTTGGACTTCGGTCCTGAACGCATCGCGCAGCGTGCTGTCGAAATCGGGGAACATATTCACCGCCGGCTCGCTGGCGGCCATGCCGCGGATATTCAGCCACTGTCCGGTAAAATTCTGCACCAGCGCCTGCGAACGCGGATCGGCGATCATGCGGTCGACCTGCTGTTTCAGGACTTTCGGCTCATGCAGCTTGTTGGCGGAGGCGAGATTCAGCAGCTCCGTGTCAGGAATGCTGCTCCACAGGAAGAAGGACAGACGCGACGCCAGTTCGAGGTCGCTGATCTGGTAGGGAGTGCCTGCCGCTACCTTGGTCGGCTCGATCTCAGAGCGGTATATGAAATCCGGATCGGTGAGGATGCGCTGGATCACAGCTTCAATGCCGCTGTCGAATTTGCCGCCCTCTTCACGGCCGCTGCGGTAGAAGGCGGTCATGACCTTGATGTCGGCGTCGTTGGCCGGACGGCGGAAGGCCTTGGTGGTCAAGGTCGTGATGATCTTGCGTGCGCAGCTGGCTTCCTCGCCGACGTTCTGCGGGTAGCACTCGAAAATCTTGCGCCGGCTTTGCGTATCAGTGGCGACCGTGCCCTTGAAAGGGCCTTCGATGAACACCTGGCCCACGTGCGGATAGAACGTGTAACCGGAAATCGACCCGGGCGAGTTCATCGTGCGCTGGAAGGATTTGTCGATTGCGGTGTCGGGCAGATCGCTGGTGGCGAGGAACGCCACGCCGATACGGTGAAAGCCGGCCTTGATCGGCACGGGAGGGGTCTTGCCACCATCACTGCGCTTGGTGGCGATTTCCTTGTCCCAGTCGTACAGGTACACGCGTTTGCCGTCGACCGTGACTTCCAGTTTTTCGCCTTTGACGTTACCGAGTACCGCAGTGAAGTAACCGGTCATGCCCTTCACGGTCAGCGTGTACTCGCCGTCGGCGGGGAATTCGTGTTTGATCAGCATGCCGCCGCGGGTGCCGAACGGCAGGCCTTCGACGTATTCGTTCTGGCTGGTGTCGTGCGGCGCGTCGAACACCGCCAGCGTCGGCGCCGTTTCGGTGCCGATGGCCAGACGGCTGATGTTGCCCGCCGCCGACAGATACGCTTCCATCAGCGCCGGCGACGTCGTCAGCGTACCCGCCATGTTGTCGAAGCCGTGACTGGAGTCATCCGACGGCAGGAACTTGCCGGCGTCGATGTCGAGCGCCAGCAGATCGCGGATCGCGTTGGTGTATTCGGTACGGTTCAGGCGATGCAGGCCCGGTGCCGGCAAGTGGGCACCCTTGGTGGCGGCAATCTTGTCGATGCTCTGTTCCACGCTCTGCGCCAGCATCTGCACCGTATCGTATGGCGGGCGCTCCTTACCCACCGGCGGCATCATGCCGGCGCGCAGGCGTTTGATCATTTTCTCGCCGATATCCGGCGTGGCGGCGATGGTCGCCGGACTGGCGCCGAGAAAATCGATCCCGCCAGCATAGTCATCGGGGTTGTGACAGGTGGCGCAGTACTTGCCGATCAGCGCTGCGCCGTCCACCGTGCCGGCCTGGGCAACGGTGGCGTGTGCGAAAACAATGACGCACGCGAGCATGAACATGCCATGGGAAGCGGGCTTTAACAGAGTCATTAACCGCATAACCTTCCTGCGCAAGAACGATGACCAAAGCGGGTACAGCCAAACGGCCCCCCACCGCCAGAGAGGTCGCGCCTTCCGTGGTCAGATTGTAGTACGTGGTGCAGCAGGCATCCGGCTTGCTCACTGCACAACACTTTGGTGCAGCGGGCAGCTCACGGGGCATGCAGCCCGTAGCAGGAACGCTGTCAGTAGCGTCACCGCGCTTCTAGACCCTGTGCCTTGGCCGTAGTTCAGGCTTGGAACGTGCCTGTTAGCGGCCGCAGGGCGGTGGTCGCGGATCACTAACATATTGTTTTAATTGGATATTGTTTTGGAGCCGAACCAGCGGCCGACGAATTAGGGACAACAGCTCTTTACAGTAAAGGTAACGTTCACGCTGGGAGGTTTACGGCTGGCGGTTCGCAGCACCAATCGTCCTGCGAGGCGGGCGGTACGACGTGTTCTGCGAAAGGGGCCATCACTGCTACACGCTCGGCACCGAGCTACCAAGCTCTAGGTTAGGCTGTGACACAGCGCGCACCAGTCCCTAGCGGTCCAATCTAAGCCCTGCCAAGCGCGTCCACTACCGCCAAGCGGGCTTCATGTGCCGCAGGCGCAATGGCTCCAATCAGTGCTATCACGAGCGCCCAGGCCACCGCCACTCCGAGCAGATAGGGTGTGACGGCAATTCTGAATACGCCATAGGCTCCGGTGACTTCGTAGCCATTGAGCCACAGCCAGTCAATCGCCGTTCCCAAAACCGCGCCAATACTGGCGAAGAACATCGCTTCAAGGACGATAGCGATGGCGATGGGGAGTCCGCCAAAGCCTACCGCACGCAGAATTGCTATTTCCTTGGCTCTGGCACTGATGGTTGCGTGCATCGTGTGCAAGATTCCAGAGATTGCGCCGGACGCCAACAGGGCGCTTACCAGGTAATCCAAAATCAGCATGGCATTCGGAAGATTGTGATATTGCCGCAGCCAAAAGTCTGATTGCCGTTCGACTGTCACGGAAAGCGCCGGGTTGGTCGCCAGGGCATTCTGGAGTGCTGCCAGCGATTGCGTGGACTGTAAGGCGACCAAGACAGTGTTATAGGTGGATCTTCCGAGGGCGCCCAGCATCACCTGTGGATCAGCGATCAAGTCGCCGTCCATGAAGCTGCCAGTTGAGAAATGGCCGACGACAGTCCACTTTCCGCCTTCGAGCGTTTTTCCGCCGTCGACCATTACGATCCTGTCGCCGAGCTCCATGCCGGAGAACTTCTGTTGTGCCAGCACGCCCACCAGAACCTCCCGTGTACCGGGACGATATTCTCGTCCATCGACTATCTTGATTTCCGGGCTCATCCGCAGCCCCTTCGAGCCCATCCCCCGTACCTCGGTGGCCCCATCGCCGCCGCTGCGCAGCGTGAGTTCGCCGAAAAAACCGTAGACCTCCGGGTCAACCAAAGGCGCGCCGTCGAGTTGCCGGCGGATTCCCGGCGCTTGAAGGATTGGGTCGAGCCATGATATTGGAACGACGCTGCTGGGTTCGCGCACGGAGCCTGCGGAAGTAATGACCGCTCGATCGGCGTGGCCCACGCCAAGATAGTCCCGCTTGATCCCCTCCCTCATGGATAGCATGGACAACAAGACCACCGAAATGCACATCAGTGCCAGCACGATTACCCATGATGACCTCAGCCGACTATGTAGGCTGCGAAGACTCAGCAGACCGACAATTCCTATTTGTATCAAGCGGCGCATATCATTTGATCGGAATCAATGTGCCTAAGCGCGGCCAAGTGCATCCACCACGGCCACGCGAGCCTCCTGGGCTGCCGGCGCTATGGCCCCAAGAAACGCCGTAACCAGCGCCCAGCCCACTGCAACCGCCAGCAAATGGGGGGTGACTTCCATTCTGAACACGCCGTAGGCACCGTTGTAGGCATAGCCATCCAGCCAAAGCCAATCGATCGCAGTGCCGATAGCTGCGCCCACACAGGCAAAGGTCATCGCCTCAAAGACCATGGAGACCGCCACCGGAAGTCCGCCAAAGCCCACGGCGCGCAATATGGCAATTTCTTTGGCTCTGGAACTGACGGTCGCCTGCATGGTGTGCATGATTCCGGAGGAAGCTCCCGCGGCCAATAAAACGCTGACCACGTAGGCGACGATCAGGGGTGTGGAGGGGAGACTTGCCAACTGCCGAAGCCAGTAGTCCGACTGCCGTTCAACGGTTACTGAAAGTGCCGGATTTGCCGTCAGCGCCCGGTCCAGTTCGGCGAATGACTCGGGCCTCACCAGACCTATCAGCACCGAGCTGAATCCGGGTCTCTTCAGGGCGGACGCCATGATCAGCGGATCCATGACGATATCCCCGTCTATGAAGCTAGCCGTTGAGAAATGCCCGACAACGGTCCAGTCGCCCCCGTCCAGCAACTTAATTTTGTCGCCCAGCTCGACATGGGTGAACTTGCGGCGCGCCGTCGTGCCAACGAGAACCTCACGTGTGCCAGGCTCATAGGCGCGGCCGTCTACAATCTTGATTTCGGGACTCATCTCAAGACCCTTCGGGCCGATCCCTCTGACGCCGGTGTACCCGGGCTTCTGGCTCGACCTTTTTGTGAGGGGGCCATAGATTGTGTAGATCTGCGCATCCAGCAGTGGCGTGCGGTCACGTGCCTTCCGGATGCCCGGAGCATTGCGAATTAAGCTGAGCGAGGACTCCGGTATCGAGGAGGAGTATTCCCGATCGGCGCCAGCGGAGAGAACCATGGCTCTATCCTCGTGCCCGGCATCAACGTAAGCCAGTTTGATGCCCTCGGCCCCTGACAAGGTCGATAACAGGACGACGCTCACGAGCGTCAGGGCTGCGACGATCACCCAGGACGATCTAATACGCGTATGGAGGCTTCGCAGGCTCAGCAGCGCGATAATTCTGATCTGCCGTAAGCGACCCATTCAAATCCTCGCGAGCGCCGCGGCCACATCAAGCCGTGTGATCCGCATGACGGGCACTGTTGCCGCCACCAAGGCTATGAGCAGTGCCGCACCTGTCCCCAAGGTGACGACCTCGAAATTGACCTGCGGCACGGGCAGCGTGACATCGGCCGGGAGCAGCAGCGGCGAGGCCGCCGCGGTCAGAGCCGCAATCAACAGGCCAAAGAGGCCACCGGATAGGCAGGGAAGAGCCGCTTCAGTGAGAATGAGGCCCATAATCGTCGCATTGGAAAACCCCAGCGTCTTCAAAACCGCAAGTTCGGTATTGCGCTCCAGGATCGAGTGTCGCATCGCATTGGCGGTCACGACCATGATCATGATCACTCCCACGGATGCAAGGCCCATGAGCGCCGCGATCGCATCACTGCCACTGCCGCCGTTGCCCTGGAGCAGGGCCTTTTCGGAAACGCTCCTGGTGGGCACTGATGAATTGCCGAAAGCGGTGTCGATCAGCTTCATCAGCGTATCGACCTGGCTTACATCCGCGGCCAGCAGCCAGAATTGCTGGACTTCACCTCGATCGCCCATCGGGCGCGACTGATCCAGATAGTCAAAGTTGCCGAGGGCGTAGCCGACTGGCAACAGGGAAATGTCCGGCACCACGCCCAGGACTTCGAATGACCAGGCATTGGCTCCGTCCGCCCTGGGAAGACCTGAGGTAGTCACCGGGAATGCGGCCCCTGCCTTCAGTGCGAACTTCTCGGCGAGCAGATGACTGACGAAAACCCCTGCCCGCATCGTCTTGAGCATCTGCCACTGCTGGGCTGTCAGGGGTAACTCCGGAAATACCTCGCGCATGCCGGGGCCGGGCATCAGTACCACGACCTTATTGGCGGCGCGCTGGTAGGAGCCTGCTATCACGTCCAGTGCGCCGATACGACGCACCCCAGGTAACAGCGATATTTGCTGCATCTGTGCAAGCCGCAACGATCCGGTGAATCGGGCAGCGGTATAGATTCGATCCGCTCGAGCACTCTCGGCTGGCTGCTGAAGGCTTGCCTTGAATCCCAGAACCAGTCCCAGCAGGACAAACGCAAGTACGACTGAACTGAATGTGAATGCGGTCCGTAGCGGTTTTCGCCACAGATTGGCCCATATGAATGACAGGTATTTCATCGGCCGTCTTCGGTCGACGGCTCCAGCAATTCACCCTTGTCGAAGTGGAACTGGCGCGTCCCGAAGTCCGCGGCCTTCTGATCGTGTGTGACCATGACTATGGTTTTGCCGGCGTTCTGGTTCAGGGTTTTAAGCAGGGAGAGAATTTCATCCGCGGTAGTGCGGTCCAGGTCGCCGGTCGGCTCATCACAAAGCAGTAATATCGGATCCGCGACCAGCGCCCTGGCGATACCGACCCGTTGCTGCTGGCCACCCGAAAGCTGGCTTGGCTTATGGGTGGCGCGGTCCAACAACCCAACGACCTTCAACACGGTTTCGACGTGGGCGCGCCGCTCGGCCCGGGATAGGGTCGTCAACAGCAGCGGCAGTTCGACATTTGCCGCGGCCGAGAGCATCGGCATGAGATGGTAGGATTGGAAGACAAAACCCACGTTGCTGGAACGCCAGGTACCGAGCTCATCGCTCGAAAGACCCTCCAAATGGTGTCCGGCGACCATTACTTCGCCTGCATCCGGTCGATCGATGCCGCCCATGAGATTCAAGATCGTGGTTTTCCCGGAACCCGATGGCCCCATCAGTGCCACGAAGTCGCCCTGCGATATGTCGAGGTCCAGGCCGCGAAGCACCGAAACCGCAGGTTGGCCCCTGGTCTTGTAGCTCTTCACGACCTTGCGCATTGAAATTGCCGCGACCACTGGCCTTCCCCCGAATAACTGCGTTGGCACCGTCAGAGCTTGCATACCTTGTAGCTCGATGTATTATACCTTGAACCTCGAGGTGTGAAAGTGGCACGTGACCCGAATCCGAACTTCATGGCGGGTGTCCCCGAACTGATGGTCCTGCGTCTTTTGCAGGATCGCGAGATGTATGGCTATGAGATCGTCGAGGCGATAAAGACCGAGACGGCCGAGGTAATCAGCTTCGGTGAGGGTGTGGTGTATCCCCTGCTGCATCACCTGGAAGAGGAGGGGGCATTGACGTCGCGGCGCAAGCTGGTCGGGGGCCGTAGCCGGGTGTATTACACGTTGACGGCCAAGGGGGCGCGACGCTACGGTCAGCTCGCGCAAACCTGGACCTCACTGGCTGAGGCCATACACTCGGCGTTGAAAGGAGCCCGACATGCTCCGGAGCTTTGATTCTCTGCGCGAGCAACTGTTGCGCGCCGGTATCGCACCGCGCCGGGTACGGCGCTATGTGGTGGAATTGCGCGAGCACCTGTCTGACTTGGCAGAGTGCGGACGCGCATCGGGACTGAACGCCACTCAAGCCCATGGCCGCGCCATGCTCCTGCTAGGAGGAGACGCGGAGCTGGCGCAGGCAATGATCCAAAGTGTCCCGCGACTTTCCCTCGCAGCGAGGGCTCCTTGGATGGTCTTTGTGATGTGGCCGACACTGCTGTTGGTGGCCGCGACATTCCTGAGTGCTCTGTTGCTGATACGCCTGCTGTGGCCGGTGCAGGGATTGACGCCCGCCGAAATGCCCGCCAATTATCGGACCCTCCTCGACCTCGCGAACGTCGTCATTAACTATGTGGTCGTGGGGGTGCTATCGGCAAGCTGCATCACCGTGGCATTGCGCCAGCGACTCGCCTCGGGTTGGATTTGGGTGGGCCTGGGATTCATGGCTGTGTTCAGCGGTTGTTTCGGTTTTCACATGCACGTGGTTCCGCCTGCAGGCGGGCATGCCGGCGACACGTCGTACTCGCTTGCAGGGCTTGTCTTTGTGGATGGACATGTGAATTCCGCCGCGACATTTGCTGCGGCGGCGCTACACGCTGGCACCTTATTCGCCATGACAGCCACGTCGTATGCACTGCTGCGTACTCGCATTTCACGCGTGCATTCGTAAAATATCCATTCGGACGTCTACCGTGAAATTGAGACGGGGGACATCGGATGTAGTCGCCAGGCTATCTGGAGTGGCGCAAACCATTACCGATGCGAACTAGCCAGGCACAACACGCCGAAGAATGTCCAAGAGCGGCTGGGACAGCGCTGCTCGGAAATATGGCTTACTACGCCTTGCCGCAACCATCTTCTGAAGTTTTTTCACGCACAGCGGTGTAGCTGTCGATCACGAAAGCGGTCGACCGATAAAGGAGGCGGCATCACCGCCTCTGCGCCGCTATCAGAGCCGAAAGCTGTACTGGCAATTCTCAGCCTGTGACGGCGCCGCTCTGGGCGACCGGAGCATTCTTTGCGACTGAGGAAGTGTTCGGCGAGGTACTCTGTGTCGGCGCCTGCCCACCGCCGGCGCTGGCGCACCTCCGATGGTCCTCGGATCGGCCCTCGGGTCTAATCGACCGCAAATCTCGTCGATGGAGGAACCACCATGAAACGTCTACTCATTGCTTCACTCGTCGTTCTACCGGTGTGCGCTCTGGCCGCCACGGATCCCGATTCGAACTTTTACAAGCACGCTGCCCAAGGCGGCATTTCCGAGGTGGAACTGGGCAATTTGGCCGCCAAGAAGTCGCACAACCCCGCCGTGCAGGAGTTCGGCGCTTTGATGGTGAAGGATCATTCCGCAGCCAATGAGAAGTTGCGCGCCGTCGCCGAGTCTAAACACATGACTTTGCCCAAAAAGGCTGGCGCCGCTGAAATGGCAACCAAGGCGAAGCTGGAGGTATTGTCCGGAAGCGCCTTTGATAAGTCCTACATTAAGGACATGATCAAAGATCACGAGCAGGACATCGCCGAATTCAAGCGCGAGTCCATCTCGGGCCAGGATCCGGATGCCAAGGCCTTCGCTGCGGCCACATTGCCGACGCTGGAAGAGCATCTGCAAAAGATCAAGTCACTGGCCAGCAGCGACGGGCAGACCGCAAGCCGATAGGCGCTGTGGCCGGGCGCACGTGCCGGGCCGCGCAGATGAAGCGCACCCCTCCGCGCGGCCGGCATCAGCCAACGCCTCCGTAGACAAATGCCCGACGATGCCACACTCGCCACCGTTGCCAGTGTCATCGCGGGGTTTGGCGCCGCGATGCTGGCCATGCGGATCGAGCGCGAAGCGCGAGGTCAAGAACAAGGTGAGACACCGTGGATACCTTGGGCGGACGCGGCCTTGATTGCAGCCATCCTCGTCTCCTTGCTGTTAGTCATTCTGCCGATTGTGGCCGTGCCGTCCGCCAAAGGATTCCTTTCCGCACTGCCCCGCGCTGCCTGCGCGGCCGC
>DASZCK010000342.1:0-6704 GCA_035943195.1 Steroidobacteraceae bacterium
CTGATCCTCCAGCCGCTGCAGATCATGGGCCAGGAGCGTGATCTGCCGCTGCAGCTGCGCGTCGTCCCAGTGCACGGTGGGCACAGAGCCCACGCTGCCCAGGGCGCCATCGGTACGCAGACTCGGCGCCTGGTTCATGAAATGAAAATGCGGCACATGGGCACCGGGCCAGACCTTGTACTGTTCGGTTGGCGGCGCATCGGGCGCGAGCGTGGCAGGCGCGTAATGTCCGCCATTGGCATCGGGGTTGCGTGCCCAGCCGCCCTGGCCGTAGGGCGTCATGAGCGTCTGGTACCAGTGCAGGGCACTGATCTTCCAGACGCCGTCCTCCTTCACGTATTCATTTTCGTAGGGACCCTCGCCCCACCACGCGCCCTTGCCGGGCTGGCCCGCCAGAATGACGGCGCGCCAAGTTCCCTTGGCCGTGAGGCCATCCGGCGCCAGGTTGATCACCGGCATGAGCTGCAGGTACTGATTGACCTGCCCGGGCGCCAGTCCGGTGTGGCCGCCACCCAGGGTCAGGAAATACTGGCGAATCCGCTCCTGCCCCCGGTATACCCCATCGAGGCCGATCTCAAGGGTGGCATTGTGCGCGAACAGCTTGGCCACCTGGTCCCATTGACCCACATCGATGTAGTAGCCATACGCGCGCTGGAGACGCTTGATGTCATTGATGTCCCGCAGCGCGGTCACGCGCGCCTGCAGCGCGGCGACGGTTTGCGACAGGCTGGTGTCAGATGCGGCGGTCACGGTTTGCGCAGCCAGGCAGGCCATCAGGGCCGGTCCGGCCCAAAACCTCGCTTTCATCATTCAACCCCCTCGAATGCATCGCCGCCCTGATGATACGTGAGCGCGACCGGCGTGGATCCGGCTAGACGCCAGCACGAGCGCAGTGCACAACAGTTGTGCGCGCTGAGTAGCCTGAAACGGTGGAGCGTGGCGCGGCCGACAGCCGTCGCAACAAGGACTTCAGACCGAAGTCTTCTCGGTGGTCGAGGCCTTCTCGGCCGGGGCGGCGGCCTTCTCCTGGGCAGGTAGCTGGCGGGCTTCAACCTGCTGGGGCGGGGTCTCCTGCTCGCGTTCCCCTTCCTTCATGGACTCTTTGAAGCCGCGGACCGCCTGGCCCAGATCAGAGCCGATGGTGCGCAGCTTCTTGGTGCCGAAAACGATCAGCACCACGAGCAAAACGATCAATATGTGTTTGGGAGAGAATAAATCCACGGCGACTCAAGCCTCTATAAACGCTGGCCCCAATAATACGCCTTTGCAGGGGGTACCGCAGGGCACCGCACCCCCCTGACGACCCAAGCCTACGCCTGGTGCCCCGAAAAAGGGCGCGGATATTTCGCCAGGTTTGCCTTAAGAATCAAGCGAAGCCTGTCGATACCTAAGACACTGCCTTGAGTATACACCGGCATTGGCGCAAAATTGGTTTTACATTGTTTTTCGTGACGTGCGGCGTATATTCGGCAATGAAAGCCGGACGATGCGCGGTTTACTTCTCAAACAACAACACTCAATTGCCCGATAAGAACCCAACAAGAGGTCGCAATGAGCACAACGTGGGAAAAGTTTCAGGGAGCCACCCTATCGCTGGCGCGCTCAGGTTCGATCAAGGACCGCCTGACTGATGCCTACCGCAATCATCTCTCGGGTGTAGCCGAGGATGAGCTGCCGCGTGAAATCCGCGAACAGTTTCACCACGTGCGCTGTTCGCTGACGCGCGAGCGACCACAGCGCGGCGAGGACGCGATTCGCGCCTCGGTGCGCAAGATGTCCAGCCATGAGGCCGAGAATATTGCCAAGACCGTCGTGCAGATGCTGTCGGTGATGGCCCGCTCGCCCCAGTCGCGCCAGGCCTCGACCACGCCACTGTATCTGCTCGAGGCGTAGCGACTCGCTAGTCGAGTTTGAACTCGATCGTCTCCCAGCGATTGGTTTCTTCGTGTCGCGCCTGACGCTTGATGGCGTCGACCAGCGTACGCGCATCCCAGTCCAGCATTTCGTGGGCCAGTTCCGTGATGACCTTGGGCACCGGCGCGGCGTTGCCGAAGTTCTTCATCAGCACCACAGGCTTGTGGGCGGCCTGGGCAAATATCATTTGAAACTGCAGCAACTCGCGATTGGCCTCGGCCAGACTCGGTAGTGCAATCACCACCTCGGCCGGCGCGATCTGCTGGCGCAGGCTTTCGCGCAACGCATCCTTGTCGCCCGCCGGCATGTGATCCGGCGTGCTGCAGTTCTTATAGAAGAAATTATTCGCGCTTTCGAGATACTCGAACACGCGCAGGTAGTCGTCACTGTTGTCCCAGGCGTGTGTGACGAAGACCCGAAACGGGTTTGCTTGCGACATGTCGGCAGTCTCGCACAGCAGGCAGCCGGCCGCAAAATCCACCCCTGGGAGAGTACAATCCCACAACTTCAGCACCATTAAAGGCCTCAAGAGCGGCAGCCGTTGCGCCTGGTTCTCTACAACATCCGCTACGCGACGGGCACCGGGCCCGCGTTTCATCTGCCGTTACCGGGCGCGGGATACCTGCGCACCAGCCGCCGCGTCCTGACCGGCATTACCGAGTTCCTGCGCGAGGAAAGGCCGGATGTGGTGGGTCTGATCGAAGTCGACACCGGCTCCATCCGCTCCGGCATGGTCAACCAGGCCGAATACATCGCCCACGAGCTGGGGCATTTTTCGACCTACGAGTGCAAGTACGGCGCCCAGTCGTTGAACCAGTGGGTCCCCATCGTCCGCAAGCAGGCCAACGCCTTCCTGTCGGCGCCGCACATGACGGGGGAGCGCTTCCACTACTTCGACACCGGCATCAAGCGTCTCATCATCGAGTTGGAGCTGGAGGATGTCTGTGTGTTCCTAGTGCATCTGTCACTGAAGTACCGGCATCGCCAGTACCAGCTGCGCTCGCTGCACGACCTCATCGTCAAGTCCAACAAACCGGTGATCGTGGCCGGCGACTTCAATACCTTCTGGGGCAATCACGAGATCTACCTGTTCATGCGGGCCGCGGGTCTGCGCAGCGCCAACACCCTGGAGCTGCCCTCTTTCCCGGCGCGCATTCCGCGGGTCGAGCTGGACTTCATCCTGGTCAGCTCGGACATCGAGATCACCGATTTTCGAGTTCCGGACATACGCTTCTCCGACCACCGTCCACTCATCTGCGACTTTCACATCAACACCGGCGCGGCCCGCCGCGACAGCGCCGCATGAGCCGCCAAAGAATAAGAGCATGAGCAATTCAGCCTGGAAGATGGAACGCGACAGCCAGGGCATCGCCTGGCTGACCCTCGACAAGCCGGAAACCTCGGCCAATACGCTCTCTCAACAGGTAATGCGCGAGCTCGACGCGCTGCTGCAGTCCCTGGCGCGCACCCCGCCGCGGGGGGTCATCATCCGTTCCGGCAAGGCCTCCGGCTTCATCGCGGGCGCGGACATCAACGAATTCACCACGCTCGCCAACGCGGCGGCCGGCTACGAGCTCACACGCGCGGGTCAGCTGACCTTCGAACGCCTGGAGCGACTGCCCTGCCCGACCGTCGCCGCCATCCACGGCTTCGCCTTAGGGGGCGGCTTGGAACTTGCGCTGGCGTGCCGCTATCGCGTGGCGGTTGGCGATGAACGCCTGCAGCTGGGATTGCCCGAGGTGCAGCTGGGCATCCACCCGGGCTTTGGCGGCAGCGTGCGCGCCGTGCGCCTGATCGGGGTGCGCCCCGCCATGCAGATCATGCTCACGGGCCGCCCGGTGCGTGCCGACAAGGCCAAGAAGATCGGGCTGGTTGACCGCCTGGTCGGCGCGTCCGAACTGGATGACGCGGCGCGTGGCATGGTGCTGCAGCCGCCGCCCGCACACCAGCCGCCATTCGGGGAGCGGCTGCTGAGCCTCGCCCCGCTGCGTCCATTCATCAAGCGTGCGCTGGCGCAGCAGGTCGGCGCGAAAGCCCCGCGCGCCCACTACCCGGCGCCCTACGCCATGATCGATCTGTGGGCCAGAAATGGCGCCCATGGCGAAGCCGCCTTCGAGGCGGAAGCGCGCTCCATCGCGGCCATGTTCCTGACTCCGACCGCGCACAACCTGATCCGGGTGTTCCTGCTGCAGGACCGGCTCAAGGCGCAAAGCTCCCGGGCGGCCGCCGAGGTCAAATCCGTGCATGTCATCGGCGCCGGCGTCATGGGGGGCGACATCGCCGCCTGGTGCGCCCTGCGCGGCTTCAACGTCACGCTGCAGGACCGGGCGCTCGAATTCATCGAGCCCGCCCTCAAACGTGCAGGCGAGCTGTTCGAGAAACGGCTACGGGTACCGGAGAAGATTGCCGAAGGTCGTGCCCGACTGCGCGCCGACGTAGCCGGGGCCGGTGTGGCCGACGCCGATGTGGTCATCGAGGCCATTTTTGAGAATCTGGACGCCAAGCGCGCCTTGTACGCCGCGCTGGAGCCGCGCATGAAGCACACCGCGCTGCTGGCGACCAACACCTCCAGTCTCAAACTCGAGCCACTGGCCGAACAGCTGGCCCGCCCCGAGCGTCTGGTCGGGCTGCACTTCTTCAATCCGGTTTCGCAGATGCCGCTGGTGGAGGTGGTGTGCGGTGCCGGCACCTCAGCGGAGGCACAGGCACTCGGGGTGGCCTTCACCCGGCGCCTGGACAAGCTGCCCATCGTGTGTCGCAGCGCGCCCGGCTTCGTGGTCAACCGGGTGCTCATGCCGTATCTGCACGAGGCGATGTACCTGGCGCAAGAAGGGGTGTCGCTGTCAGGCATCGATGCCGCGGCCACTAATTTCGGCATGCCCGTCGGCCCCATCGAACTGGCGGACGTGGTGGGGCTGGATGTGGCCAAGGATGTGGGCACCATCATTGCCAGCGAACTGGGCAAGCCGACCCCCGAGCATCCGCGGCTCGCGGAACTCGTGGCGGCGCGCAAACTCGGACGCAAGAGCGGCAGTGGCTTCTACACCTGGCACGAGGGTCATCCCACCAAGCCGCCGGCGGGCGCCACACCCCCGCCGGATGCCACCGATCGGATGATGCTCGCCATGGTCAACGAAGCCGTGGCGTGCCTGCGCGAAGGCGTCGTCAGTGACGCAGATCTGCTCGACGCGGCGGTAATTTTCGGTACCGGTTTCGCGCCATTTCGCGGCGGCCCGATTGCCTATGCCCGCGCGCGCGGCGTTGCCGACTGCATGCGCCGGCTCGCCGATCTGGCCTCGCGCCATGGCGAGCGCTTTCGCCCTGATTCGGGCTGGAATCTGCTGGAACAGGGCCTGCAAACCGTGAACGGCGTATCAGGACAGCACTGACGCTGTGCTACCATCGAAGGCTCATCCGGGACGGATTTTTACTGATAATCAGCCGTGCAAATGACCGAAGAACGTGAAGCCAGCGTTCAGGTTCTCAAAACCTTCGCACCGCTGGACGGACTCAAACGCGAGAACATCGCGGCGCTGGCGAAGAAAGTCAGCATCCGATCGATGTCCGCGGGCCGCTACCTGTTCAAGGAAGGCGACACCGACAAGCGCAAAGTATGGCTGGTGAGCGGCATGCTCGAGCTGCGCGAAGCCGAGCGCACCGTGGCCATGATCAAGGGCGGCACCCCCGAGGCGCGCAATCCGCTCTCGCCGAACCTGCCGCGCACCGTCAGCGCGCGCGCCGTCGATGACATTACCTATCTGTCCATCGACAGCGAACTGCTGGATGTGATGATCACCTGGGACCAGACCGGCACCTACGAGGTCGAGGAACTCCAGGCCCAGTTGAACGGCGGCTCCACCGGCGATGACTGGATGACGACGCTGCTGCAGACACGTTCCTTCCATCGCATCCCGCCGGCGAACATCCAGGCGATCTTCATGCGCATGCAGCGCGTGCCCTACCTGGCCGGGGATGTGGTCATCAAGCAGGGCGATGAGGGCGATTATTTCTACGTGATCGTCAAGGGCCAGTGCATGGTGACGCGTGAGACTCCCCTGAACCGTGATGGCATCAAGCTGGCCGAACTCAGTGTCGGCGATACCTTCGGCGAGGAGGCACTGATCGCCGAGGCCAAGCGCAACGCGACCATCACCATGGTGACCGACGGGGTGCTGATGCGCCTAGCCAAGGACGATTTCCGCGAGCTCATGAACGAGCCGCTGCTGCAATGGGCCAACTATGACCAGGCCCGCGACATCGTCGCGCGCGGCGGACGCTGGCTGGACGTGCGTCTGCCGAGCGAACACCAGAACATGAGTATCGAGGGATCGTTGAATATCCCGCTGTACTTCATCCGCCTGAAGCTCTCGACGCTCGATCCGAAGACGACCTACGTGGTGTACTGCGATACCGGCCGGCGCAGCTCCGCGGCGGCCTACATCCTGGTTGAACGGGGTTTCGATGCCTATGTGCTGCGCGGCGGCCTGACCACCGGCGCGGTCGGACTGCATCAGTCCCGCTAGCGGCGTCCCGGCCGCCTGCGACCGCCCATTATCGCCGCGAATCCCGCCAACAGTGTCAGCGCGGTTCCCGCCATGCCAGGATCAATTTCCGGTGCGGCAGTCGCTACCGAATTGGGGACCAGAAGATAGGCCTCAATCGAGCTGCCGTTAGAGCCACCGTCTGCAACAATCCACCCGTTGTCATTGATGCCGATCGCCTGGTTCAAGGTCGTGGGTATCTGGTTTGTGACTAAACTGTTGAGATTGATCATGCCAGTGCCGTTCCAA